>CAXGUG010000031.1:0-33824 GCA_964012715.1 uncultured Rhodospirillaceae bacterium | reverse complement strand
TGTACGACTATTTCTTCCAGAACTTCGCGCAGGTCACCAACCCGCCGATCGATCCGATCCGCGAAGAACTGGTGATGTCGCTGGTCAGCTTCATCGGCCCGCGTCCGGACCTGCTCGACCTGGGGTCGGGCGGCAAGCACAAGCGGCTTGAAGTCGATCAACCGATTTTGTCGAACACGGACCTGGAGCGCATCCGCCGCATCGAAAACCACGTCGACGGCGAATTCCGCACGTATACGCTGGACATCTGCTACCAGAACACCGGCCCGAACCGGCAGACCATGGCCCAGGCCGTGGACCGCATCTGTCAGAAGGCCGAAAAGGTCGTCCGCGAACAGGGTTACAACATCATCATCCTGTCCGACCGCTGCATGGATGCCGACAACATCGCCGTTCCGGCGCTGCTGGCGACCGGTGCCGTGCACCATCACCTGATCCGTCAGGGCCTGCGGACCGAGGTCGGCCTGGTCGTGGAAACCGGCGAAGCCCGCCGCGTGCATGATTTCTGCCTGCTCGCCGGTTACGGCGCCGAGGCCATGAACCCCTATCTGGCGTTCGATACGATTTCCAACATCGTCGCCGAAAAGGGCGAAGGCCTGAGCGAAGCCAAGGCCCATTCGTACTACATCAAGGCCGTCGGCAAGGGCATGCTCAAGGTCATGTCCAAGATGGGCATCTCGACCTATCAGTCCTATTGCGGGGCGCAGATCTTCGACGCCGTCGGCTTGTCGAGCGATCTGATCGATGCCTACTTCACCGGCACGGCGACCAAGGTCGAAGGCTCAGGCATCAACGAGATCGCCGAGGAAACCGAACGCCGCCACAGCCTCGCCTTCGGCGACGGTCCGCTGTATCGCGGCGACCTGGACGTCGGCGGCGACCTGGCCTTCCGCGTCCGCGGCGAAGAGCACGTCTGGACGCCGGAAACCATCGGCACGCTTCAGCACGCCGTTCGGTCGGCCAACTACAAGCAGTTCAAGGCCTATACCGCCAAGATCAATGACCAGACCGCGAAGCTGAAGAACCTGCGCGGCCTGTTCGATCTGAAGCCCGTGGGCAAGCCCGTTCCGTTGGACGAGGTCGAACCCGCGTCGGAAATCGTCAAGCGCTTCGCCACCGGCGCGATGTCGTTCGGCTCCATTTCCTGGGAAGCCCACACGACCCTGGCCATCGCCATGAACCGTATCGGCGGTCGCTCGAACACGGGCGAAGGCGGCGAGGACGAATCCCGTTACAAGCCCCTGCCCAACGGCGACAGCATGAAGTCGCGGATCAAGCAGGTGGCCTCGGGCCGGTTCGGCGTGACGACCGAATATCTGGTCAACGCCGACGACCTGCAAATCAAGATGGCGCAGGGCGCCAAGCCCGGCGAAGGCGGCCAGTTGCCCGGCCATAAGGTCGACGAATGGATCGCCCGCGTGCGTCATTCGACCCCGGGCGTCGGCCTGATTTCGCCGCCACCGCACCACGACATCTATTCGATCGAGGATCTGGCGCAGCTGATCCACGACCTGAAGAACGTCAACCCGAAGGCCCGTGTGTCGGTCAAGCTGGTGTCCGAAGTGGGCGTCGGCACGGTCGCCGCGGGGGTCAGCAAGGCCTATGCCGATCACGTGACCATTTCCGGCCACGACGGCGGCACCGGGGCCAGCCCGCTGACCTCGATCCTGAACGCCGGCGGCCCGTGGGAACTGGGCCTGGCCGAAGCGCACCAGACCCTGGTGATGAACGCCCTGCGCGGTCGCATCTCGGTTCAGGTCGACGGCGGCATCCGCACCGGCCGTGACGTGGTCATCGGCGCGCTGTTGGGGGCCGACGAATTCGGCTTCGCGACCTCGGCGTTGATCGCCGAAGGCTGCATCATGATGCGCAAGTGTCACCTCAACACCTGTCCGGTCGGCGTTGCGACGCAGGACCCGGAACTGCGCAAGCGCTTTACCGGCGAGCCGGAGCACATCGTCAACTTCTTCACCTTCATGGCCGAGGAAGTGCGCGAGATCATGGCCGAGCTGGGCTTCCGCACGATCAACGAAATGATCGGCCGCCGCGAAGCCCTGGATGTCCGCCCCGCGGTCGATCACTGGAAAGCCCATGGCGTCGATGTCACGCGCCTGCTGGCCCCGGTGAAACCGGCCGAAGGCGTCAACATCTACAACTGCGAATCCCAGGACCACGGCCTGGAGAAAGCGCTCGACCACCAGCTGATCAAGGATGCCAAGGACGCCATCGAAGGCGGCACCCCGGTCAGCCTGGAATACCCGATCATCAACATCAACCGCACCGTCGGGGCCATGATGTCGGGCGAGATCGCCCTGCGCCACGGTCACGCGGGCCTGCCGGACGACACCATCCACGTGAAGTTCACGGGCAACGCGGGTCAGAGCTTCGGCGCTTGGCTGTCCAAGGGCGTGTCGTTCGAACTGTCGGGCGACGCCAACGACTATGTCGGCAAGGGCCTGTCGGGTGGACGCATCGCCGTCTATCCGTCGCCGAAAAGCCCGATCGTGCCCGAGCAGAACATCATCGTCGGCAACACGGTGCTGTACGGCGCCATTTCCGGGGAATGCTATTTCCGCGGTCTGGCCGGCGAACGATTTGCCGTGCGTAACTCCGGCGCCACCGCGGTGGTCGAGGGTTGCGGGGACCACGGTTGCGAATACATGACCGGCGGAACGGTCGTCGTCCTGGGTGAAACCGGACGTAACTTCGCCGCGGGCATGTCGGGCGGGATCGCCTATATCCTGGACGAAGCGGGCGACTTCGCTTCGCTGTGCAATCAGGGCATGGTCGAATTGGAGCCGATCGACGCCGCCGAGGCGGACGACGGCACCGAGGACGTGGCTTCGGACCCGATGCGGTTCGACGCGCGCCGTCTCAAGGGCCTGATCGAGAACCACCACCGTTACACCGGAAGCTCGCGTGCCAAACAGATCCTCGACAACTGGGACGCCTACCTGCCCAAGTTCGTCAAGATCGTTCCGGTCGATTATCGCCGCGCGCTTCGCGACATGCAGGAACGCGCCGCCTCGGAAACGGCCGCGCTGGCTGGGGAATAAAAAAATGGGCAAACCCACAGGATTTTTGGAGATCGAGCGTCACGACCGTTCTTATCGTCCGGTTGAAGAGCGCCTGAAGCATTGGCAAGAGTTCATCGAGCCGCTGTCCGATTCGGAAGTGTCGGAACAGGGTGCGCGCTGCATGGATTGCGGGATTCCGTACTGCCATCAGGGCTGCCCGGTGAACAACATCATCCCGGAATGGAATGACTACGCCTATCGCAACAAATGGCGCGAAGGGCTGGACCTGCTGCATTCGACCAACAACTTCCCGGAATTCACCGGACGGGTTTGTCCGGCGCCGTGCGAAGCTTCGTGCACCCTGAACCTTCAGGACACGCCGGTCACCATCAAGACCATTGAATGTTCGCTGGTCGACAAGGGTTGGGCCAAAGGCTGGATCAAGCCGCAGATCGCCGCGCATCACACCGACAAGCGCGTCGCCGTCGTCGGCTCCGGCCCCGCCGGGCTGGCCTGTGCGCAGCAATTGGCGCGCGCCGGTCACCGGGTCGTCGTGTTCGAAAAGAACGAACGCATCGGCGGCCTGCTGCGCTTCGGCATCCCCGACTTCAAGATGGAAAAACACCTGATCGACCGCCGCATCGCGCAGATGCAGGCCGAAGGCGTGGAATTCCGCCCCAACAGCCACGTCGGCGTGAACGTCGATGCGGCCGATCTGGTCAAGGATTTCGACGCGGTCGCGCTGTGCGGCGGCTCGGAACATCCGCGTGACCTGCCGGTCCCGGGCCGGGAACTGCCGGGCGTGCACTACGCCATGGAATTCCTGACCCAGCAGAACCGCCGCGTCGCCGGCTCGAACACGCCGCAGGCCTCTGAAATCATGGCCACCGGCAAGCACGTCGTGGTCATCGGCGGTGGCGACACCGGGTCTGACTGCGTCGGCACCTCGAACCGTCATGGTGCGGCTTCGGTCACGCAGCTGGAACTGATGCCTCAGCCGCCGGAAAAAGAAAACAAGGCCCTGAGCTGGCCGAACTGGCCGCTGAAACTGCGGACCTCGTCCTCGCACCAGGAAGGCTGCGTGCGCGACTTCGCCGTCGCCACCAAGTCGTTCACCGCCGGCCCCGACGGCCGTGTCGCCGAGTTGAATGGCATCCGCCTGGAATGGAAGCCGAGCGAGAGCGGCGGCATGGAAATGGTCGAAGTGGCCGGCAGCGAGTTCACGCTGAAGGCCGACCTGGTTCTGCTGGCGATGGGCTTCGTCCATCCCGTCCACAACGGCATGCTCGAATCCCTGGGCCTGGACCTGGATCCGCGCGGCAACGTGCAGGCGGATACGGACAAGTATGCGACGTCGCAGCCCAAGGTCTTCGCCGCGGGCGACATGCGTCGCGGCCAGTCCCTGGTGGTCTGGGCGATCCGCGAAGGCCGTCAGTGCGCCCGCTCGATCGACGAATTCCTGATGGGGACGACCGACCTGCCGCGTTAATCGTCGACGGCGGGCGGCGCGTTCTTTTTCGGATTGATGAAGTTGGCCAGCGTCTCGGGGTTTTCCAACACCACCGACGACGCGACCAGCTTGTCGATCTTCTGCCCATCCGACGACAACGGCAGACGCAACGTGATCGAGATCGACTTCTCCGCAGGTTTCAGCGGATAGGTATTGCGGAACAACAACGGCGCCCGCGCCTCCATGGTCAGACGGTACTGATCGACGACGATCGATCCGGCATAATCGGGCAAAACCTCGCGCACTTCCTTGGCCGTCCCTTCCAATCCGTACAGCATCGCCCGCTCGGTTCCCCAGAACCGATAGACAAAGCCCGCACCGTCCTCGAGTACGTCGACGACAACGACCATCGGCAACATGTCGGGCGGCAGGCGATGAAGTTTGAAGTCCTGCCAACGGGGAGCGAAAGCATCGCCACGCAGGCTATTCCAGTAGTCGAGAATCTCCGGCTGGCCCGGCGCCATCAAATCGACGTCGAGCGGCAGAACCTCGAACTCCAGATACCCCATGGCTGAAACCATCGGCTTAGCCCCCGGCTTACCACGCGTCATCTCACTCCTCCGACGACCATGGTAGAGGGATCATGAGCGTTTTGGTATGCAAGTTTTGCCTGTCGGAATTCAAATTTCGTTGAGCCAAAGCTCAAACCATACCTTGGCGCAGCTTTTTGAACTCTTCGGCATGGTCCAGAAAAATCGACGCTGCCGCGATCATGCCCACGCCCGGACCGCCTTTGGACAAGGGTAGGCGCAGCGTTTGGCATTCGGCGGATATCCCGCTCGGCAATTGATACGAGTTGCTGAACAGATGCGGCTTCCCATCGGCATATACGTCTTTGTATTGCTGCAAAACGTTTGCCGCGTTGGCCTGGATCACCCCGGTCAGGACCGGCCTGCCGGTCGGATCCGGCCGGGTGCCCTGGAACACGTTGCGATCCGTTCCCCAATAGCGATAGACGAAGTCGCCATCTTCAGGGCCAACTTCGACAATCGTCATGATCGGCAGGACCGCGGGCGGAATATCGACCAATCGAAACCCGGATCCGGCGGCGCCACCCCATACCGGCAAGGATCCGCCCGAAGCGAGCCCCGCCCAGTAGTCATACAACGCCAATAACGATGGATGCATCGCCTGACGGTCGACAGACCGCAATTCCGTATGCGCCTCGTAATCGACCATTGAACTCCTCTGGGGTATAACCGCTTGAGCGTAGGCCTCCGCCCGCCGGATATCAACAACTGCCCGCGCACAACCCCTTTTCCCGACCAGGGAGATTCAGATGCCCCGCCCCATCATCGGCGTCCTTTTGGACTATCAGGAACAAGGCAGCTTTTCGAAGCGCCCGCATTACGCCTTGCGCCAAGCCTATTTCGACGCCGTATGGAAGGCAGGCGGCCTGCCCGTCGGCCTGCCCTATATCGCCGAAGCGCGGGACGCCTACCTGCAAGCCGTCGGCGGCGTGATCGTGCCGGGCGGTTTCTATCCCTTCCCTGAGGCCTACTACGGCGGCGAAAGCCTGGTTGCGGAACAGCCCCATCCCCGCCATGTCGCCGAGGTTCCCCTGGTCCGCGCCGCGATCGATAAGGATATTCCCCTGTTGGGGATTTGCGCCGGCTTGCAGGTTATCGCCACGGTCGAGGGCGCGCGTCTGATCAAGGATCTGAAATCCGAGGTTGGCGGGGCCATCGACCACCTGAATGAAAAGCCCGCCGAGGAAACGGCCCATGCCGTGGCCGTGAAGCCCGGTACGTTGCTGCACCGGATCGTCGGGCGCGACGAAATCCGGGTCAACACCGCCCATAACGAAGCGCCCCGTACCCTGCCGCCGACCCTGGTCGTCAACGCGGTCGCCCCCGACGGCGTGATCGAAGGGGCCGAGCGTCCCGACCGGCGGTTCTGTCTAGGCGTGCAATGGCACCCGGAATTCTTTCTGGAACAAGGCGATCCCAACCTGGCGCTGTTTTCCGCGCTGGTCGAGGCCGCCGCCGAAACCAAACACCTCAAACCCGGAGAACAGGCATGACCAAAGGCCGCGGATGGATCGTATTGGCGGGGATATTGGGCGCGCTGGCCGTGGCCCTGGGTGCCTACGGCGCGCACGGGTTGCAGGGCGACGATATCCTGAAGGGACAGTTCGACACGGCCAATCGCTATCACATGTGGCATACCCTGGCGATGGTCGGCGCGGCCCTGGTCCAGGATCGGTCGGGGACCAGGGCCGGGCCGTGGGCCGCCGGGGCGGCGGCCTTGTTCACCATCGGCACGCTGCTGTTTTCCGGATCGCTCTATGCCGCCACGGCCTTAGGCTTTTGGGGGCTGACCTTCCTGGCCCCCTGGGGCGGGTTCGCGCTTATGGCCGGCTGGCTGGCGCTGTCCGTCGCGGCGGTTCGCTCGCGAGCATCCTGATCCCGTTCGCGTCGCGGCCACGGCCGCGCGGCGGCAAATGCACGAAGCGATGTCCCTTGTCGGTGAAGACCGCCGTCAACGATGCCATGTCGATCAGCAATTGCGCCTGCCATGATGCCCCGACCAGACGCACGACCATCGCCGCAGCACGGTCCGTATCGCCCGCCTGCACAGCTGCGGCAAGGGCGACCAGGGCCCGTTCGTCCCCGGTCGTGATGCGCCGCCAGGCCTTGTGGAAATGCATCATTCGACGGCCGCCGTCGTTGAGGGTCTCGATCACCCCGCGCAGCGCCATCAGCGCCTCGACCGACCGTTTCGGCCCGAAATGGGCGCGGTACTGCATGCCCACCAGATTCCAGTTTTCAGGCCCGTGCAGCCATAGGCGGATCGGCTTGATCAGCAGGCATTCCGGCAAATCCATATCGGAAAAATCCAACCGGCGTGGACGTTCCGCCGCCTGATCGGACGCACCGCAGGCCGCGGCCTGTTGCAAGCCGCCGTCGGCGGCGCGGGTGATATCGGGGCAAGCAGTGGCGCGGGTCTGCTTGAAGATGCCGGACATGTCGCTGTACAGCCCGCCTTCATTTCTATTCGCCGTGTCGCCCGGTCCGCGTTTTCCGCCGCCGTGGCCGCCACCATGGCCGCCGCGATGTCCCATATGTCCCATGTTGTTCTTTCCGTTCGGTCGTTTGGCTCTTCTCTTATTATGCAATTGCAAATCATTCGCAATAACATGTCAAGGGAAGATTGAACCGCGCCGCATGAAACGGCGGCGCGGCGGAACGACCGTCGGAGGACGGCGGCGTTATTGGCGGGTCAGGACGTCCTTCAGAACGTCGAGGATCAGGCCCGTGCCCTTTTCCAACAGCACGACCGAGGTATCGACGATGGCCCGTTCGGTACCCGCCGGCGGCGGCGGCAGATGCGTCACGGCTTCATAAGGCAGCGGGTTCTTGGCCAGACCCGGCGGCAGATGTCCCTTGCGCTCCAGCTGCTTTTGCAGACCCGGGGGCAATTTGCCTTTCTTCGCCAGACCCGGCGGCAGGCCTTTGCCCCGGCCATTTCCGGCCTTGTCCTTTTTGTCGCCGTAGATCTTGCCGTCGCGGCCCCGCTCCAAATCATCGTAGCGATGATCCTTGGCGGTCTTGTGATAGCCGCCGTCACGGGTCGCTTCATAGCGACCGTCGCCCAGAACTTCACGCAGCACGCGCTTTTCGATTTCGGAAAAGACGATATCCGTAACCGAGGGCTGGGCCGTCTCCTGAATCGGAGGTTTGGCCTGGGCCCCCGTCATCGGCGCGATCAGGCCGAGCATCAGAATTACGAGGAAGATTCTCACCGTAGTCTCCCGTTATTAGTCTGTTTTCACGACTATTTTGCCCGATGCTCCCTCATCTGACCAAAGAAAAACCGGCGCCCCGAAGGAGCGCCGGTCTCTCGAACTTAATGACCGAAGAAACGATCAGGCGGCGGCGCGAATGGCAGCGGCTTTCACGCTGTCGCCGACATGGCCTTCGAACTGGCGGAAGTTGTCTTCGAACAACTGCACCAAGTGCCGGGCCTGGGCATCGTAGGCGGCGCCGTCGGCCCAGGTGTTACGCGGATTGAGAACTTCCGTCGGGACGTCCGGGCAGGCGTTCGGCACCAGCACCCCAAAGTTGGGGTCGGCGGTGAAGCCGGCGGCGTCGAGCTTGCCGTCCAGCGCCGCATGCAGCATGGCCCGGGTATAGGCGATCTTCATACGCTCGCCCTCGCCGTAGCCGCCGCCGGACCAGCCGGTGTTGACCAGCCAGCATTTGGCATTGTGCTTGGCCATCTTCTCGCCCAGCAGCTTGGCGTAAACCGTGGGGTGGCGCGGCATGAACGGCGCGCCGAAGCAGGTCGAAAACGTCGCCTGCGGCTCTTTCAGGCCACGCTCGGTGCCCGCGACCTTGGCGGTGTAACCGGACAGGAAGTGATACATCGCCTGATCCGGGGTCAGCTGGCTGATCGGCGGCAGAACGCCGAAGGCATCGCAGGTCAGCATGACGATGTCCTTGGGCTGGCCGCCGCATCCGGTCGAGGACGCGTTGGAGACCTTGGAAATGTCGTAGGACACGCGGCCGTTTTCGGTCAGCGAGGCATCGAAGAAATCAAGCGACCCATCCTGCGGATCCATCACCACGTTCTCGATGATCGAGCCGAAGGTATGGCACAGATCAAAGATTTCCGGCTCGGCCTCGTGGGTCAGATTGATCGTCTTGGCGTAGCAGCCGCCTTCGAAGTTGAAGATGCCGTCCATGCCCCAGCCGTGTTCGTCATCGCCGATCAGGGTCCGCGTGCTGTCGGCGGACAGCGTCGTCTTGCCGGTCCCGGACAGGCCGAAGAAGATCGCGGTCGAACCGTCGTCGCCCATGTTGGCCGAGCAATGCATCGGCAGCACGTCCTGCGGCGGCAGCATGTAGTTCATGATCGAGAAGATCGACTTCTTGATTTCACCGGCATAGGCCGAGCCGCCGACGATGATCATGCGCCGGGACAGGTGAACGACGATGAATGTGCCCGACGTCGTGCCGTCGGCCGCCGGATCGGCGGTCAAGCTAGGCGCCTGGATGACCGTGAATTCGGGCTCGAAGCCTTCCAAGTCACGGGCCGGCGGCTGAATGAACATGTTGCGCGCAAACAGGTTGTGCCAAGCTTCCTCGGTCACCACGCGAACTTTCAAGCGATGGTTCTGATGGGCGCCGGCGTAGCAATCCTGGACGAACGCGTCCTTGCCTTCGTAATGCTTCAGCATCTTGGCGAGCAAGCCGTCGAAATGCGCTTCCGAGATCGGGCGGTTGACGTTGCCCCACCAGATTTCGCCCTTGGTCGCGTCTTCTTCGACGATGAAACGGTCATTGGGCGAACGGCCCGTGTGCTGGCCCGTTTCGGTGACGATGGCGCCGCCGGCGGAAAGACGGCCTTCGCCGCGACGGATGGCTTCCTCGAACAGGTCGTGAGCTTCCAGGTTCCAATAGGCCCGGCGGACCCCTGAAAGTCCGTGTTTGTCCAAACCGAAGTTAGAGATGAAGTGTCCTGCGTTCTCCACGGTGAACTCCTTTAAGGATGACGATTGCGCCCGATGCACGCGGTTAAGCGGTTCGTTGGGTCTGCTTTTTCATGGAAGAGAGGGTGCACGCCGCCCACCGGCCCCGGCGGGTCGTCACGTCATAGGTCCCTGAATGTCTCCCTGCGCCCCTGTTAACCAAGGTTTCCGGCGGAACTTAGCCTTACCGTCGCAAGGGGGCAACATTACTTTCACATTTTTCGAACCGAAACGACGGGAGGTCAGGCGCGGGCGCGGGCCTTGCCGACCAAGGCGACCAGGGCCTTGCGCAAATCCCCGGCATCGGCGGCCATGGCGTCGAATTCCAGGCGCGCGGGCGCGTCGTCGCGCATCATGTCCAACCCCCAGGGATCGCAGGCGACCGCCCGCCATCCCGCGCCCTTCCGGCCCAGCAGGACATTGGCGTAAAGGTCCAGGGCATCCGCATGGTCGGCATTCATATGGGCGATCACCCCGGCCTCGGCCTCGGCCACGGCCTGGGCCGCCTCGGCGGGGGTGGCGATTTCCTCGCCCTTGAGCCATTGCGCGCGGGCGAACCCGCCGACCAGATGCACCCGTTCGATCGACATCACGTAGAATCCGAAATCGCCGAAATCGGCATAGCGCGCCGCCCCCGGGTGACGCGCCAGGAAGCGGGCGCGGTGGCGCGGCTCCGTCGTTTTCTCGACCCGGCCCAAAACGGTAATGCGCGGGCCCTGTTGCGGGTTTTTACGGCGCAGGGCCTGTTCGACCAGCAGCGACGCCTTGGGGTCCTTGGCCAAATTACCCGTATGGTCCGACAGGCCGGAAAACAGAAAGATCGGTCGTCCGTCCGTATCCGGCGCATAGGTCGCGAGCGAGCCATAGGGCCAGCTTTCCCGCCCGCGAAAGGTCGTGGAGATCACGCCCGCGCGCCCGCCCATCAGCAACCGGCGGGTCTCGGCGATCAGAACATCGCGGGGAATGGAAGGTGGGCGAACCATGGGATCGATCCTCGGCTTGTCGAATGGCGTTTGCCCCAGACTGCCCGATAGGGGCGGCGTCGATCAATGGATGCGTTAACGGCGGCCCCGCATCCGGGGCCGCCGTCAACCAGATCAGAAATCGATCACCAGATAGATCAGGTGGATCAATCGGCGATCAATTGGAACCGCTTGGCCAGGGTGCCGGTGATCCAGCCCAGGAAGGCCCAGAACACGGCGGCGGTGACCAGCGAGGCAGCGACGAAATGGGCCGCCAGTTCGGGCGGCACGGCGCCGCCCATTTCGTCCGGATGGGGCGCGCCGACAATATGCGGCACGAGCAGCGCCAGCACGCCGATGGCGGGCATCCAAGACTTGTTCCCCAGGAACATCAACGCCAATCCGGCCGCCGTCGAAACGGCGCAGAACGCCCACCAGATTTGGCGTGCGTTCAGTTCCGCCGCGACCGAACCGGGAACTTCCGGCGGCAGGCCCAACGACGGCGCCAAGGAAACGATGGCGAACCCAGCCAGCCCCCAGACGACGCCTTGACGGCCATCGACCGGACGGCCGCGCATGAACATCACCGCCGTCAGGACCAGGGCAAAGCCCATCCCGGTCAGGACGTTGGCCAAAACGGTATAGAGCGTGCGCTCGATCCCGTCTTCGGGCGCCCAGGGCTCGGCCCCGTCTTGGGCATGTTCGGCGGCGCCATGGGCCAGGAACAGCTTGGCCCCGCCCAGACCGCGGGCGTCGAGATTGAGGCTGGCATGCCCGCCACCGGCGGAACCGGATTCATATTGCTCGGCATGCAGGATGATCGGGGTGGTCGTGAAATGCTGCATCGCGGACACGACGAGGCCCGCGGCCAGCCCCGCAAGCAGGGCGACCGTAAAGATACGGATTGTCATGAGAACCCCCTTAGTGGCAGGGGAACGCGAAAGCGTGGCGCGAATCGTGGGCCGCGTTGTGGATCGTGTCCGGATGAGCGAACCCGGTGCCGAACACCAGGAAAGCGCCGAACAACAGAGCCAGCATGGCGGGCGCGGCGCGCTCGGCGGCGGACGAAGCCGTCTGACCGGCGTGATGGGAATTCTGAGACTGAACAGTCATTGCGTGAAACCTCCGATTAAAATCGTCAATTAAGTTACGGACATGGTTTCACCGCTTGCGGCATACCGCCCCTACAGGACCCCCGTCCCTTGGGCAACGCGGTGACAGGCGGCAGGTCTCCTGGCTTGCGGGTCTGCACACCGTCCGGCCTTCCCGGTCGCCGGTGCCTTCGTGCGTTAGTCGAAGGTCCGTCGCCCAGTGGCACGACGATGAACGGTGCTCGCCGCTCACAGTTGCGGGGGCAGCCACGGCTTGAACAGCGCCCGAATTGGGTCCGCTCCCTTCCGTGTTCCCTCTTAGCCCCGGGGCCTGATGCCCTTACTCGGGGAACCGCCTGCGCGGACTATAGGGAACCACGGCGCGTTCGGTCAACGATGCGAATGCCACCAAAGCTTGCGGATTAGGCGAAAACGCCCAAATCACGTTAAAATTCTGCCATAAAGTCCGACGACAGTGCCTCTTGCCGGTCGAGTCTTATGGAAAACGCCGGTTGGAACCCGCTGGTGTGCCGCATGTCCGGGCGCCCGCATCGAAGGAGACGTTCATGCCCAATTCCATCGCCCTCGTCGACGACGACCAGAATATCCTGACCTCCGTTTCCATGGCGTTGGAAGCCGAGGGATATGACGTGACCACCTATTCCGATGGCGCCGAGGCTTTGGAAGGCCTGGGCCGCACACCTGTCGATCTGGCCGTGCTGGATATCAAGATGCCGCGCATGGACGGCATGGAATTGCTGACCAAGATCCGCGAGCGCGACAACCTGCCGGTGATCTTCCTGACCTCGAAGGACGATGAAGTCGACGAGGTCGTGGGCCTGCGCATGGGCGCCGACGACTACATCAAGAAACCGTTTTCCCAGCGCCTGTTGATCGAGCGCATCCGCGCCGTGCTGCGCCGCCGGGAGCTGTCCGACAAGGAGCCGGATTCCAAGGACGTGGTCCGCCGGGGGGACCTGATCCTCGACCCGTCGCGCCATTTGTGCACCTGGAAGGGCAAGGAAGTGAACCTGACGGTCACCGAGTTTCTGATCGTCGAGGCCTTGGCCCGTCGGCCCGGCCATGTCAAAAACCGCGATCAGTTGATTGACGCCGCCTATGGCGAGAATATCTATGTCGACGATCGCACCATCGACAGCCATATCAAACGGCTGCGCCGCAAGTTCCGCGCCGTCGACGACGAATTTTCGGAAATCGAAACCCTGTACGGAATCGGTTATCGCTATAAGGCCGAATAATCGGTCGGGCGCCCACGGAAACGGCGCCGCCCGCAGGTTCGCCGGACGGGGCAGATAAGGGGGCCCATGGCCAAAGACGGAATCATGCCGGAAGACGGCCCGCAGACCGGCGACCCCGCCGGGGACGACGATGCGCCCGCCAGCCAATCGGCGGGCAGCGCGTGGTCGCGGCTGCGCCAACGGCGTCTGATTTCCCCTATCTCCGTTCATATCCTGGCCATCAACATGCTGGCCCTGTCGATTTTGGTCGCGGGCGTGCTGTACCTGGGCGATTACCGGCAAAGCCTGATCCGCGCCGAATTGGCGGCCCTGCGGACCCAGGCCCAGTTGTTCGCCGTGGCCCTGGCCGAAGGGGCCATGCACCTGGAGCAATCGTCCGAACAACAGGTCGCGACCAACATCCGCAACCAGATGCTGCGCCGCCTGGTCGAAGCCACCGGGACCCGCGCGCGACTGTTCAACCGGGCCGGGGAACTGGCCGCCGATTCGCGCTATTTCGGCAAGACCCGACAAGCGGTCGAGGTCGAACAACTCCCCCCGCCGGGGATGGAAGAAGGCGGCGCCGCCGATACCCTGTTCGACATTTACGATCGCGTCGCGCGTTGGTTGCCGGGCGCCATGCCGCTGACCCACTACAAGGAAATCCCCCAGCCGTCGGCGGCGGATTATCCCGAAGTCATGTCCGCCCTGATGGGCGACGACACGATGATGGTCCGGACCTATCACCAGGACAGCATGATGCTGTCGGTCGCCGTGCCGGTGCAGCGCTACAAACGCATTCTCGGCTCGTTGATGCTGACCAAGCCGTCGGCGTCCATCGACAACGCCCTGTTGGACGTGCGCCTGGATATCCTCAAGATCTTTGGCATCGCCATCGCCGTGACGACGATCCTGTCGATCTATCTGGCGCGGACCATCGCGCGGCCGGTCAAGCGCCTGGCCGCCGCCGCCGACCGCGTGCGCCGCGACCACAGCCGCGAGGAAAACATCCCCGATTTCACCACCCGCAACGACGAAATCGGGGATTTGTCCCTGGCGCTGCGGGCCATGACGGCGGCGCTATGGACGCGAATGGACGCGATCGAGCGGTTCGCCGCCGACGTCGCGCATGAGATCAAAAACCCCCTGACCAGTCTGCGCAGCGCCGTCGAAACCGCCGCCCGGGTCAAGGACGTGGACCAGCAGCGCAAGCTGATGTCGATCATTCAGGACGACGTCGGCCGCCTGGACCGTTTGATTTCCGATATTTCCGACGCCTCGCGCCTGGATGCGGAACTGTCGCGCTCGCACCGCGAGCCGGTCGATCTGGCGGGCATGCTGTCGACCTTGGCCGACGTGCATGAAACCACCGTCGCCGACGGCGGGCCGAAACTTATCCTGGAACTGATGGACGCCCAGAAGCTGTCGGTCCAAGGCATGGAAAGCCGCCTCGTCCAGGTGTTCCGCAATTTGATCGCGAACGCCGTGACTTTCAGCCCGCCGGGCGCCAGCATCCGCGTGACCGCCCATCGCGACCGCAAGGCCGTGGTCGTGACCGTCGACGACGAAGGCCCCGGAATCCCCCCCGGCAAGGAAGAGGCGATTTTCCAACGGTTCTATACGGAGCGCCCGCACGGCGAAAAATTCGGCACCCATTCGGGCCTGGGCCTGTCGATCTCGCAACAGATCGTGGATGCCCACGACGGCACCATCAGGGCGTCGAACCGGCTGGGCCACGACGGCAAGGTCCTGGGTGCGCGCTTCATCGTGCGCCTTCCCGCCGCCTAACCTCTCAGGCTTTCTTCAAACTCACCAGGATCGTATCCGCCGCCGCGCGGCCGTCGACCCGTTCGCGGTTTTGGTGGTCGCGCAGGATGCGGCGAAACTCGCCCCAATTGGCGAGGATCACCGGCAGGCGGGCAAGCCCCCGCACCCGGCCCTCGCCGCGAAGCTTGTCGCAGGTGTGCTTCAACGCCCGCTTCCACGGGGCCTTGGCCTTGGGCATCCATGTCTCCAACGACAGGCCCGTGACCCGGGACAGCCCTTCGAGGGCGCGGATGTTCCAGCGCGTCATATGGTGCGGCGGCAGGTTCATGACATCGTCGTGCAGGTATTCGCGGCTCATCGGCGAATAGGGGACCGAGAACAGAATCCGCCCGCCCGGCGCCAGCAGATTGCCCACCGCCCCCATCAACGCCCCCGGCGTGGCGACGTGTTCCAGGACATGGCTGAGAACCACCGCGTCATAGGTTCCGGCGGCCTCGACGATCACGTCTTCCAGGGACGCGCGGCGCACGTCCAGGCCCCGCGCCCGCGCCTTGGCGGCGGAACTTTCGGACAGGTCGATGCCTTGGGCCGTGACCTGGGGCAGGTCCTTCAACGTGGCCAGGAAATCCCCCTGCCCGGCGCCCAGTTCCAACAAGCGGATCGGGCGGCCCTCGCCCTGGACCAGGTCCTTGAGCTTGGCCCATTCCCAGCGGCCTTGGGCGTGATACTTCGGAAACGAGGTCAGCCAGTCGTACAGAACCGCACCCCCGGCCCGCATCGGGTCGGCATAGACCAGACCGCAGGCGGTGCATTCGGCGATGTCGTAGTCACAGGGCACGGCTTCGGCCGGCGGGGCCTTGCCGAACACGGCATGCAGCCCTTCCGCGATTTCACCCGCCGTAAGACGGCGCAGGACCATGCCCATGCCGGAGCACACCGGGCATTTGCCGGTCGCTTGAGAGGTTTCTGGGGCGGAGCTCGAAGCGGTCATGGCCGCCCTTATACCCCGCCCGATCCGATCAGTAATTAATCGATTCGCTTTGCCCGCCGTCCACGGCGATGTTCTGCCCCGTGACCATGGCCGCCATCGGCGAGCAGAAGAACAGCACGGCATTGGCCATGTCCTCGGGCTCGATCAGACGGCCCAGGGGGATCTCGGCGATCCGCTTGGCCTTGGCTTCGTCCAGGCTGGTGCCCGCGTCCTCGGCCTCGCGGCGCATGAACTGCAAGACCCGCTCAGTCACGGTCAGGCCCGGATGGACGCAATTGATCGTGACCCCGGCCTTGGCCGCGCGGGTCGCCAATTGCTTGGTGAAGTTCGCAACCCCGGCGTTGACCACGCCGTTGGTGACGCGCAGCGGCGCGGTGATCCGCGCCGTCATCCCGCCGATGTTGACGATCCGGCCCCAGCCGCGCTTTTCCATTTCCGGCAGGATCAACCGCGCCAGCCGGATGTAGGCCATCAGCTTGACGTCGATGTGATAGCGGAACAGCTCATCCGTCTGTTCGTCGAACGGGGCGGCGGTCGAGGTCACGGCGTTGTTGACCAGGATATCGACCCCGCCGGCGGCGGCCAGGGCCCCCTCGGCGAAGGCCTGCAACTCGTCCAACTTCGACACGTCGGTCCGGAAGGTCCAGGCCTCGACCCCAAGGGCCCGGATATCCGCTGCCGTCTGGTCCAGGTTCTCCTGGGTCCGTCCGCATATCGCGATATTCGCCCCCTGCGACGCCAGCTTCAGGGCGATGGCCCGGCCGATGCCGCGCGAGCCGCCGGTGACGAAGGCCGTGCGGCCCTTCAGTTCGAAATCCATGATGATCGTCCTCCCAAAGTCTTTTTGTCGTTTGCCCCCCAGCGCCCGACAGGATGCCGCAGCCAACCCGCGCCGTCCACGGAACGATGCATCGAACACCCCACGAAAGGTCGCGATTTTTCTTATCCATCCGAACAATCTTCTTTAGGTTGTAATTCCCTCCAGCGAATCACCGGTCACTCTCAATGCTCGATTACTTCAAGGACCATTGGTACGGGCGCCAATCCCTGGCGTGGTCCTTCTGGATCAACGGCATGGGCCTTAACCTTGCCGCTGAACTGGTCGTACGATTCATTCCCGACGATCTGGACATATTTACGGCTTGGCCCTTCCTGACAGCCCTGATCGCGTTTGCCATCGTCCTTTCTATCTGGAGCTGGGTCGGCATATGGCGCGCCGCCCGCTTTTCAAAAGTCAGGCCGCCGGGGCCTGACGGCAAACGTAAAAGCCGGTTTTGGGCCTATGCCGCGCAGGGGGTCGTCGTCATCAGTGTCCTGTACACATTGTTCGCCCTGATCATCGTTTCGATCGACTTGAAGCGGTTCATAGTCGGCATCAAGCCGGTGCTCGAAGCCTCCTATTCCATTGAACGCGTTGACCGGAACGCCATCGGCTTCAAAGGCATTTTGAACCGCAAATCGGTCCACGAACTGATTGAAGCCTTTGAACAGGAACCAAGCCGCCGCGCGCTGTTCATTTCCAGCGAAGGCGGGCTTCTCGACTATGCCTTTGACTTGGCCGACTTCGTCCGAGAACACGAAATCGCGGTCGTCGCACAAAAGGAATGCATATCCGCATGCCTGCTCGTGTTATCGGCCGCCCCCGACCGACGGGCCAAGCCCTATACCGCGTTGATCTTTCATCGGCCCATGGCCGTTGCCGAATTCGTTTCACAGGAAGCCAAGGATGCGCTGGCAGAGCAGACTGCGGAGTATTACCGTCGCCTTCGGTCCTATGGCGTCGCGGAAAGCTCACTCCGCCAGTTTCGGAAGACAGAATTCACCCCCCTGACCATCGAACAGGCCCGCGCCCATAATTTGATCGATGGCGTCTGGTCGACGGAATCTCAGTAAACATATCCGGCGACGCGGATGAAATTTGGCTGGACAGGCGGGACCGGACCGGCCCAACCTTCATCCTTATGCGGATCATTCACGAACAGGTGCATGCGACCTGCGTCGCCATTGGCGGGGCGGGGGTTCTGCTGCTTGGCCCGTCGGGGGCCGGCAAGTCGGATTTGGCGCTGCGCCTGATCGACGGCGGCGGGCCCGAGGGGCCGCGCCTAGTCGCCGACGACCGCGTCGATTTGAACCTACGCGACGGGCGAATCTGGGCCACGGCTCCCGAGCCCCTGAAGGGCCTGTTGGAAGTCCGCGGCATCGGCATCATGCCCATGAAGCACACGGACGAAGCCCCGATTTCCCTGGTCTGCGATTTGGTCGCGCCGGGAATGATCGAGCGCCTGCCCGAAGTGCGCACCACCGATATTTTAGGCCAGGACGTGCCCTTCATCCGGCTGGCCCCGTTCGAAGCCTCCGCCCCGGCGAAAATCCGACTGGCCCTGCGCCGTATGCCCTGGGAGGAACGCCTGGCCGATGTTATAACCCTGCCCGGACGGGTTGGGGAGCAAGGTCCATGACATCCGACGACGCCGCCGCGTCGCCAAGCGGCAAACTGCCCCTGGTGCTGGTCACCGGGGTTTCCGGCGCGGGCAAGACATCGGCCCTCAAGGCGCTGGAAGACATGGGCTTCGAAGCCATCGACAACGTGCCGCTATCCCTGTTGGGGCGCCTGGTCGCCCCCGGGGCCTTTCCCCATCCGATTGCCGCCGGGGTCGACATCCGGACCCGCGAATTCGGTGCCGATGCCTTTCTCGATCAGATATCCGAACTGCGCGCCCGCGCCGACGTGGACGTAAAAGTCCTGTTCCTCGACTGCGACGATCAGGTGCTGACCCGCCGCTACGCCGAGACCCGCCGCCGCCATCCGCTGGCGATCGACCGCCCCGTGGCCGACGGCATCCGCCAGGAACGGACCCTACTGGCCCCGTTGCGCGAGGAGGCCGACGTGATCATGGACACCTCGGACATGTCGCTGGGCGCGCAGAAGGCCGCGATGGAGGACCATTTCGGCGCCCATAGCGAGCCGGGCCTGCCGATCTTCGTGGTCTCCTTCTCCTACAAGAACGGCGTGCCGCGCGACGCGGACCTGGTTTTCGACGTCCGGTTCCTGCGCAATCCCCATTACGACCTGGCTCTGCGCCCGCTGACCGGGCAGGACGCGGCGGTCGGCCGGCATGTCGCCGAAGACCCCGGTTTCGACGAATTCTTCGGCCATCTGAAGGCCCTGTTGGGGCCGCTTCTGCCGCGCTACGAGCAGGAAGGAAAAAGCTATTTGACCATTGCCGTCGGCTGCACGGGCGGGCGGCATCGGTCGGTTTATGTTGCCGAACGGCTGGGGGCCTGGTTGGCGGATCGGGGAGAAAAGGCCCGGGTACGCCATCGCGACTTGGACAAACGGTGAAAATCGTACCAATATCCCCTGCCGGATTGATGCCGAAGCGGACCAAAACAACCGCCGGCCCGGAGTGCTGCTTCTTGAGGGACACGCGTTGAGGGACACACGCGAATGATAATGATGGAAAGCCTGTCATGATCGGATTGGTCGTCGTAACCCACGGCAATCTGGCCACGGAGATGATCGCCGCCTTGGAACACGTCGTCGGGCCGCAACCCGACGTGGCCGCGGTTTGCATCGGCCCCGAGGACGACATGGAAGTACGCCGCGCCGAGATCATGGAGCGGGTCGAACAGGTCGATTCGGGCGAAGGCGTGGTGGTTCTGACCGATATGTTCGGGGGCACGCCGTCGAACCTGGCGATTTCGATCCTCGATCGCGCCAATGTCGAGGTCATCGCCGGGATCAACCTGCCGATGCTGGTCAAGCTGGCCAGCGTACGCAAGACGGAGCCCCTGGGCCGCGCCGCCGAGGCCGCCCAGGAAGCCGGTCGCAAGTACATCAACATTGCGTCGCAGCTTCTGACCCAAGAAGCGCGTTAGGCCCCATGCCGACACGCACTGTAACGATCGTCAACATGCGGGGCCTGCACGCCCGCGCCGCCGCGAAATTCGCCAAGCTGGCGGGTGAATTCGACGCCGAAATCCTGGTTTCCAAGGACGGGCAGACCGTCGGCGGACGCTCGATCATGGGGTTGATGATGCTGGCCGCCGCCCCTGGCACGGAGATCGAAATCGCCTGCGACGGGCATGACGCCGACGCCGCCCTGGAAGGGTTGGCCGCCATGGTCGAGGCCGGTTTCGACGAAGAACGAGCGGAGCTTCCCGCCGCCAAGTAAGCGCACGGAATTTTGAGTGAGTAGGATCCGGCAATGAAGGCGGGTAATGAAAAGAAATTCGACGGAATTGGCGTTTCGCCCGGCATCGCGGTCGGCCCCGTCCACATGCGCGACGCCGGGAGCCTGGAAGTTCCCGAATACCGCATCGCCGAGAACGATCAGGCAGGCGAAGACAAACGCCTGACCGCCGCCGTCATCCTGGCTCGGCGTCAGATCAAGCGCCTGAAGACCCAGGCGCAGAAAGACGCCCTGACCGAGGAAATGCAATTCCTGTTCGACGCCTATCTGCAGATGCTGGACGATTCGCGTCTGGTGCGGGGCGCGCGCGGGCTGATCGCCTCGGGCCTGAATGCCGAAGCCGCCGTGCAACAAACCCTGACCGCCATCGTTCATGCCTTCCAGGCCATGGACAATGCCTATATCGCGGCCCGGGTCGAAGACGTACGCGACGTCGGCAACCGGGTCATCCGCAACCTGATGCGCGAACC
Source organism: uncultured Rhodospirillaceae bacterium (assembly GCA_964012715.1). Classification (GTDB taxonomy): domain Bacteria; phylum Pseudomonadota; class Alphaproteobacteria; order Rhodospirillales; family Casp-alpha2; genus UBA1479. The sequence goes on along the minus strand of CAXGUG010000031.1, from coordinate 13,112 downwards.
GCTGAAAGCCTTCAGCCAGGCCGCGCCCGGATCGGTGATCATCGCCGATCAACTGTCGCCCGCCGACGCCTCGCAGTTGGACCCCGCGCGCATCGCCGGGGCGGCCACGGCCCTGGGCGGGGCCGAGGGCCATGCCGCGATCATGGCCCGCGCCCTGGGCATCCCCCTGGTGCTGGGCATTCCTGACCTGCGCGGCGCGGTCAATCCGGGCACGCGGGTGATCGTCGACGGGACCCGGGGAACGGTAATCGTCAATCCCACGGCGCGGACCCTCGCGACCTATGAACAGCTCAAGGCCGATGCCCGCAAACAGGCCGAGCGCCTGGGCAGCATGCGCAGCCTGCCGGCGGTGACCCGCGACGGCGTGGAAATACAGCTATCCGCCAACGTTGAATTGCCGATCGAGATGGAGATGGTCCGCCGCAACGGCGCCGCCGGGGTCGGATTGCTGCGCACCGAGTTCCTGTACATGAACCGCGCCGACGTTCCCAGCGAGGAAGAGCAATACGAAACCCTGCGCGAGATCGTCGAAGCCATGGACGGCAAATCGGTGACGATCCGGACCCTGGACGTCGGCGGCGAGAAACCGGCGCAGGGGCTGCTTGGTGATTTGAGCGAGGCCGCCGCCTCGGCCCTGGGTCTGCGTGGCATCCGTCTATCGCTGAAGCACACCAAGACCATGGACGCCCAGATGACGGCGATCCTGCGCGCCGCCTGTCACGGGCCCGTGCGGATTCTGCTGCCCATGGTCTCGACCGTGTCCGAGGTTCGCCAGGCCCGCGAAGCCCTCAACCGGGCGGCCCGCAAACTGAAACGCCGGAAGCAACCCCTGCCCGATCCGTTGCCGCCCTTGGGCGTGATGATCGAGGTTCCGGCCGCCGCCCTGGCCGCCGACGCCCTGGCCCAGGTCGCGGACTTCTTCGCGATCGGCTCCAACGATCTGACCATGTATACCCTGGCCACGGACCGCACCAACGAGCACGTCGCCCATCTTTACGACAGCCTGCACCCGGCGGTGTTGCGCCTGATCCAATTCGCCACCGGGGCGGCGCTGCGCGCCCGCATCCCAATCAGCCTCTGCGGCGAAATGGCCGGCGATCCGCGTTATGCGCCGCTGCTGTTGGGCCTGGGGCTGCGTGAATTGTCGATGCTGCCGGCCAACATCCCGTTGGTGAAACAGCGCATCCGCGAAATGGACCATACCGCCGCCGCGCACCGCGCCGACGCCATCATGGGCCATGTCGACCCAGGCCGCATCGCGGCGCTGCTCGACGATTTCAACGGGCTCGCCTAGGGCGGCTAGATCCCGGCCTTTTCCAACCAATCCGCCAGCAGGGCCAACGCGGTTTCCGGCGCTTCCATCGGCGTCATATGGCCGCAGTTCTCGACGATCTCCAACCGGGCGTTCGGGATCGCATCAGCCATTTCCTGGGATTCCTTCAGCGCGCGCAGAATGTCCTGCCGCGACCACACGACCAACGTCGGACAGGTAATCTTCGCCAGGTCCGGGCGGCCGTCGCCACGTTGGATGGAAAGCTGCTTGATGAAGGCTTCGCCGCCCATCCGCTCGGCCATATCCTTGATCTCGCGGACCAGGGCTTCGTCGGCCTGACGGTCGGGATGCAGGGCTTTCTTGACCGCCTCGGTCGATAGACCGCGAAAGCCCCGTTCCTTGGTATGGCCGATCAGGAAGGCATTGCGCTTTGCGATTTCCGGTTTGGGCGGGCGGGCCGAGGAATTCATCAGCACCAGGCCCGAGACACGCTCGGGTGCGATGCGGACGATTTCGCGGGCGACGAAGCCGCCCAGCGAAAAACCGACCAGGACGAAGGTCTCGGGCGCGGCGTCAAGAAGGGCGCGCGCCGTGACCTCCAGGTTGTCGGTTTCACTCAGGTCGGCGAAGGTGCAGTCGCCCAAACGCGCGAGCCCCGCCTCCATGCGCGACCACAGGGCGCGGTCGGTCATGAAGCCGGGGCAAAGAATGAGGTGACGCGACGTCAATGTGGTGGATGTGCTCATCCGCACATTGTATCGGCCAACTCCTTGAAGTTTTCAACGATCAGATCGGGCTGTTCCGGCCAGGCGCCGAACGGCCGCTTGCGGCGGTCGATGAAGGCGCTGCGCATGCCGAAGCTCTTGGCGCCGACGCAATCGAACTCGTGGTTGGCGACGAACAGGCAGGACGTGCGGTCAAACCCGGTGATGTCGCAGGCCGTGGCGTAGGTCGCCCAATGGGGCTTGAAGTAGCCGGCGGCTTCGACGCTGATGACATGGTCGAAGGGGAAGCCGATGTGCGGGCCCGCGTTGGCCAGCATGTCCGGATCACCGTTCGACAGGATCGCCAGCTGATATCCGCCCTCGCGCAGCTGACCCAGGGCTTCGATGACGTCGGGGAAGGGCTTCAGCTTTTCGATTTCCGAAACCAGCCATTGCACTTCGTCCTGGGTGTACTTGATCCCGGCGCGGTCCATAACCACGGACACGGCGCGATGGCCGATCTGCCGATAGGGGGTATGGCCCCGGTCGCACAACGCATCGATCATCGAATTCTCGAAATGGGTGCGCCGCCACCAGGTGACGAAGCTGTGGGGGTTTCCCTCCCAGCCCTTCTCTTTAAGGAACGGCGTGGCGATTTCCGTCAGGCCTTTTTGCATATCGACGACGGTGCCGTATTGATCGAACACCAGGATTTTGATTTCACGTTTGAGAATTTCAGGATCAGTCATGTCTTCGTTTCCTTCCCAGGCGGGTTCGGTGGTTGAGCGGCGCGCAGTATGGCGCGGCCCGAAGGCCCGGAAAACTTCGAATATTTAGCCCCCTATTTGAGATTTTCTCCACAGGTGTCCTGACACCGCCAATTGGCGGTTTCAGGCGCCCCCCTTGAAGAAAAACCCCAGGACTGCTACATCCCGGGCACCACTCAAGGCCGGGCAGTGCTTGCCCGGCGCCTCGTTTCCAAGGCGCCGCCCTCTGCACAGTGGGCCAACGCCGAACCGTATTTCATAGAACAGGAGTTCTACATGCCCTTTGACGATTACAAGGTTGCCGATATGTCGCTTGCGAACTGGGGTCGCAAGGAAATCAGCCTGGCCGAAACGGAAATGCCGGGTCTGATGGCGACGCGCGACGAGTACCGCGCCCAGCAGCCGTTGAAGGGCGCGCGGATTGCCGGATCACTCCACATGACGATCCAGACCGCGGTTCTGATCGAAACCCTGAAGGACCTGGGCGCCGACGTGCGCTGGGCGTCCTGCAACATCTTCTCGACCCAGGATCACGCCGCCGCCGCTATCGCCGCGACGGAAACCCCGGTATTCGCCCACAAGGGCGAGACCCTGGAAGAGTATTGGGACTACTGCCACCGCATCTTCGACTTCCCCGAAGGCACGGCCAACATGATCCTGGACGACGGCGGCGACGCGACCCTGTTGATCCACCTGGGCATGGAAGCGGAAAAGAACATTTCCGTTCTGGACAAGCCCGGCTCGGAAGAAGCCGAAGTGATGTTCGCCTCGATCAAGAAGAAGCTGGCCGAAGACGCCACCTGGTATTCCCGCCAGGGCGTGGCCATCAAGGGCGTGACCGAAGAAACCACGACCGGCGTGCATCGTCTGTACGACATGCAGAAGAAGGGCACGCTGCTGTTCCCGGCGATCAACGTCAACGACTCGGTCACCAAGTCCAAGTTCGATAACAAGTACGGTTGCCGCGAAAGCCTGGTCGACAGCATCCGCCGCGCCACCGACGTGATGATGGCCGGTAAGGTCGCCGTGGTCGCCGGTTACGGCGACGTCGGCAAGGGTTCCGCCGAAAGCCTGAAGCAGGCCGGCTGCCGCGTGCTGGTGACCGAGGTCGACCCGATCTGCGCCCTGCAGGCCTGCATGGAAGGCTACGAAGTCGTGACCATGGAGAACGCGGCCCCGCGCGGCGACATCTTCGTGACCACGACCGGCAACATCGACGTCATCACCGTCGACCACATGCGCGCCATGAAGGACCGGGCGATCGTCTGCAACATCGGCCACTTCGACAACGAAATCGAAGTCGCCAAGTTGAAGAACTTCAAATGGGACAACATCAAACCGCAGGTCGATGAGATCGAGTTCCCGGGCGGCAACCGCATCATCCTGCTGGCCGAAGGCCGCCTGGTGAACCTGGGCTGCGCCACCGGCCACCCGAGCTTCGTGATGTCCGCCAGCTTCACCAACCAGACGCTGGCCCAGATCGAGCTGTGGACCCGCGGCGAGCAGTACAAGAACGAAGTCTATGTGCTGCCCAAGCACCTGGACGAAAAGGTTGCGATGCTGCACCTGGAAAAGCTGGGCGCGCAGCTCTCGAAACTGCGCCAGGACCAAGCCGAATACATCGGCGTCGAGGTCTCCGGCCCGTTCAAGACCGATCAATACCGCTACTAATTCGGCGGCGATCGTCAAAAAGGTTAAAAAGGCGGTGCTTCGGCACCGCCTTTTCCTTTGTGGTCAAAGGGTTGAATGATTAACATCCAGCCGTGCTTAGCGATACTTCTCCCATCAGCGCGTTCAGCGCCGGCCTGCTCATCGGGGCCGGGCTGTTACTCGTCGTCGTCTGGCTGTTCCGACGCCGCGCGGTCGAGGCCGAATATGAACGCGCGCGGATCGAAGCCGTCGCCGTAAAAGCCCGGGAAATCCTGGCCGGAACGCCCGATGGGCTATTCATCTGGGACCGTGGATCCGAGGCCGTAACCTGCTCACGCAAGCTGGCGTCGCTGCTGTCCCTGTCGGACGGAACCAATTCGTCCTTCGACGACGTGATTGAGCGATTCGACGGCGAATCGGCGCGACGCCTAAAAGGCAGCGTGACCTTCCTGCACGAAGAAGGCCGCCGGTTCGAACTTATCCTGACCACTGCCGATTCGGGCGGTCGGCGAATGATCCAGGTGGTCGGCGCGCGGGCCGCTGCGCGTGACGGCAAGGTCCTGGCCGATATGGTCTGGATGCGCGACGTCTCCGCCGCCGCCAAGCTACTGGTCGACCTGACCGGCGAGGGCGACCTACCCGAGGCCCGGGACCTGCACCTGCGCGGCCTGCTCGACGCCCTGCCTTTTCCGATCTGGCTGCGCGATCACGATCTGCGGGTGGTTTTCACCAATCAGGCCGCCCTGAGCCAGCGCGTTGCCGGGCCGGACGAGGATCAGGCCCGAACCGCCCATGACGAGTCGCGGCCCGTCACGCGGGTTCAGGAAATCGTCAACGCAGGCGAAACCCGCAGCTTCGATGTGACAGAATGCCCCTTGGCCGTCGATGCCGAGGACGATGCCGCCCAGGCCGACCTGGGCGGCTTGATCGGCTATGCCTTCCCCCACGGCGGCGATGACGCGTCGGCCCCGCCCGCCGCCGCCGAACCGGCCGCCCTGCCGCCCGCCGCGGCGATGTCGCAGGCGGTGCTCAAGGGCCTGGGGACGGGGATCGCGATTTACGACCGGGCGACCAAGCTGATCTTCTTCAACGAAGCCTATCGCGACATGTGGCGGCTCGATGCCGACTGGCTGGACGAAGGACGCGATTTCTCGGAAATTCTCGAACGCCTGCGGGCCGACCGGCGGCTCCCGGAAGTCCCCGATTTCCGCGCCTACAAGATGGAACAGCTTGGCCTGTTCGATCAGGGCGGCGACCCCATGGGCGACCTGATGCATCTGCCGGATGGGCGGACCTTGCGCGCCGTGTCTTACCCCATGCCGACCGGGGGCCTGGCCTTCGGGTACGACGACGTGACCGATCAGTTGGACCTGGAAAGCTCCAACAACAACCGTGACGCCGTGTACCGCGCCAGCCTGGAACATTTGTCGGAAGCCATCGCGGTGTTCGGGTCGGACGGTAGGCTTAAGGTGTGGAACCCCGCGTTCCAACAGCTGTGGGACCTGGGACCGGACGTTCTGAACCCGAACACCCATGTCGGCGATTTCGTCGAGGCGACGCGCCCGCTGGCCGCGACCGGCGGCGATTGGGATGCGAAGAAGGCGCGCATCCTGGGTGCCATGACCCGGCGCGAGGTCACCCGCGATACGGTGGAATGCGCCGACGGCCGCATGCTCGAATTCGTCAACACGCCCCTACCGGACGGCGGGGTCTTGATCGCCTACGCCGAAGCCCGACCGGAACAACCGGAAATGCCGGCTGAACACCCTGAAACCTTGTCGGACGACGACGCGGTTTAACCGCGCCCTCTCACCGATCCCCCTTCACCGTTAGCCGTCGGCCATCGACGGCGCAGGACATGCGTCTATTTGAGACGCTTGGTTGTCTGTTATTCTTTTTGCGGCCTTCCACAGAGAATACCTGTCCCATAGCTTCCTGGTCGGGGTCACCTTCGGCTTCTGATCCCAACGGTCATGGGCAAGGGAACGGCGGCCTCGGCCGCCATTTTTTGCTCACAGGCCGTCATGTTTCATTTTATTTCAATAACTTAGGTGGCTCTTTGACTCCGCCGAACGGCGCATTATATTGAAGGGCGGAACACGGGAAATCGTGCTCGCAAAAATGTAATGAAGGGCCCAGTCGGTCATGAGTAAATCGGTCGCCAAATTTCCTCTCGGCGAATACGTTCGGCATCGCGTCTACGGTTTCCGTGGCGTCGTGTTCGACATCGATCCGGAATTCAACAATACCGAAGAATGGTACGACAGCATTCCGTCTGACGTGCGCCCGCGCAAAGACCAGCCGTTCTATCACTTGTTGGCCGAAAACCACGACAAGTCGCCCTATGTCGCCTACGTTTCGGAACAGAATCTGGAACTGGAAGATTCGGACGAGATCATCGATCACCCGGACCTGCCCGATTATTTCACCGTCGACGACGATGGGCGCCTGATCTACCGCCATCCCATGAACTAATTATCTGGGCGGCTCGCCGCCCGGCAACGGAGCCTTATCGGCACGGCAGGCTGGCGAAATAATGCGCCAGCTCGTCAATTTGCGCGTCGTCCAAGGGCAGGCCCTGTCGGGTCATCATCCGGTGGACCCGTGCCTGGCCCTGATCGATGAAGTCTTCCCATTTGGTATCGCGGAATTCCTGCATCTGCTTGCGCAAATAGCTCATCCGCTGTCCGGCCAGGGACGGCACGAAAGCATGATGGGTCCGCCCGCCCTCGCCGTGGCACAGGAAGCAGCGGGTCGCCAATTTGGGTTGCGGCAGGGATTCCGACGGCCCGCCATCGATATCGCGCGCACTGACGCAAGCCTGGGCGGCGAAATATTCGGCCACGACCTGGATGTCGTCGCGTTCGAGCTTCGGCGCCTCGCGGTTCATCACCGGATGGCGGCGCTCCAGGCGCAGGAACCGGGTTTTGCCCGCCACGAACTGTCGCTGAAACGCCGAGATTTGATGGATCAAATATTTGGCGTCCTGGCCCAGAATGTTCGGGACCTTGGGCCGCGCCGCCAAATTCGTTCGGCTATGACATGGCAGGCACGGCACGGCCTGGGCCAAGGGTTCGCCCGCCGCATGGACAGCGGGGCCGATTGCCGCGAAACCGGCCAACGCAAGCGCCGCGGCCAGCATCGAACCGGCCGCTCGGCGGATCAGGTCAAACCGCGCCACCACCCGGCACCCCTTTCGTCGTGGAATATTCGAAATGCAGGATCTCGCCGGGCCGGGCCACAGCATGGGCGCCATGGGCCGCGGCGGCGGCTTCGGCAAAGCCGGTCAGGATCAATTTAAGCTTGCCCGGATAGGTCACGATGTCGCCCGCCGCGAACAGACCCGGACGGTCCGTCGCCATGGTCGCGGGGTCGACCACGATATGACTGTCTTCCAGGTCCAGTTGCCAATCGGCGATCGGGCCAAGCTGCTGCAACATGCCGAAGAACGGCAGCAGTACATCCGCCTCAAGCCGCCGTTCGGCCCCATCCAGATCGCGGGCGATCACCGCCCGCAGGGTAGCGCCGTCGCCGACCAGACCGCCCAGTTGATAGGGAATGACCAAATCGATCCGACCCGCCGCCGCCAGTTCTTCCAGCTTGCGCACGTTGTCCGGCGCGGCGCGGAATTTGGGGCGTCGATGGACGACGGCCAGGCTTTCCGCGACCTCGGCCAGGGACAAGGCCCAATCGACGGCGCTGTCGCCGCCGCCGGCGATAACGACCCGGCGGCCTTTGAAGTCGTCAATCCGGCCGACCATGTATTTGACGCCCAGGCCCGGGCCCTGATCCTCGAAATTCTGAATCCCGTCCAATGGCGGACGGTTCGGGCCGAACGCCCCGACGCCCGCGCAGACAATCACCGCGGGCGCGCTGACCGCCGCGCCCGAAGCCGTGGTCACGCGCCAACCCTGACCATCCTGCGCCAATTCAACAACGGGGCTGCCCAGGTGATAGACCGGCTCGAACGGGGCCGCTTGTTCGACCAACTGCGCGACCAAGTCCTTGGCCGCGATTTGCGGGTGGCCGGGGATGTCATAAATCGGCTTTTCCGGGTACAGTGCGCTTAATTGGCCACCAGGCATTTCCAGGGCATCGACCACATGACACTTCAGGCCCAGCATGCCGCATTCGAACACGGCGAACAGGCCCACGGGGCCCGCGCCGATGATGATCGCATCCGTATGCTGCGGTGTTTGCCTGGACGTTTGGTCGGCCATCTGGGACACCGAAAAACTCTCCTTCGAAATTTGACCGCGGTCAATCGGCGGTCAGGGCGGCGGTCGGATCGGCCTTGTGACCGGGTTTCCTTACATGGCGGGCCGCAAGGGTCAGGTCAAGCCTTGTCCCGGCTGGGCTATTTTCGTTAAAAGAGCGCGATGGTTGCGATGGCCCATGTGAGCGAGGATCCGGCGGGTTACGCCTTGACCCTGAAAGGGGAAGACGCTGCCCTGGCCTTTGGTGCGCGGTTGGCGGCGATCTGCCGTCCCGGCGACGTGATTGCCCTGCGCGGCGGGCTGGGCATGGGCAAGACCGTGATCGCGCGCGGCTTGGTCCGCGCCCTGGCCGGTGCCGACGAAGACGTGCCGAGCCCGACCTTTACCCTGGTACAGCCCTACGACGGACCCGAGTTCACCATCCATCATTTCGACCTCTACCGTTTGAACGACCCGGAAGAAGCCTTCGAGCTGGATATCGAAGACGCCTTCGCCGAGGGCGTATCCCTGATTGAATGGCCCGAACGCCTGGGCCCCTACCTGCCCGAGCGGCGGTTGGACATTTTATTGAGCCCCGGCAGCGACGAAACGGCCCGCCGTGTCGACCTGCAAGGTCGGGGCGATTGGCCTGAACGATTGAAACAAGCAGATTTAAGCGACATTACATGACTGAACGTGACGACCTGATCGCCCGATTCCTCGAACAAAACGGTTGGGCCGATGCCGACTGCGGCCTGCTTGCGGGCGATGCTTCGTTCCGGAAGTATTTCCGCCTGATCGACGGCGACCGCCGGGCCGTGCTGATGGACGCCCCGCCCCCCAAGGAAGACGTGCGGCCCTTCGTCGCCGTTGCCCGCCATCTGAACAAGATGGGCCTGAGCGCACCCGAGGTTTATGCCGAAGACGCCGCCGCCGGGTTGTTGCTGTTGGAAGACCTGGGCGACGCTACCTATACCCGCATGCTGGCCGACGGCGCCGATGCGGAGGAACTGTACGCCGCCGCCATCGACGTGCTGATCCATATCCACGACCGCGCGCCCGAGGCGGCGATCCCCCGCGCGCTGCCGCCCTATGACGAACGCAAGCTGTTGGAAGAAGCCGCCCTGCTGGTCGACTGGTACCTGCCTGCCGTGATCGGCCAGGAATTGGACGACGACGCCCGCGAGGAATACCTGGAGCTGTGGCGCGCCCCGCTGCGCCAGGTCCTGGCCCAGCCCAAGACCCTGGTCCTGCGCGACTATCATGTCGACAATCTGATGTGGTTGCCCGACCGCGACGGCATTCGCCGCTGCGGGCTGTTGGATTTTCAGGACGCCGTCGCCGGATCGCCCGTCTACGACCTGATGTCCCTGTTGGAAGACGCCCGCCGCCCGGTCGACCCGGTGCTGACCGCGCATATGCTGGCGCGCTATCTGGCGGCCTTCCCCGACCTGGACCGCGACGCCCTGGGTGCGAGCTACGCCATTTTGGGTGCGCAGCGCCATGCCAAGGTGATCGGCATCTTCACACGCCTGTCGCACCGCGACGACAAGCCCCTGTACCTGCGCCATATCCCCCATGTCTGGAGCCTGCTGGAACATTCGCTGACCCATCCGGCGCTGGCCCCGGTCAAGGCCTGGATCGACGACGCCATTCCGGCGGACAAGCGGATCGTCCCGCCGCCGTCACAGCCCGAGGCCGCGGCATGAGCCCCGGCCCCAAAGCCCCGACGCCAAAAGCCCCGACCAGGGCCATGGTCCTGGGGGCGGGCCTGGGGACGCGCATGCGGCCGCTGACCGACAACAAACCGAAACCGCTGATCGAGGTCCAAGGACGCGCCCTGATCGACCACATGCTCGACCGGCTGGCCGAGGCCGGGGTCGAGGAAGCGGTCGTCAACACCTTCCACCTGGCCGATCAGATGGAAGCCCATTTGTCGCAGCGGTCCCACCCGCGCATCACCCTGGTCCACGAAATCGAACGCCTGGAGACCGGCGGCGGGATCAAGAACGCCCTGGATTATCTGGGCGACGCACCGTTCTTCGCCACAAACTCCGACGCCCTGTTGCTCAACGGCCCGCATCCGATCCTGCCGCGTCTGGCCGCCGCCTGGGACGACGAGAAAATGGACGCCCTGTTGCTGCTCCATTCCACGGTCGAGGCCTTTGGTTACGAAGGGCGCGGCGATTTCTGCGCCGAGCCGGATGGCCTGTTGACCCGCCGCCCGGAACTGGAACTAGCGCCCTGGCTGTACACCGGCATCCAGATCCTGCATCCGCGCCTGTTCGACGGCGCGCCCGAGGGCTCTTTCTCGCTTAACGTCCTGTACGACAAGGCGATCGAGGAAGGCCGCCTGTACGGCGTCGTTCATGACGGCGAATGGTTCGACGTCGGCACCCCGGTCGGCCTGGCCGAGGCCGAGGACTATATGTCTGAACGCTTCGCCGGACGCCGCTATCGATGACCGCCCCGGGGGACGGAACGGCACCACCCGACGGCATGCGGGTCTATACGATCCGCCCCGACCGCCCCTTCGTCGACGTTCTTGCCGAAAGCCTGTTGCAAAAGACCGGCGGTGCGCCGGAGCAGCTCGCCGACTACCGCATCCTGCTGCCGACCCGCCGTGCCATCCGCGCCTTGACCGAGGCCTTTTTGCGCCGCGCCGGCGGGCGTACGGTGCTGCTGCCCCAGTTGACGCCGCTGGGCGATCTGGACGAGGACGACCTGGCCCTGGGCGGTGAAGAAGACGCCATGGGCGGACTGGAAATCCCCCCGGCCCTGTCCGGGATGGAACGCCAGGCCCTGTTGGCGCGCCTGATCCTGGCCCGGCCCGACCGCGACGACACGCCCGATCAGGCCCTCCGCCTGGCCCAGGAACTGGGCCGCCTGATGGATCAGATCGCGACCGAGCGCCTGGACCCGGACAGCCTTCAAAACCTCATGCCGTTAAGCCACGAGCTGTCCGAACATTGGCAGATCACCCTTGAATTCCTGAAGATCGTCCTGCCCGTCTGGCCCAGCATTCTGGAAGAAAAGGGCTGCATCGACGCCACCGACCGGCGCAACCGCGCCATGGCCGCCCAGGCCGACCAATGGCGGCGGCGTCCGCCCGCGACCCCGGTGATCGCCGCCGGGTCGACCGGCTCGATCCCGGCGACGGCGGACCTGTTGGCGGTGATCGCGGCCCTGCCGCAGGGGGCGGTGATCCTGCCGGGCCTGGACCGCGAGATGAGCGACGACGCCTGGGCCGCGTTGGAGCCGCATCACCCGCAATACGGCCTGAAGCATCTGCTGGACGTCTTCGGCATGGCCCGGGCGCAGGTGCCCGACTGGTCGCCGGAAACGCTGTTCGATGCAGGCCTGTCCACGGCGCGCGGTAAACGCTTCGCCCTGTTGTCCCATACACTGCGCCCCGCCGCCGTGACCGGGGCCGCGCCCGGCGACGGCGGTCTGAACGATACCGATCTAATGGATGCCCTCAGCGGCGTCACGCGGATCGATTGCCCAACCCAGGCCGACGAGGCCACGACCGTCGCCCTGTTGCTGCGCGAAGCTTTGGAGACCCCCGGCAAGACCGCCGCCCTGGTCACGCCCGACCAGACACTTGCCCGGCGGGTGCAGGCCGAATTGGCGCGCTGGGGCATCGCCGTCGATGCCTCGGCGGGCACCCCCCTGGCCGAGACCCCGGCGGGGGCGTTCCTGCGCCTGAGCGCCGCAATGGCGGCGGAAGCCTTCGCCCCAGTGCCACTGCTGGCGGCGCTGAAACATCCCAAGGCCGCCCTGGGCCAGACCCCGGCGGCCCTGCGCAATCTGGCGCGGCGGCTGGAAACGGCCAAGGTCCTGCGCGGCATCCGCCCGGCCCCCGGCATCGCCGGATTGCGGAGCGCCCTGGATCATCTGAGCGACCGGACCGAGGGCACTGACCAACTGCACGCCCTCGCCGACCGGCTGGAGGCCGCCGCCGGGCCGTTCGTCGATTTGCTGGCGGCGCGGGAGACGGATCTGAAGGCCCTAGCCTCGGCCCATCTGCGCATGGCCGAGGCGCTGGCCGAAAGCGACGACGCGGCCGGGCCGGACCGCCTGTGGTCGGGCGAGGACGGCGACGCCGCCGCCCGCTTCATGGCCGAAATGCTGGAAGCCGCCCCCGCGTTGGGAGCCTTGCGCGGGCGGGATTACCCGGCGGTGCTGGAAACCCTGATGGCAGGCCGCGCCGTACGCCCGGCCTGGGGGGCGCATCCGCGCCTGCATATCTGGGGCCTATTGGAAGCCCGTTTGCAGCATGCCGACCTGATGATCCTGTCCGGCCTGAACGAAGGTACCTGGCCGCCCGAACCGAAGCCCAGCCCGTGGATGAGCCGCCCCATGCTGGCCGAATTCGGCCTGCCCCTGCCGGAACGGCGGATCGGCCAGACGGCCCATGATTTCGTGCAGGCCGCCATGGCGCCGGAGGTCCTGCTGACCCGGGCCGAACGGGTCGATGGGGCGCCCAGCGTCCCGGCCCGTTGGCTGCTGCGCCTGGGCA
>CAXGUG010000030.1:0-34445 GCA_964012715.1 uncultured Rhodospirillaceae bacterium | reverse complement strand
GACGGCGTCGTCAAGACCCGCCGCGATGCTCAGACGATCTACTACTCCCTGCGAGGAGACGGCGCCCAGACCATTCTGGAAGCCTTGGCGACCCTGTATCCGGCCGCCCAAATGGTCGAAGAGACCCGCATCGCCGTTTGATGCAAGCCCAGCGGGGGGAGCGGCGACAGCCGCCCCCCACGCCGAGCCACTTTCTTTCCGGTCCTCAGCCTATTTCAGGCCAAGCATTTCCCGGGCTTCGTCCGGCGTCGCGACCGATGACCCCATATTTTCGATAATCGTCGCAGCGCGTTCGACCAACGCGGCGTTCGACGGCGCCAATTCGCCCGGCCCGAGATAGATATTGTCCTCCAGCCCGACGCGAACGTTCCCACCGAGCAGGACCGCCTGCGCGACCATCGGGAACTGCGTGCGCGAGATGCCGAATGCCGACCACGGCGCCCCTTCGGGCAACTGGTTGCGCATATGGATCATCGATTCCGGCGTCGCCGTGGCGCCGTACGAGATCCCCAGGCACAGCTGGAAATACGGCGGCTCGTCGATATGGCCTTCCTTGATCAGTTGCTTACACAGCTCGATATGGCCGCTGTCGAAAACTTCCAATTCCGGTTTCACGCCAGCCGCCTTGATCCGGTCGGCCATCAGGCGCATGTGGCGCGGCACGTTCATGAACGCCCGCTCGCCGAAGTTCATGGTCGCCACATCGAGCGAGCAGATTTCCGGCTTCAGCTTTTCGATATGCTCGGTCCGCTTGGCCGGGCCGAAGTATTCCGTGCCTTCGGCGGGAACCAGCGGATCGTCGTCGCTGGGCATATAACGCGCGCCCGGCCCCGTCGTCAGATTGATGATCATGTTCGATCCGGCATCGCGGATGCGCTCGGTCACTTCCTTGTACAACTCGAATTCCATGCTCGGCGCTGCGGTTTCCGGGTCGCGCACGTGGATGTGACATACCGCAGCCCCGGCCGCGGCGGCCTCGAGGGACGATTGCGCGATCTGTTCGGGGGTGACGGGGGTTGCCTTGGTTCTGGCGGGGGTGGGCGCCGAACCGGTGACGGCGCAGGTAATGATGGTCTTTTGGCTCATGACGGCCGTTTCCTCCTGGGTTTATTCGCGAACGATCATAGACATCGCGGTGCCCGGCGGAAATGGCCTTGGAACGGGAAAACAATATAGATATTGGCATAAAATGAGGCCTTGTTGTCATTGCGCCAAAATGCCGATCCCCGCAGACTGACGCCATGGATACAACGTCACCCCATACCCCACCTCATACCCCTGGGCCGCATCGCATCGGGATCGTCGTCTTCGAACGATGCCAGCTGATCGACGCCACCGGCCCGGCGGCCGTATTCGGCTCCGCCAACGAAGTCTGGCGCGAACGACACGGCGGCGGCCCGCTCTACGAGGTTACCGTACATGCGCGCGCCACGGGCCCAGTGAAAAGCTCCGCTGGGGTTTCCTTGCATGCAGATCGAGATTTGAGCCCCACTCCCCTCGACACCTTGATCTGCGCCGGCGGGAAAGGGTCGCGCGCGTTTGCCCAGGACCGAGACGCGGTCAATGCCGTATGGCAACTGGCGAACGACGCCCAGCGGATCGTCTCCGTCTGCACCGGCGCCTATGTCCTGGCCGCCACGGGGTTGCTGGACGGTCGGCGCGCGGTCACCCATTGGGCGCATTGTCGCCAGTTGGCGAACGAATATCCTGCCGTCCGGGTCGAAGCGGACCCGATTTTCATTCAAGACGGCCAGATCTATACCTCAGCCGGCGTTACCGCGGGGATGGACCTTGCCCTGGCCCTGGTCGAGGAAGATCACGGCCATGACCTGGCCCTGGCCGTCGCCAGCGAAATGGTAATGTTCATGAAGCGCCCGGGCACGCAGGCGCAGTTCTCGCGCCACCTGGCGGCGCAGATGGCGCCCAGCGGCGGCATTCGCGAGGTTCAGACCTGGCTTGTGCAAAACCTGGACGCGCCGATCAACGTCGAAGCCATGGCCGACCGCGCGGCGATGAGCCTCAGGACCTTCAACCGCCGGTTCAAGGATGCCACGGGCCAGACCCCCGCGGCCTATATCCAGGACCTGCGCGTCGACAACGCCCGCTGCCTGCTGGAAGAGAGCGAGCTGCCGATCAAGGCCATCGCCCGCCATTGCGGCTTCGGCGACGAGGAACGCATGCGCCGCGCCTTCCATCGCCGTCTCGGCGTCGGCCCGCAGGACTACCGCACCCGTTTTTCTTCCCCCACCGCCTAATCCCTCAGCCAAGCAAAAGGAGCATCGGCAATGCCTCGCCAAATCGGCATCCTCGCCTTCAACGACATGGAAGAACTCGACGCCATCGGCCCGTGGGAGGTTTTCTCCTGGGCCGCCAAGCAAGAGAACTCGGATATGGCCGTCTGCATGATCGGCTCGACCGGTCGCGAGATCACATGCGCCAAGGGCTTGAAGATCGTCACCGACTACACCCTTGACGACCATCCGCCGCTGGACATCGTGCTTGTCCCCGGCGGCCAAGGCACCCGCGCGATCTTTCGCGACGGCGGGGTCGAGGTCGACTGGCTGAAGAAAGTCGCGCCGAATTGCCAATGGGTGACCAGCGTTTGCACCGGGGCCTTGTTGCTGCACCGCGCAGGGTTTCTGCAAGGCAAGCGGGCCACGACCTATTGGGGCGCTGTCGATCTCTTGCGTGGCGGCGGGAACGTCACGGTTCTTGACGATGTCCGTTTCGTCCGCGACGGCAATGTCGTGACCTCGGCCGGGATCTCGGCAGGCATGGATATGTCGCTCTGGCTGACCGGGCAGTTGGTCAGCCCCGAGTTCGCCCGCTTCGTTCAGAAAGGGATCGAGTACTTCCCCGCCCCGCCTTATACGGCGGAAGCCTGAAACCGGTGGACACCCATCGCATCGATGTAGCGCCGCACCCGCCCCTGCGTCATCAGACGATGAAGGTGGGCAAGGCTCTCGCCTAAGGCGAAGAACTTCTGATGGGTGTCCATCTCGCGCTTGAACAGATGGGCCATCACGTCCGTCGCCGTCGCCCCGCCGACATCGTCGCGGGCGGCGCAGGCCGCCAGGGCTTCATCCAGACGCTCGACGTGATGGTCCGCCAAGTCGTCCAGCCGCTCCAACAAACCACGGAACGGCCAGTTATGGGACGGCAGAACCAGCGTATCGGCGGGCAAGTCCTTGAACCGCTTGAGGCTATCCAGGAACTTGGTCAGCGGGTCAGCCTCGGGTTCCTGCGGCCAAAGCGAGACGTTGGGGCTGATCTTCGGCAGAATCTGATCGCCTGAAATCAGCACCTTCAAATCCGGACAGAACAGACAAGCATGCTCGGGCGAATGCCCGTTGCCTTCGATCACGCGCCATTTGTGGGCGCCGATATCGATTTCGTCGCCATGGGCGATGCGGCGCACCGCAGGCGGGATCGGCGAAATGTTACCGCCATACCGGCCGACGCGGCTGTCGACCTGGGCCAGCAGGTCCCCGGAAATGCCCGCCGCCTTGTAGAAGGCATGGAACACCGGCCCAGCCGTCTGCCCCGTTTCGGCGGCCAGCATACGCCCCGTCGTCCATTCCCCGTAAGGCATCCACAGCGGCGCCTTGAAGCGGGAACACAACCAACCGGCCAACCCGACATGATCCGGGTGAAAATGGGTGACGATGATCCGTTTGACCGGCTTGCCGTTCAGCGTGTTCGCGAACACCTGGTCCCAGGCGTCGCGCGTTTCGTCCGTGCTGATGCCGGTGTCGACCAGGGTCCAGCCGTCGCCGTCCTCCAGCATCCACAGGTTGATATGATCCAGTTTGAAGGGCAACGGCATACGCAACCAGCGCACGCCCGGCGCGACTTCCCAGGTTTCACCAATGGAAGGTTCGCCGTCAAAGGCATAATCGGGTTTAAAGGCCACGGAAGGGGGGCTCCGAAGGATGGTCTAGAGGTGGGAGCTCACTGCTAGCACGCCGCCAAACACCGGGGCAAGACAACCGCGTTTCAGTTTTCACCTGGAGAAGGTTGCACGCCGCTCGGCGATCCGATCGGCGGGAAACGTCATAATCACGGTGGTCCCCTTCCCAAGGTCACTTTCCAGGTCCAGGGTCCCGCCGTGCATATTCATCAGATCGCGACAAATCGACAGACCGATGCCTGCCCCCGTGCGGCTGCGCGTCCGTCCCCCGGTCGGCGCAAGTTGCACAAACGGCTCGAACGCCTTTGGAATATCGGCCGGCGCGATCCCGATCCCCTTGTCCTGGATTTCGATCCGCATTGCGCCGCCATCAATCAAATTCGCGCGCAATGTCAGTTCCTGACCGTCCGAAAATTTGGCGGCATTGGACAGAACATTGATCAGGATTTGGCGAATCCTGCGTTCATCGCCAACCAGCCGTGGCAGATCTTCGGGAATTTCGGCCCGCACCGCGAGCGGACAGACCTGCTCCTCGCCATCCAAAGATGGCCGATAGACAGTCACCGGCGGCAAGTCGCGGACCAGCACCGGCAGCTCGATCAAGGTTTCCTGAAGCCCAAGTTCCCCGGTTTCGATCCGGGAGAAATCCAGCACGTCCTGCACCACCGACTGCAGGTGGCGGGCGCTGCGCTGAATGTCGTCGGCGTATCCCCGGTATCTTGGGGCGATGGGGCCGAACAACTGGTCGGACATAGCCTGCGAAAAACCGATGATCGGATTGAGCGGCGTCAGCAATTCGTGGCTCATTTTGGCCAGGAACCGGGACTTCGCCAGGTTCGCGGTAATCGCCGATCGGGACCAGACAAAAGATAGCGCGACAGCCGCGACCACTAGCACCAGTGTGACCGCGCCGATCCTCAGGGCAAGATCCTGGAACAGCCGGTCCCCCGGTTTGTCCTGCGCCCAGATAACGGTTGCAAGCGGTTTACCGGTCAACGAAGACAGCGAGAGCCCGCCACCGTCATTTCCAACCCCTCCCAGGCGCAGCCCCCCCAGAAGGAAGCGCTGGCCCAGGCTTTCCATGAGTTCAGAATTCATCTCCCGGAAGAACACAAGGATCGGTCGGTCCTTCAGCTTAGCTTCCGCCTCGGTCGGGGTTTCCGGGGTAATTGATCCGGCAGCCACTAAATAGACACGCCCATTCCAGGTGACGAAACTGCTCCCGGACTCTGATCGAGCCGTCGGTGTCGCTCTCAGGGCAGTAAGAAAAGCCTCGCCGCCACTGCCGAGGAACTGCAATCCTTCAGCCGGCAGGTCCGGATTATCTTTTGCGTGATAAAGCGTTTCATTCCCTGCATCGAATACGTATGAGCCCGAATAACCGAACTCATCCTGCATGTATTTGCCGATGTTGGTTTCCGCCCAGCCGGGTTCGATGCCGTTCTTGACCTGCGCGACCATATCGTTCCACCAGGCGTAATCGACGACGCGACCGACCATGTCTTCGCGCACGGTTCCGATTGCGGTCCGGGCCAAGTGATTTGAATTGTCTACGGCCTGCGCGTTTTCTCTGTCCGCCGCCAGGCTGACGAAATACAGAACCGCACCAAGCGCGATCCCGAAAAAGAGCGCGGAAAAGACGATCGGCTGCCAAAGATATTTGGGCCAATCGAGAGCGGGAGAGTACGGGTCCTTGGATTTGGGCATGACACCTGCTATCCGCGTCCCCTCCCCCGAGGATCAGTGGAAAATCGAGACCGGATTGTACGTCATGACAACCGCGGTTCAACATTCATATTATCGAATGAGACATTAATTTCGCGCTGCTTAAGCCGCCGATACAAGTTCCCCCTGAAAATCGATGACACCCGCCTCGCCCTTGAAATCAGGGGCCCAGCTAAGCAGAACCCGGGCGCGGTCCCGCGCCACCAGGGTCAAACGATCCCGCGAGGCGCTCCAGTAGAATTCCACATGGGCCTGATGGGCGAGATGAGCCGGCGTAACCAGATAACAATCAGGAACGTCGCGCGAGGCGTAGACCAGCAATTGCTGTTTCATGCGAAGGTCTCTCCTAATCTTCCTTAGCGGATGTTTTTGAAGGAGGACGTGTATGTCCGCTTCCGTTGTCGCAAACGACGGAACGGCTGGCCATTCACCCAAAGTATGGGCAGGCGCACAAAAACGTATGCCAACGGCGCCACATCGGCGCCGGGCTATATCGTTGGTTATAAGTCTTTGGAAACTTAGTGGGTTTGGCCGTATTCGACGCCTTGCGCCACGATCCAGCGAAGTTCTTCCTTCATCAGATCGACATGGCGCGAAGACTCGGCGCGCAACAGAGCCTGAATGATCGCCGTCTGCACCGGCGAGGGCATCTGATGGAAGTTTTCCAGCATCAAGAATTTGACGCTCGGCCGCACGGTCTCCGACATCAACAAGCTGATGACCAGTTTCTTGCGGATGTCGTTCCGCATGTTCCCGGCTTCGGTCAGTTGGAAGAATTCCTGCACGAACTGGCGGGGCGACACGCTGCCGTCCATCAGGTTGTGCAGGTTCTGACGCAGGGCCAGGGTGTATTCAGCCCGGGTACGGACGATGAAGCGCGAGGTTTCGCGCCGCAGCTTGGCAATCGCGTTGGGGTCGAAAGCGCTTTCGGTAATCAGGGACACCGCGTCCTTGACCGCTTCGTGCTTCGACAGATCGCCGACAATTTCGAACATGCCGGTAATCAGCGGCGTCTTGCGCCCCATCGGGGACAGACGCGCCGCGGCGGCAAGCGCCATCGGGGCTTCCGGGTCGCGCGCCGACACCAGGGCCAGCGGCAGCGGATCATCCAGACCGCCCAGATTGATGGATGAATTCAGGAAATTCTCAGGGGCCAGAAACTTGTCGTTGTCGCTCGGAACGATCAGCGGCTCGCCCTTTTTGTACCGGGTTTTGATATCCAGCGCGGTTTTGACGCCTTCTTCCGTCAGCCCGAACAATTTGTCGCTCATTCTACCCTCGTCTACCCCAAAAGCATCCCAATGCCCCGGCACTTACATTCGCACCCGCAGCCCCCCGGCCGCCGATGCGATCCCGTTACATCAGGTCGCCATAGCCTCCGCCTGTACCATATCGAAAGCACGTCCGCGTTCCGCGCCGACAAAACGGTGGTCGGCAAACAGCTTACGATCGCGCCAGCGTTGGAACAAGCGCAGACCCGCGTCCATATGCGCCTTATCGAAACCGCAGTTAAAAGCCTGTTGCTGTTGCAAATTATCCCGCGCCCGTACGGTGCGGATTTGCCCAGGTTTGGCCATCTCCGGAAAAAACGAGGCCGCCACCGTGGCTTCGGTTCCGCGACGCTCGATCAATGCATCCAAAATCAAGGTCAGAAACGCAATCAGCCGGGCGGGCATCCGCTCCTCGCCCGAGCGCCAAGCGGCGACATCAGTCTGCGACGCCGACATGGCCATCGCCAAATCAGCGGTCGACAGGCCCAATTCGCTCAGCCCGCGAAACACCGGATAAACATCCCTTTGTTCGGTCGTCGTTTCGGCAATGATGGTCATCTGTTCCACCCCTAACCCTGTGGTTGTCCCCACAGTTCTAAGGATTGAACGGTAAAAAAGTATTAACCTCGTTTCGATTTGAACATGACGACGGTCACACGATGAGACGATTTTTTTCCCTGGGGATGGGCCATGCGCTGCGGCATTGATCTAGGCGGCACGAAGATCGAGGGCATCGTTCTCGACGACCAGGGCGCGCCTCTGGCCCGCCACCGGATCCCAGCGCCGCGCGGAGACTATCAAGCGACGCTTGCCGCCATTGACGACCTGATTGGCAAACTAGAGGCGGCAACCGCCCCGATCACCCATGTCGGCGTCGGCATTCCGGGGACGATTTCGCCCGCGACCGGCTTGGTCAAAAATGCCAATTCGACCTGGTTGATCGGACATCCTTTGGACAAGGACCTGGAAACCACGCTGAACCGCCCCGTGCGCCTGGCCAACGACGCCGATTGCTTCACCCTGTCCGAAGCCAGCGACGGCGCCGCCGCGGGCGCGCCGGTCGTGTTCGGCGTCATCCTGGGAACCGGGGTCGGCGGCGGCATCGCCGTCAACGGACGCCTTATCGCCGGGGTTAACGCGGTGGCCGGCGAATGGGGCCACAATCCCCTGCCCTGGCCAATGGACAACGAGCGCCCGGGTCCGGCTTGCTATTGCGGCCTGAACGGCTGCATCGAGACGTTTCTGTCCGGCCCTGCGCTGGCGCGGGACCATGGTGGCGACGACCTGAGCGCAACAGAAATCGCGGCGCGGGCGACCGCCGGCGACGCTGCCGCCGCCACAACCCTTGCCCGGTACGAAAGTCGCCTTGCCCGTGCCCTTGCCACAGTGATCAACATCGTCGACCCCAACGTGATCGTGCTGGGGGGCGGGTTGTCCAATATCGCCCGATTGTACGACGCCGTCCCGGCGCTCTGGGGCGATTGGGTCTTTTCCGACAGCGTGGCGACGCGGCTGGTCCCCGCCAGCCACGGCGATTCATCCGGAGTACGGGGAGCCGCCTGGTTGTGGACAGCCGATGAGGTCAGCAACCGCCCGCAAGTTTCTCGAGCTTGACCAACGACATCCGGATCGCGAAATCGCTGAAATACTGGGTAATCCGCTCGGCGATACCATCGGCCCGGTAGTCGACTTCCAATTCGAACGCGGGCGTGCCCTCGTTCGATTGCTGGGCGAAAAACGCCATCTGATACCGCCACACCGGCACGTCGTCGGCGAAACCGGCTTTCTTCAGCAGTTTCTGCACCGCCTTATCCCGTGTTTTCGGGCGAACGATGTAAGCGTTGGTGTCGTAAGGGTTGTCCAGGCTACCGCCATCGAACATCGGCTTGGAGAAAACCTTCTTCCCCTCCTTCGCCGCCTTCAAACTGGCCAACAAATGCGACGTCGGAAACAGGGTT
This sequence comes from uncultured Rhodospirillaceae bacterium, assembly GCA_964012715.1. GTDB lineage: Bacteria > Pseudomonadota > Alphaproteobacteria > Rhodospirillales > Casp-alpha2 > UBA1479. The sequence goes on along the minus strand of CAXGUG010000030.1, from coordinate 25,581 downwards.
TCCTTGGGTAACGGAATCTGCACGGCTTGGTTGCCGGTAAAAGCCGCCTCGCCGCCCCGGCCGGGATCGATCCGCGCCGTGCCTTTCAGTTCTTCCGCCAGTTGCTCGTTGCGTTTGTGGGTCATGTTGAAGCCATAGTCGCGGCCGTCCTTGGACTCCCAACTGCTGGAGGTCCAATCGGTCCGGACCGGCGTTTCCTCGCCATAGACCACGTCCATGACGATCCGGTTTTCAACGACCCAGCTTTCGCAGGCATCGGCGAAGGTATAAGCCATGATACCGCGGGCAGCCGTCGGGCCGACCCCTTCGCGGCTTTGGAACAAAGTGATCTCATACGCGGCCCGATGCGGCACCAACGTCTCTGTCTTTGCGGAGGGCGCCTCTGCGGAATTGACCGGCGCGGCGTACAGGGTAAACACACCTGCAAACACACAGGCAGCCATGCCTGTGGCGAGAATTCTTCGTATGAACGGCATTTGATTGAACGGGGCCTCGTATGCACAAACTGTGATGTGAGACTAGGCCCGGAATGCGGCCCTGTCCATGGTCACGCGACGCATAGCATTTGGGAAAATCCTACCCAGTTACCCGGCAAAAATTGCCGGGTTCATCCCGTTTTCACAGCTAAGGTTTCGTTAATCATAAGGAAATCCGCCCCCGGCTGATTGGCCCGGTAATTGCTACTAATCCTTCAGAGAAATGGATGTGGCGAAGTCCGCATGCCGACTATTTGAAGGCACCCATGACGGCGATAGAACAGACCCCGATGCCCGCAACCGAGACCACCGCCTTCCCCCTCATCACCGTTGCCGCGCGCAACGACGGATGAACCAAGGCGACACCCCGGCCCGGGAAACAGTGCCTTCGGCATGTCAGGGTTCGACATTGTCTTTGTTCTCGAACGGATCGCGTTCGGAAGACTAAGGAGCCTTGCCCATGGGAGCAGAACATCAAACGTTGTCGTATATCGACGTCAACTCGCAGCACCTGACAGCGGAGAGCCTATCCCGCGAACTGGTGCCGCTGACACCCGTCCTGCCCCCGCAGGCGACATCCTCGGATGACGAACACGCAGCGGAAGCCGCACGCCCGACCTTGTTCAGCGAACTGACGGGTGGCCTGTCCCTGCGCCGCTTGACCCCGCGCCAAATGGCCGACGTCAGCTTGGAGCTTTATGCCTCCGGCACCATTGCGTTCGAGGAATATGAGCTGCTGGCCTTTCAGCCGGAATTACACCCCGACTACAACCTGACCATCGGCGCCCTGACAGGTGAGCTGGCGGGACCGGATAAAGCCCGCGACTTCGTCGCCCAATGGGAAGAACGGCTGAATTTCGAGCGTCGTCACAACCCCCAGAACACGCGCCTTGTCCGGCAAAGCGAACGTATCCTCAAGCTGCTGCAGACGTTGGATGGGCCCGCCGAGACCGACGACGACCACCTAGCTGCTTAAAAGGCGAAGGCCTTTTATCGAACAGTGATGAAGTGGGTCAGGCCCGGCCAATCGCGCGCACTCAACGTGGCGTCAGCCTGTTGCACCGGCTGTAGCTTGGCAGCCACGGTCCAATCCTTCGGCGAAACCCGAATGGCCCAGCTGTCGGCGATCCCGGCCCGCTTGATCCGACGGACGGCAACCGAGCGTTCCTGGGAATTCAACGGTCCGACGACGACACGGAAAACTTCACGACCGTCCGTGCCGATCCGCCCATGCAGGACCGAAGGCGTCAGCGCCCCGTAAGTTTGCATGTGCCGTTTCGCCCGGTCGCTGGCGCGGAAACTTCCGATCACGTAATAGAACCCCGCCGTGGGCTTCGCCGAGACGGTTGCCTGCGGCTGCACCGCAGCGGTCTGAACCGTTGCATTTTCCATGGCCAGGTGCATGAAGGGACGGTCGGTTTCCTCGACCATCGGCTGCATCGCCTCAAGATCGATATTCACCTTCACCGGCTGTTCCATCAGGGCGTCGATACCAGCAGCAGGAACGGCGATCGGTTCCGGCGCCGCCGCAACCTGCGGCTCATTGGGCTCGGCGTCAGGCACAGCATCGCTGCCCGCGTTTGCAACTTGGTTCTCAATTGCCTCGAACCGAAGGCCGCCGGCGCGTCCGCCCGACCGTTTCCAGCTTCGCGCTTCCGTCGGTTGATCCGCCTCGGCGGTCATCACGTCGGTCCGGCCATCAACGTCGTGGCAGATTGCCCCATCCGATTCAGTGACAACGCGGTGGATCGCGCAATCCTGCTGAGTCAGAGCGGAAAGCCCGTGGTCAGTGATGGATTTTTCGGTCGTGGCGATGGAGATGATATCGATGGCCCAGGATGCAACCTGAATGGGGATCGGCAGGGCACAGCCGCTTAGCAACGTGCACGCGCCAGCTACGAACAAAGCCTTCCGCATTTTAACCCCCAGTTGGGCAACCGGCAGCCGCACCGGCATCCTCACCCTAAAAATGTTTACCCCGATCCGCCCCGCGCTTTCCGCCGCCGCAGGCGGAAGAGCACCGAATCGGTAACGATTCGTTCACCATACCTGACGACGCGAATCGGCGACCAGCTTTTTCTCGCCGGCTAAGTCATTTTCAGGATTAAAGGAATCAAAACGCGTTGACGCCGGGTGGAAATACCACCCTTACGATTCATTCTCGCCGGCGGTTGTCTTTTTCTTCGGCAAGGCCAACCGCAGGTGCAGTTCCTTCAGCCTCGATTCGTCAACCGTGGACGGCGCCCCCATCAGCAAATCCTGAGCCTGCTGGTTCAGCGGGAAAGCGATAACTTCGCGCAGGTTCGGCTCGTCCGCCAACATCATGACGATACGGTCGATCCCCGGAGCCGAGCCACCGTGGGGCGGCGCGCCGTACTGGAACGCCCGGTACATGCCGCCGAACTCGGTTTCGACCGTTTCCTTGGAATAGCCCGCAATCTCGAATGCCTTGATCATGATTTCCGGCTTGTGGTTCCGGATCGCGCCCGACGACAGCTCCACGCCGTTGCAGACGATGTCGTACTGATAGGCCAGCACGTCCAGCGGATCCTGATTTTCCAGGGCATCAAGACCACCCTGCGGCATCGAGAACGGGTTGTGCGAGAAATCGATCTGCCCCGTTTCTTCATTCAGCTCGAACATCGGGTAGTCGACGATCCAGCAGAAATCGAAACGGTCCTTGGCGATCAGGTCCAGGTCTTCACCGACCTTGGTCCGCGCGGCCGAGGCGAAGGATGCGAACTCGCCCGGCACACCGGCCACGAAGAACACGGCATCGCCGTCGTTCAGACCCAGCTTGGTCTTCAGCATATTGGTGCGGTCTTCGCCGATGTTCTTGGCGATCGGACCGGCGCCCTCACCTTCGCGGAAGAAGATGTAGCCCAAGCCCGGCTGTCCCTGCCCCTGCGCCCAGGAATTCATGCGGTCGCAGAACGCGCGGCTACCGCCGCCCGGCGCGGGAATGGCATGGACCCGAACCTTGTCGTTCTTTTCGATCATCCCGGCGAAGACCTTGAAGCCGGAACCGGCGAAGGCGTCGGTGACGTCGCACATTTCGATCGGGTTGCGCAGGTCCGGCTTGTCGTTGCCGTACTTGAGCATCGATTCCTTGTACGGGATGCGCGGGAACGGGGCCTTGGTCACCGTACGGTCACCGGCGAATTCCTCGAACACGCCGGCCAAAACCGGCTCCAGCGCCGCGAACACGTCGTCCTGGGTGACGTACGCCATTTCCAGGTCGAGCTGATAGAACTCGCCCGGCGAGCGGTCGGCGCGGGCGTCTTCGTCGCGGAAGCAAGGTGCGATCTGGAAGTACTTATCGAAGCCGGAGACCATCAGCAGCTGCTTGAACTGCTGCGGGGCCTGCGGCAGCGCGTAGAAGTGACCCGGATGGTTGCGCGACGGCACCAGATAATCGCGGGCCCCCTCGGGCGACGACGCGGTCAGGATCGGCGTCTGGATTTCCAGGAAGCCCTGATCCGTCATCCGGCGGCGGATCGAGGAAATAACTTTCGAGCGCAGGATGATGTTGGCATGCGGCTGTTCGCGGCGCAGATCCAGGAAGCGGTAGCGCAGGCGCGTTTCCTCGCCCAGGTCGGCATCGCCGAAAACCTGCATCGGCAGGGTTTCGGCGGCGCTTTCGACATGGAACTCGTCGATCCGCACTTCGATCGAGCCGGTCGGGATGCCGGGGTTGATCGTTTCTTCCGAGCGCTTGACCACCGGACCGGTGATCGTCACCACGCTTTCGGGACGCACCCCTTCGACACCCGGGAACAACGCACCCGAAACGTCGATCACGCATTGCGTCAGGCCATAGTGGTCGCGCAAATCGACGAACAACAGGTTCCCGTGGTCACGCTTGCGGTGGACCCAGCCGGACAGGCGAACGGTCTCGCCGACGTTGGCTTCGCGCAGTTGGCCACAGTTATGGGTGCGGTAAGGATGCATGAAGGCTATTTCCCGTCAAATAATGTGCGCGATGGATCGGCTTGGTCCGATTGTCGCGCGCCCAAGGATTAAGCCGCCGACAACCGGCGGAAGGGGCGAATTCATCCGGGGGTTTCTAGGCTTTCGGACGTCGAAAATCCAGAAGGAATTTGCCCATCGCCCCAGCACCCGGGCCATTGCTCACCAAAGCGTGAGACGGGAAATTCCGCAAAAAGGTGCTATACTGCGCCCGCGAAGACGGCCAGCGTCGGCCTGACATTTCCCGTTAGGAGACCTACTCATGACCATCACTTGGCGTGCCACTGTTCCTGCCTTGGCGCTCGGCGCCCTGATTGCCCTGTCCCCTTTGGCCACCGCCCACAAGGCCCTGGCCATGGGCAGCGACACCCCGACCACGACGACGCCCGACGATAAGGATAAGGACAAGAAGGAAGGCAAGGCCCTTCGCGATATCCAGGAACTGCTCAACCAGGGCAAGTTCGAGCCGGCGCTGACGGCCCTGATGCCTTATACGGAAGCCAACCCGAACGATGCCGACGGTTGGAACCTGCGGGGCTATGCCTCCCGCAAGATGGGCCATTACGACGTCGCCTTCGACTATTACGAACGCGCCCTGGCCATCAACCCGGAACACAAGGGCGCCCTGGAGTACATGGGCGAGCTTTACGTCGAAATGGGCCAGAAAGACACGGCTCTGGAGCTTTTGGCCAAGCTTGAAACCCTGTGCCCGCAGGGCTGCGTCCAAGTTTCGGCGCTCAAAGGCTTCATCGACGGCGGCAGCGAAACCGCGGAACGGCGCTGGTAAGCGCCGCCCCCGGCTTCAGCCATCATTTCTTGCCGGTTTGTCCCCGGCAGTCGGCGACATGGGCGCGGTAACGCGCGCCCATGATGCCTTTTCCATGGGCCAATTGGTGGAGGTTCAAATCTCCGCCGAAGTTCAACTCCATGACCACCGGCCCCTTGTCGGTCAGGGCAATATCCCATGATTGCGTCCGGATGCCGGGAAAGGCTGCTGCGGCCCGGCGGACCAGGGCCATCGCCTCGTCGAATTGCGGCAGGGTCGTTCCGGCCAGGCGCACGCCCGTATCCGGATGGGCATCGACGACGGCGAACGAACGCCCCCACCCATTGACCGCCCGTGTCACCGCGCCGGTTTCCAATTCCAACGCAGCCAGCAAGTTATCCCCCCGCCAGAAGTTATCAGCAGTCTGCCCCCCGGCCGGGAGCTTCACCACGGCGCTGACCGGTTCGGCCACGCCTTTGCCGTCGACCAGCACCAACACCCGCATGCAAGGCAAATGGTCGCCGATCAAACCGCGCAAACGGGTATGAGGCGTCAAACGGTCCTGGAACACATACCCCCTATCCCGCCGGAAGCTCAGGTAGTTGACCAGATCGTCCGTGGAGACGACGGCGCCGTTGGCTAAAAAGCCCTGCCCTTCCGGCAGGCGATCGATCGACAACGCGCCGATCGAATACATACCGTCGATCGGCTTGGCGAAAATCGGCCCCGATAGGCCGTTATTCAGAAGTTCCTTCAAGCCTTCCTTATCCCGCGCATGGGGCACGGGGCCGGCGACACGCGACGGGTGATAGACGCCCCGCAGCCGGGGTATCGGAAGCCCCATCCCGGCAGCCGCCGCCTGGAAGATCAGTTTGTCATGGGCAACCATGTACCACGTCGCCGGGTTGCAGGCCCGGTGCAGCGCCGTCTGCACCCGTTTCCCGACGAAGCGCGCCTTGGCGTCGGCGTCCAGCTTCGGATCCCACAAACGGTAATACATGTATTCCTGGGGGCTGACCCGACCAGTCCCACGCGCCATGCGCCAAATGTCGCTTAATAGCGCTACTTGGCCACGGCCGCTTTCGGCGACCGCATGGCGTAATTCATCGGCCATGGACACGACGGGCGGCCCGTCCAATTGCCGGGCAAGCGCGTCTTCCGCCGCGAATACGGCTTCGCTGAACGGGTTTTCGGGTAAGTCCGCACGACTACCTTCCTCGCAAGTGCCATTTGCGAGAGTGTCGTCAGACGAAAGAATTTTGATGGCGGTCATGGTGTTTCTCCCGACCGCCCTACGATCTCCGCCTCAAGAATATGATCGGATGCACCCCGTCGCTGTGCGCGGGATCACACCAATATGTCGATGCTACCCTTCTCCGGCAGGCGGGCAACCCGCCGCACCAGCCACACACCGGCGTAAACGAACGGTGTGTCGGCCAAGGCGATCAACAGCTTGGCGAGATAACTGGCAAGGATGATCTTGCCGACGACACCCCAGTCCAGGCCAAGCCCGAAGCCCAGGAAAATCGAATTGACGATGCAGGTGTCCGCCAACTGGCTGGTCATGGTTGAGGCGTTGTTGCGCAGCCAAAGGTGCTTGCCGTGGGTGACCTTTTTCCAGAAGTGGAACAGCTTCACGTCCAGCAACTGCGCCGCCAGATAGGCGCTCATCGAGCCCAACACCAGCATGCCCGGCAGGGTGAACACGCTTTCATAGGCTTCCTGCATTTGGATGACGGTGTTGTAGTGCGGATTACCGTCTGCCCAGACGGGCGATCCCGGCACCACCAGGGCGACTTGAATGACCACCAGGATCATCAGGCTCATCGCGAAGCCCGTATAGACCATCAGATTGGCGCGGCGCTGGCCATAGACCTCGCAGACCACGTCGGTAATCAGAAAGGTGATGGGATAGGTGATCAGCCCAGCGGTCAAGGTGACCGCTTCACCGAACAAGCCGTGGGGGAACGTCTCGGGGAAAGCCAGAAACAGCTTTCCCGCGATAACGTTGGTCATCACCAAAACGACGACGAAAGCCGCCATCAGGATGCTGAATACGATTTCCGCCCGCTCCCCCATGGCGATGCGTTAGCCCTTCTTGGCCTTGCGGGCGACGAATTCGCCCAGCATTTCCTGGGGCTCGCCGGTTTCGAAGCTGTCGCCGAACACCGGGATGGTATCGGCGATGGCCTCACCGGGCGGCAGGCTTTCCCAGGCGCGAACCAAAAGCTTCTGCGTGCGGATCGCGTGCGGTCCGGAAGCCACAATGGCATCGACCGTACGGGCGAGGACGCTGTCCAATTCCGCCGGAGTCGTCAGGAATTCCGTGAAGCCCCAATCGTGGGCCGTCTGAGAATCGATCATCTCGCCGGTCATGACCAGCCAGCGGGTTTTGCCCCAGCCGACCAGATGCGGCAGCAACACGGCCTCGATCACGCTGGGCAGGCCGATGCGGACCTCGGGCATGCCGAACTTGGCGTTGTCCGACGCGATCCGAATGTCACAGGCCGCAGCCAGTTCCATCCCGCCGCCGAGGCAATAACCGTTGATGCGTGCGATCACCGGCACCGGCAGGTCGCGGATCGCCGCCATGATACCGTGCAATCGGCTGATGAAGGCGCGGGCCGTCACAGGGTCCAATTCCGCCATTTCGCCGATATCCGCACCGCCGATGAACGACTTTTCCCCCGCACCGGTAATGACCACGGCGCGCAGGGACTGATCCGCCCCCAGGTCGCGCAGCGTCTGGGTCAATTCGATCATCAGGGGGGATGTCATCACGTTCAGCTTGTCCGGCCGGTTGACGGTCAGCCAGGTCACGCCGTCGCGGTCTTCGCGCAAAATCAGATCGCTCACTTCAGGGCTCCTTTTATTCTCATTGGGGACAGCATTTCGCTCCGTTGTCCCGTTTGCAAGCCTCACGTATAACGGACAGAGCGGCTTTCACACCATCAATGCCGCGCCCAAGGAGGAAACACCAGAATGATCATCGACCACCGCACCTACACCGTCGCCCACGGCATGAACAAAGAATACCTCGACCTGTTCGAGGCCGAAGGCCTGCCCGTGCAGCTTCGTCACCTGAACTTGGTTGGCTATTTCACCACCGCCATCGGGCCGATCAACCAGTTCATCCACCTGTGGAGCTACGACGACCTGGCCGATATGGAACGCCGGCGCATGGCCCGCGACGCCGACCCCGAATGGCACGCCTACCGCAAAAAAAGCAAAGGCATGCTGGTCCACCAGGAAAACAAAATCATCTCTCCTGTTAGCTTCTCGCCCCTGAAATAATGAACCTGATCACCGACAACGAAGAGCTCCGGGCCTTCTGCGCCCCCCTTGCCACCGCCGAGTATGTGACGGTGGATACGGAATTCATCCGTGAGAGGACCTATTGGCCCGTGCTCTGCTTGTTGCAGATCGCCGGACCGGACAGCGCGGCCGCAGTGGACGCGCTGGCCCCCGGCATCGATCTGACGCCGGTGTTCGAGTTGTTGGCGAACCGCAACGTGCTGAAGGTCTTTCACGCGGCCCGTCAGGACATGGAAATCTTCGTTCGCGCCATGGACGATTGCCCGGCCCCGGTGTTCGACACCCAGGTCGCGGCCATGGTCTGCGGGTTCGGAGACTCAGTCGGTTACGAGACCCTGGTCTCGAAACTGGCCAAGACTTCGATCGACAAAAGCTCGCGCTTTACCGACTGGTCGGCGCGCCCCCTGTCGGAAAAGCAGATCAAGTATGCGCTGTCGGACGTGACGCACCTGCGCACCGTCTATGAAAAGCTTCAGGCTAAGCTGGAACGGACCGGCCGCTCGCCTTGGGTCGCGTCCGAAATGGAAGCCCTGCAAAACCGCAGCTTCTACGAAACCGATCCGCGCGAGGCGTTCGAACGGCTCAAGGTCCGCCGCCCGACGCCCCGCCTGTTGGCGATCCTGCGCGAGGTCGCGGCCTGGCGCGAGACCGAGGCGCAGCGCGCCGACGTGCCGCGCAACCGGATCCTGCGCGACGAATCCTTGGTCGAAATCGCCCACCACCCACCAAAGAGCGTTGAGCAATTGGCCCGGATCCGAGGCCTGTCGCAGAAGATGGCCGAAGGCTGGCAAGGCCGCCAGATCATGGAAGCCGTCGAACGCGGCAAGGACCTACCCGACGCCGACTGTCCGCAGCCGGTGGAAAAGCCGCCCCTGCCGCGCGGTATCGGGCCGGTGTCGAACCTGTTGAAGGTATTCCTCAACCTCTGCGCCGAGGAATCCGAGGTCGCCCAACGCCTGATCGCCAATTCCGAAGACATCGACAACATTGCCGCCTATGGCGCGGATGCCGACGTCCCGGCGATGAGCGGCTGGCGGCGTGAATTGTTCGGTGAGGACGCCCTGAAACTGCGTGACGGGCGCATGGCGCTCGCCATCAAGGATCGCAACCTCGCGGTCGTCGACCTGCCCGACGCGGAATGACCCGTCGGGCATAACCGGAGCCACATCGATGCACTGCCTTGTCGGACAATACGATTCCCCGTTCCTGCGCCGGGTCGCCGTGACCATGCACTATTACGGCATCCCCTATGAGCGGAAGGTGTTGTCGGTGTTCCGCAATGCCGACGAGGTGGCCGAGATCAATCCGTTGATCAAGGTGCCGGTGCTGATCCTGCCGGACGGGGAAAAGATCTTCGACAGCCAGATCATCCTAGACTACCTGGACGAGGAAGCAGGCCCGGACAAGGCCCTGACCCCGGCCAAGGGGGCGGAGCGGCGCGCCGTGCTGCGCGCCGTCACCATCGCCTGGGGCCTGGCCGAGAAAAGCGTGTCCTTGAGCATCGACAAGAACCTGCACGCCAATGCGCCGTCCCTGCAGTGGCGGCACCGGGTCCGGCATCAGATCAAGCTCGCCCTGGCATGGCTTGAGGACGAAGCTTCGCCCGACGGCCCTTGGTTCTTCGGCGAGAAGCTGACCCAGGCGGACATCACCCTCGCCTCGGCCTTGGGTCATGTGCAGCTACGTCATGAGCGCGAATTGGATTGGGACAAGATGCCCCGGCTGAAGCGCATCTTCGACGCCGCCTCCGCCCTGGACTGCTTCCAGGCCGTGCCGCTGATCGAAGGTTAGGAGCCGCTTTCCGGCAGTTTGCCGTAGCCAGCCCCTTCGTACCCCAGGACCGACGCCAAGGTCTTCAACCGCCGCTCCACCGCGTCGCCGGTGAACACCAAGCGGTCCTTGACCGGAAGGCGCAGGTACAGCTTCGTCCCCGACGGCTTCAGCACCGTGCGCCCGATCAAACCCGGCGCCGAGCCCGACACCGTATGCGCCAAGCGCAGGGCCAAGCCGATGGCGTTGGCGATGCGGCGGTCTTCATCATCCAACAGGTTCAGGACCGGCGACGCGAACGATGTCGACGGATCGCCGTTGTAGCGAACGAACACGGCCTTCGCCAAAAATGCCCGGTCCAGATGCGTCAATCCAGCATAGGGCAGCCGCAGCACACGGAAGAATGCATGTTCGGCGCGGTAATCTGGATGCTCCGTCCAGCCGATATCGGACAACAGACAGGCCACGTAGCGCAGGCGCGCATGGCGCGGCGTTTCCTTGGGGAACAGCGGTGACATCCAATCGCGCAGTTCCGCCCCGGTCAGGGTAAAGCGTCCAGTTCGCTCGGCCAGTGTTTCGCACCCGGCAACCAGCGGATCCTGAGTGCGGATTTCCGGCGGCAGGCCCTTGATCATCTGACCTTCACGCATGCCGAAGCCCGAGAACACGATCTTTTCCGGCCGCGCCACGTTCAGCAACCGGTCCATGGTCAAGGCGGCGAAGGGCAGCGTTTCGACCCGGCGGCGCGGGATCGGCATCTGCTGCATGGTTTCCTTGCTCAGCCCCGACAACACCTGACAAAGGTGCCGCAGGTCCGAATAGCTCATGGTGAAGCCGTCGATAATGTGGATCGGATACTTGGTCTGCTCGATGAAGATCCGGGCCAGCACGCGCCACGATCCGCCGACGGCGAACAGGGTGCGGCCCCGAATATTCTTGAGCCAATCGTGTTCGGCGAATTGCTGTTCGACCATCGGGGCGGCTTTGCGAATATCCCCGCCCGCCGCGTCGGGAAGGCGCAGGTGCCCCAGGGGCAATGTCGCGTTGTCGCTGAACTGTCCCTTGTCCATGCAGATCAGGTCGAGCGATCCGCCGCCCAGGTCACCCAATAGGCCATCAGCCTTGGGCACGCCGATCAACAGGCCAAGGGCGGACAGGCGCGCCTCTTCCGCACCGGACGGAATTTGAACCGAGACGTTGAAACTGTTTTCGATCTCTTCGACGAACTTCAACCCGTCGTCGGCTTCGCGGACGGCGGCAGTGGCTAGAATTTCCAGACGCTCGACACCCATGACATGGGCCAGACGGATGAAACGCGCCAAGGCGGCGCGGGCGCGGTCGACGCCTTTCTTATTCAGCTTACCGGTCTTGGCCAAACCGCGAACAAGGCCGCAATCCGCCTTTTCATTGAAGATCGGAACCGGCAGCCGGGCCGGCGTGTCGTAGACGACCATGCGCACCGACGACGACCCGATATCGACCACGGCGACGCGGCCATGGGCATACTCGTCGGGATTGGCTGCGCCACGCAGGGACGCAACATCACCGGCGCGGTTGTCTGTCAAAACGCTCATGCTTTCGCCGATTTTCTTGTGCGTTGGCTGCGGGCGGTTCAGCGGCTGCTTGGCCGCCCTACCCCTTTTTCCCGGGCTTCCGCTCAAGCGCGCTGCCGCGCCCGGAAAGCGAGGGGTTCGTCATGAAATAATTATGCGCGGAAAAGCCATCGGAATCCAACCGCGAGAAACTACCGTCGCCGTTCAGCAACCAGCTTTGCGCCGTATCCTTCAGGTTCGCGCCCATGATCTCGTCCAACACCTGCGCATGGACCGTCTCGTTCTCGATCGGGACCAAGGTTTCGATCCGACGATACAGATTGCGGGGCATCCAATCGGCGGAAGAAATGAACATCTTGGCGTGGCGGGACGGCAGCGGATGACCGTTGCCGAAGCAGACGATACGCGAATGCTCCAGGAACCGCCCGACGATGCTCTTGACCTGGATGTTTTCGGACAGGCCCGGCACCCCCGGACGCAGGCAGCAGATGCCGCGCACGATCAGCTCGATCTTCACCCCGGCCTGCGACGCCTTGTACAGGGCCTCGATCATCACCGGATCGACGATCGAATTCATCTTCGCCCAAATGCCCGACGGCCGCCCGGCCTTGGCATTGGCGGCTTCAGCCTCGATCAGATCGACCAGCTTGTCGCGCAGGGTAAAGGGCGAGAACGACAGCTTGTGCATGGCCGTCGGGTTGGCGTAGCCGGTCATGTAGTTGAACAGCTTCGATGCGTCCTGCGCCAGCAAGGGATCGCAGGTGAAGAAGCTCAGGTCCGTATAAATCTTGGCGGTGATCGGGTGGTAGTTGCCGGTGCCGAAATGACAATAGGGGCGCAGTTCCGAGCCTTCGCGACGCACGATCATGTTGACCTTGGCGTGGGTCTTCATATCGACGAAGCCGTAGACCACCTGCACCCCGGCGCGTTCCAGATCGCGCGCCCAACGGATGTTGGCTTCTTCGTCGAAACGGGCTTTCAGTTCGACCAGCGCGGTCACCGATTTACCGGCTTCCGCCGCCTCGATCAGGGCCGCGACAATGGGGGAATCATTGGACGTGCGATACAACGTCTGCTTGATCGCGACCACGTTCGGGTCGCGCGCGGCCTGGCGCACGAACTGCACCACCACGTCGAAGCTTTCGTACGGGTGGTGGACAATGATGTCCTTCTGGCGGATCGCCGCGAAGATATCGCCGCCGAAATCGCGGATGCGTTCGGGGAAGCGCGCATTGAACGGCGAGAACAACAAATCCGGCCGTTCGCTCAGGATCAGTTGCTTGGTATCGACCAGGCCCAGAAGGCCCGGGTTCGGCATCACGTCCTCGGGCGAGGCGTCGGTTTCCTGAATGACGAAGTCGCGTAGCTCGGCCGGCGCGTCGGCGTTGAAGGTCAGGCGAATGACCGTGCCGCGCCGCCGTCGCTTCAGCGCGGATTCGAACGTCCGCACCAAATCTTCGGCTTCTTCGTCGATTTCCATTTCGCTGTCGCGGATGACGCGGAACGCCGCCTTTTGCACGACCTGGAAATTCGGGAACCAAAGGTCCAGGAACAGGCCGATGACGTCTTCCAGCGGAATGAAGCGGATATGATCGCCCGGCAGGCGGACGAAACGATCCAACTGCGTCGGCACCGGCAACAGGGCCCGCAGGGGTTCTTCCATCCCCGGTTGGGTCAGGGTCAGAACCAGCGAGAAGCCCAGGTTCGGCATGAACGGGAACGGGTGCGCCGGGTCGATGGCCAGCGGCGTCAGCACCGGCATGATGCCATCCACGAATTTGCGCAGCCACGAACGCTCGCGCGGCGTCAACTCGTCGGGGGCGACAACGGCAATCCCCTCACCGCGCAGTTCCTTGACCAGGTTGCTCCAGCAGGCATGCTGGGCCTGCATCAGGCGACCGACTTCCTGGTGGATCGCCTGAAGCTGTTCCGCCGCGGTCTGGCCGTCTTCGGACGGTGTGCCGACGCCGGCCCGAACCTGACCCTTCAGGCCCGCGACGCGGACCATATAGAACTCGTCCAAGTTCGATGCGGAGATCGACAGGAAACGCACACGCTCCAACAACGGGTGGTGCGGATTGTTGGCTTCTTCCAGAACGCGGGAATTGAATGCCAACCAGGAAATTTCACGGTTGATATAGCGTTCGCGCAATTGCTGGGCGCGCGCACGGCGCTGCGGCCCGCGGGTGGGTTCCTTCGCAGCGGCGGGCGTGGCGCCCGGGGCCTTATCCCCTGTCTTCGCGGGGCTATCCAATTGCACGTCGTCCATCCGGCGATTTTATCCTTGTCCCCCGACGAAGTCACCGGGGGCGATTGTTACCGTACTATGACACTCTTTAAGGGCGGTTAACCGAACACCTATGACCAAAGGTCAGGTTTTCAAACGGCATGTTATCGTATGACATTAGCCGTTCATTCCGCCAATTCGATCCTGCCCCAGTCGCCAGCGGCGATACTTTCGCACAACGGCAACATCCACGGGGTATAGGGATCGCGGCGTGAGCGAATAATCACAAAACGAAATACCCCAAGGTTCAGCAAAGAAGCCGACGATAGGAGTGTTCTAAGTTTATGAAAACTTTAAAAATTTCAAAAAAAGTCCCACTAGCGATTGTTGTCGCTTCGATCCTGGCCACCGTGATTACCGGGGCGCTTGCCTATTTCAAGGCAGCGGAAGAACTTCAAACGGAAGCCGAACAGAAACTCGTCGCTTTGGGCAGCGCAAAAACACAGTTCATTCAGAGTTACCTGAACAGCATCCATCAGGACCTCGCCACGCAGGCCGCAAACCCCTTGATCAAACAAGCGGTGACGCGTTTCGCCGAGGCTTGGCAGGAACTGGGCAGCGATGCGGGAGCGATCCTGCAAAAACGCTACATTGCGGACAACCCAAACCCGATCGGAAAAAAGCATCTATTGGATACCGCGCCTGACGGCACGGCCTACGACCAAGCCCATGCGGCCTTTCACCCGTGGCTGCGTGAGTTCATGACCGAGCGTGGCTACTACGACGTGTTCCTGTTCGACACCAAGGGGGACCTTGTCTACACCGTGTTCAAGGAACCGGATTTCGCCACCAATCTGATCGATGGGAAATGGCGCGAAACGGATCTGGGCAACGCCTTTCAGGCGGCTATGAAAGCTTCTCCCGGCACCGAAAGCTTCTTTGACTTCAAACCCTATGCCCCCAGCAATGGCGCACCGGCCAGTTTCATCTCGTCGGCCATTCGGGACGACAAGGGCGCGATCATCGGGGTCTTGGCCTTTCAGATGCCGATCGGGCGGATCAACCGGATCATGCAATCCGCCGCCGGCATGGGGACAAGCGGCGAAACCTATCTTGTCGGTCCGGACAAGTTGATGCGAAGCGATTCCCGGTTCGGCAAAGAGTCGACCATCCTGAAATCCAAAATCGACACCACGACCGTTGCCAAGGCGCTCGGCGGTGCGACGGGCGTCGAACAAATTCTCGACTATCGCGGCGTTCAGGTCGTATCCGCCTACATGCCGCTTGAATTCCTCGGCACGAAATGGGCCGTGATTGCAGAAATCGATACGGCGGAGATTTTCAGTGCATTGCACGAGTTGTTGGTGACTGTCTCCACTTCGGCCGCAATCGTCATCGTCATCGTCGCCGTTGCCGGCATCTTGATCGGCAAGGGTATCTCTCGACCGATCACCGCGATAACCGCAACGATGGGCCTTGTCGCGAATGGCGATCTCATTGCCGAAGTGAAAGGCCAGGACCGCAGCGACGAAATCGGCGACATGGCCCGGGCACTTCTCGTGTTTCAGGAAAACGCCGTCGAGCGCGCAAAGCTGGAAGAGCAGGAACGCCGGAACCAAGCCCAGCGCGAGGAACGCACCCGGCGCATGGAGGAACTGACCCGTTCGTTCGATGCCCAGGTCACCGAGCGCTTACAGGCCGTTGCGGCAGCATCCGCCGAAATGCGCTCGACCGCCGAGACCTTGACCCAAACCGCGCAAACCACACAAGAGCGAACGGCGAATGTGTCCGCCGCGATCGAAGAAGCCTCGGCCAATGTTCAAACCGTGTCGTCGGCGGCGGAAGAACTGTCCAGTTCGATTTCCGAGATCAACCGGCAAATGGCGCAAACCACACAGATCATCGGCTCGGCGGTGTCTGAATCCAAAACCGCCGAAGAAATGGTCCGCGCCCTGGCGGCATCCGCGAACAAAGTCGGCGAGATCGTTGGGCTGATCACCGACATTGCGGAGCAGACAAACCTGTTGGCCCTGAACGCGACGATCGAAGCCGCCCGCGCCGGCGAGGCCGGAAAAGGGTTTGCCGTGGTCGCGGCAGAAGTCAAAAACCTGGCGACGCAGACCGCTCGGGCGACCGAGAACATCACGACGCAGGTCAGCGGCATTCAAACCGCGACCGGCTCTGCCGTTTCCGCGATCGAAGGCATCGGCCGGACCGTTTCCCAGGTCGATGAGATTTCTGCCTCCGTCGCGTCCGCAGTCGAAGAACAAGGCGCCGCGACGCGCGAAATCGCCCGCAACGTCGAAGAGGCGGCCCAGGGGGCGAATGAAGTCTCGGAGAACGCCGTTGGCGTCAACGCGGCATCACAGGAAACCGGCGCGGCGGCGAACGAGGTTCTGACCGCGGCGGACGAATTGTCCCGCCAGTCAGAAGAACTCAAAAGCCAAGTCCAAACCTTCCTCGCCGAAGTCAACGCGCTTTAAGGCGATATGCGGTCTAGGCGGGGGTCAACGCTGCCTGGACCGCCGTTACCAGCGTATCCGGCGAGAACGGCTTCAACAGGCTTTGCACGGCCCCCATGGCGGTCATCGAGTCCGCATAAGGGCGCGTGACGCCGGTAAAGCCGCCGGTGACCGCGATAACTGGCAAGTCAGGGCTTTCTTCGTGCAGAGCGGTCAGGAATTCGATCCCGTCCTTTACCGGCATGAAGATGTCGCAGATCACCAGATCGAACGCCGCGGGGCGGCGGGACTGAACGGCGACCAATCCCTGGTCGCCGTTCGTCGCCGTCTCTACCGCGTATCCCGCCCGGGTCAGGGTCATGGAAATGAAGTCCCGGACGTCTTCGTCGTCGTCGATGACAAGGAT
This sequence comes from uncultured Rhodospirillaceae bacterium, assembly GCA_964012715.1. Classification (GTDB taxonomy): domain Bacteria; phylum Pseudomonadota; class Alphaproteobacteria; order Rhodospirillales; family Casp-alpha2; genus UBA1479. The sequence goes on along the minus strand of CAXGUG010000030.1, from coordinate 8,637 downwards.
GGTCGTCATGCGACCACCGACGCAGATAGGCTGTTCATGGGCGTAGGTCTTCTCAGGGATCGTGATTAGAGCGTTCCCGGGAAGGACCCGCCGTCCATCAGGAAGTTCTGGCCGGTCATATAGCCGGCCTGGGCCGAGCAGATGAACGCGCACATATCGCCGAATTCCTCGGGCGTGCCGAACCGGCCCGCCGGATTGTCGGCGGAACGCTTGGCGCGCATTTCCTCGACGGAGATCCCGGCCTGCTCGGCCTTGACCACCATGTTGGAGCGCAGACGATCCGTCTCAAACGGCCCCGGCAGCAGGTTGTTGATGGTCACGTTGTGGCGCACGGTCTTGCGCGAAAGTCCGGCAACGAAGCCGGTCAGGCCCGCACGGGCGCCGTTGGACAGGCCGAGGATTTCGATCGGCGACTTCACCGCGGCAGAGGTGATGTTGACCACCCGGCCGAACTTACGCTCGATCATGCCGTCGACGGTCGCCTTGATTAGGAAGATCGGCGTCAACATGTTGGCGTCCAGCGCCTTGATCCAATCGTCGCGGTCCCAATCGCGGAAATCGCCCGGGGGCGGGCCGCCCGCGTTGTTGACCAGGATGTCCGGGTTCGGACAGGCGGCCAGCGCCTGGGCGCGGCCTTCCTCGGTCGTGATGTCGCAGGCAATGGCGGTCACGTTGACGCCCGTTTCCTTGCGAATCTGTTCAGCGGTTTCCTCAAGCGGACCCGGCGTGCGCGCGGTGATGACAACGTCCACCCCCTCACGCGCCAAGGAAAACGCGCAGCCCCGGCCCAAGCCCTTGGACGCGGCGCAGACCAGCGCTTTCTTTCCTTTGATCCCTAAATCCATGTGATGCTTCCTTTTTTCTATTGCGGCGGCAATGTCGCGCCGGTTCGTGGCCGCTATAGGACAAGGGAAAAGCCCACCCGGTCAAGGCCCCATGAGGCCTTTGACTGTCATTAGAACATCACTTTACTTCCATATGACCGGAACCCAGAAGAAACCGTTTTAAACCGGTCGAAGGGATTGCCCCGTGAGCCGTTCTTCCCTGCGAATCTCCGTCGTCACCGACGCGTGGTATCCACAGCCCAATGGCGTTGTCCGCGTCATGGGCACCGTGGTCGAACGCCTGAAGGCATTGGGCCATGAGGTTCAGGTGATCTCGCCCAACCTGTTCACCACCCTGCCCTGTCCGACCTATCCGGAAATCCGATTGTCGTTGCTTCCCGGCCAGCGGGTCCGGGCGATGCTCGACGAATTCCGGCCGGACGCGATCCATATCGCGACCGAGGGACCACTCGGCTCCGCCGCCCGGCGCTATTGCCTGCGCAACGATCTGCCGTTCACCACGGCCTATCACTCCAAGTTTCCGGAATACATCCACGCCCGGGCGCCGATCGTTCCGCTGTCGCTTCTGTACCGCTGGATCAGGGGCTTTCATGCGCCGTCGTCGCGGGTCATGGTGCCCAGCCATTCCGTCCATGACGAATTGGCGGCCAAGGGCTTCGCCAACCTGCGGCCCTGGTCGCATGGGGTCGATACCGAAATCTTCAAACCAGGCCCCAAGGATTACATCGACCACCTGAACCTGCCACGCCCGATCCACTTGTTCCTGGGCCGGGTGACGGTGGAAAAGAACCTGCCGGCTTTCCTAGACCTGGAATTGCCGGGATCGAAAATTGTCGTCGGCAGCGGTCCGGCGCGGGAAAGCCTGATGGCCAAATATCCGCATGTGCCGTTCTTCATCGCCGACGGGGATGCGGAACTGGCCCAGTACTACAATGCCGCCGATGTGTTCGTCTTTCCGTCGCTGACCGATACCTTCGGCCTGGTCATGCTGGAGGCCTTGGCCTGCGGCATTCCGGTCGCGGCCTTTCCCATCACCGGCCCCAAGGACGTGATCGGCACGTCGGGCGTCGGGGTTCTGGATAACGACTTAGCCGCCGCCGCGGCCAAGGCGCAAGGCATCGACCCGACGGCTTGCCGGGCGCACGCGTTGAAATTTTCCTGGGACGCGGTGGTCAGCGAGTTTCTGGACTATCTGGCCCCGATTGCAGACCTTCAAGAACCGCCCGCGCAAGCGGCACAGTAATCGGGCGTTTGCGGGCCAGGGCTTCGGCGTCAATCGCCGCAGCCAGGTCGGCGGCGGCGCGGAACGTCCGATCCATGCGTGGCACCAGATAGGCCACGACTTCGGCATCGACCCGCAGCTGCCGGTCGGAGAAATGCTTGACCAACAAGGCCGCCAGCAAGGCATCGTCCGGCGGCGCGATCTCGACCGCTGCGGAGCCCTTCAGGCGCGAGGCCAAGTCCGGCAGGGTCACCGCCCAGCGCGCGGGCGCTGTGCGCGCCGTGACCAGAACCCGTGCTTCAGCCGATTTGCAGGCATTGAAGAAATGGAATAGCGCTTCCTCGTCGAGGCTTCGCCTGGGGCAGTCCAGGTCTTCGATCACATAGGCCCCGCCGGGCGCGACCAGGGCCGCATCGGGGGCCTCCAGCAACAGCCCCTTGGTCCGGGCCAGAAAGACCTGCGCCAGATGGCTTTTGCCGCAATCCTGCGGTCCCCAGACGGCCAGCAGCGGCGTCGGCCAGTCGGGCCAACGGTCGATCCAGGCCACGGCCTCGCCATTGGCCGGAGTGACGAGGTAATCGTCGCGTTCCAAGGCCGGGCGGTGCTCGAAGGGAATGGGGATCTGGCGCGGGCCGGTCAAGAGCCGCCATCCCCCGCGTGGTCATAAAGCGCGCTTCTCTTGTACCGCCCCAGGGCATAACGGATCAGCACCCCGATCACCGCCGCCATGGGGACGGCCAACAGAACCCCGGTAAAACCGAACAGAGCGCCCCCTGCCATCAGCGCAAAGATAATCCAAAGCGGATGCAGACCGACCCGGTCGCCGACGAAACGCGGCGTCAGGACATAGCTTTCCAAAGTCTGGCCGAACAGGAACACCCCGGCCACGGCGGCAATATGCCCCCAGCTGTCCAATCCGAATTGGAAGAACGCGATCGCCAGGCCGACGACCATGCCGGACGCGGCACCGAAATAGGGAATGAACGACACCGCCCCGGCGGCGACCCCGACCAGCAGGCCCGAGTTAAGCCCGACCATCGTCAATCCGACCCCGTAGAGCGCTCCCAAAGTCAGGCACACGCTGGCCTGCCCCCGGATGAACCCGGCCATGGTCTCGTCGATCCGGCGGGCCTGTTCGCGGATTTCCGGGGCCGCATCGCGCGGCAAATAGGAATCGACCCAGGCGACGATCTCATCCCACTCGCGCAGCAGGTAGAACGACACGATCGGCGTGATCAGGACCAGGGACAGCAGATTGACGAAGGCCAGCCCCCCGCTCCACAGCCCGGCCAGAAGTTCGGTCACCCATTGAATGACTTTGGAGCCGTATTTGCCCGCGGCATCGCGCAGTTCCTGGCTGTCCGTCGCCGGAAGGTGCAATTGCCATTCGCCCAGGATCGGCTCGATCCAGGCGCGGAAGTGGGCGAAGACTTCGGGCGCCAGCTTGATCAGGCCGACCACCTGATGCTGCAGCAACGGCACCAGGATAGCGATCACCCCGATCACGGCGGCGAAGAACCCGACGGTGATGATCGTGGTCGCCCAGGCACGCGAACAGCCCTTTTCCTCCAACCGATCCGCGACCGGATCCAGGAAATAGGCAACGGCCATCCCCGCCACGAAAGGCAGCAGGATGGCGCTGAGCATATGGATCAGGAAACCGGCGACAATCAGCCCGGCCAGCCAATAGGCCATGCGAACTTCGCGGGTCATCCGGCTTTTTTCCCGCCGCGCAGCGGCTCAAGAGTCCAGACATCGCCCTGGCCCCGCAGGGCAAGGTCCGCCTGTTCCATGGCGATGATCAACTGACCGACGTCGCCGATGTAGTGCAGGATCACCTGCACCTCGGACTTGTTGATCTGCACCAGTTCCGTCTCGCGGACGACGGCGACACCGCCGATTTTCTTCTTCATCACCAGCCAGTCACGCAGGCCGCCGATGGGAATATGCACGGCAATGGCTTCCTGGCGAGCCGACTGCAACAGGTTGTCGCGCTTCCAGTTGTCTTCGATCAGTTGCGTCACCTGCACCGCCGCGCGGGCCAATAGGGATTCGGCCGTTTCACCGAATTCGGAGACATAGGTCACGACCGTGGTCTGTGGATCGATGGTCAGGTTGTAGCGGGTCAACGTCACATCCAGCACCCAGAGCGAGCGCGCCGGATCATGGCGGATTGAAGCAAAGGCGACGGCGACGCTCCCGGCTTCGTACTTCTTGGCCATCGCCTGCAGGCGCTGTTGATCGCCCTGCACCACCTGATCGACGCCGATTGCCGCGACATCTGCCAGATCGCCCAGCGGCAGAATCGTCGGCACCAGGCTCAACTGGCTGGACCGTTGCTGCCAGGCGGATCGCCACGGGTTGGGATCGTCCCACAGCAGCAAGGCCCCGGCGCGACGCAGTACCGGCAGGACCAGCACCGGCTTGGACGGCGTTTCAGCGAACGGAATATTGAAGGCGCGCAACAGCTCCCGGACCTCGGAGGCGCGGAATCGGTAATTCAGCTTGGCCAGATAGCGCACGGCCGAGGTCTTTTCCTCGGACACCGAGAAATCCTGGATGTATTCGGTGATCTCATCCGGCGACAGCCCGGGCAGGCGCGGATAATCGGACTTCAGCGTCATGCGTTGCAGAAGGATCGTCATCGCCTGTTCCTGGCCTTCGCGCAGGGCCTGTTGGCGGGCGGCGGCGGCGGTTTCCGCCGTTACATCGACGGAGACTCCGGACACTTCATAGGGATTGGAAATCTGCGCCCGCGCCGCCAAGGGCAGCAGGCACGACAGCACAACGGCCAGGGCGATTGAAAAAGCCATGGACCGCGCTGAAGAAATGGGCCAATCCTGCGTTGCAAACCGGCGGGGATTAAGTATCTTCGCCTCCATCGACGCCTTCCGTCCGGGTCGCGAATTCGCCCGGATGCGGTCGGCGCAATCTAGCACACCCGACCGAGGGAGGAAGGGATTAGCGACAGCGAAAAAAACGGCGCGGGCCTGAGCTACCGCGATGCAGGCGTCGACATCGACGCCGGTAATGCATTGGTGGATGCCATCGGCCCGCTGGCCAAATCGACCAACCGCCCTGGTGTCATGGGCGGACTGGGCGGATTCGGCGGATTCTTCGACCCCCGCGCGGCAGGCTATCAGGACCCGGTCCTGGTTGCCGCGACCGATGGGGTCGGCACGAAACTGAAAATCGCCATCGATGCCGATTGCCATGACGGCGTCGGGGTCGACCTTGTGGCGATGTGCGTCAACGATCTGGTCGTTCAGGGGGCGGAACCCCTGTTCTTCCTAGATTACTTCGCCACCGGCAAGCTGGCCCCCGATGCCGCCGCACGCGTCGTCGCCGGCGTGGCCGAGGGCTGCCGTCAGGCCGGATGCGCCCTGATCGGCGGCGAGACGGCCGAAATGCCGGGCATGTACGCGGCGGGCGATTACGATCTGGCCGGGTTCTCGGTCGGTGCGGTCGAACGCGGCCAGGAACTGACCGGTCGCGAGGTGGCCGAGGGCGATGTGGTGATGGCCCTGGCGTCGTCGGGCGTTCACTCCAACGGGTTCTCGCTGGTCCGCAAGGTCGCGGAACGGGCGGGCGTCGGATATGGCGACGCGGCGCCGTTCCAAACCGGCGCCACCTTGGCCGAAGCCCTACTGGCCCCGACGCGGATTTACGTCAAATCCTGCTTGGCCGCGATTCGCTCCGGCGGGGTCAAGGCCCTGGCCCATATCACCGGCGGCGGCCTGTTGGAAAACATTCCCCGCGTCCTGCCGGACGGCCTGGGCGTCGATCTGGACGGCGCGGCCTGGACGCGACCGCCGGTGTTCGACTGGCTTCAGGAAGCCGGCAACATCGCGCCCAAGGAGATGCTGCGGACCTTCAATTGCGGCGTCGGTATGGTGGTGATCGCCGCCGCCGACGAGGCCTTGCGCCTGGAAAGCCTGTTCCGTGATGCGGGCGAAGACGTCAGCATCATCGGCAAGGTCGTAGCCCGGCCCTCGGGTGAAGCGGTGCAGGTTTCCGGCTCGTGAGCAAATTGAAGCTGTCGGTCATGATTTCGGGCCGCGGGTCAAACCTGCAGGCCCTGATCGACGCCTGCGCCGACCCGGCCTTCCCGGCCGAGATCATCCTGGTTCTGTCGAACCGTCCGGGCGCACAAGGGTTGGACCGCGCCGCCAAGGCCGGGATCGCAACCCAGGTGATCGACCATAAGGACTTCGCCGACCGTGCGACCTTCGACCGTGAAATGACGGCGGCGATGGAAGCCGTGGGGACCGAATTGGTTTGCCTGGCCGGGTTCATGCGCCTGCTGTCCGACGAGTTCGTCGATCATTGGCGCGACAAGATGATCAACATCCACCCGTCGCTGCTGCCTTCGTTCAAGGGGCTGGACGTGCAGGAACGCGTTTTGGCGCTGGGTGCCCGCTTCGCCGGGTGCACCGTACATTACGTGCGCAAGGAAATGGATACGGGCCCAATCATCGTTCAGGCGGTTGTGCCGGTTCTGTCCGACGACACGCCGGACGCTCTGGCCGCCCGGGTGTTGGAACGCGAACACGAGATTTATCCGCTCGCCGTTCGCCTGATCGCCGAAGGCCGCGTGACCATCGACGAAAAAGACCGCGCCATCATCGACGGCGCGGCCCCTTCGAATACGTCTATCGTCAATCCCTCGGGCATCGCCGGTTAACTAACCTGCGGCTCCCTTCGGGAGCGGCGTTAGCCGACGATATCGATCTCGCTGAAGAAGTAGCGGATTTCGATCGCCGCGTTTTCCGGCGAGTCGGAACCGTGCACCGAGTTGGCTTCGATGCTCTCGGCGAAATCCTTACGGATCGTGCCTTCGTCGGCGTTGGCCGGGTTGGTGGCGCCCATGATTTCGCGGTTGCGGACAACAGCGTTTTCACCTTCCAGGACCTGGACCACGACGGGGCCGGAGATCATGAAGGCAACCAGTTCGCCAAAGAAGGCCCGCTCACGGTGAACGGCGTAAAAGCCTTCGGCCTGTTCTTTGGTCAGCTGCACGCGGCGCTGGGCGACGATGCGCAGGCCGGCGTCTTCGAACCGGGCATTGATCTTACCGGTCAGATTGCGGCGGGTGGCATCGGGTTTGATGATGGAGAGCGTACGCTCAAGAGCCATGGTCGATCCCCTTGTATGGTTGTTCGTTCGGCTGGTTTCAGATGTCGGTAAATTAAAATGGCCGTCCACGGCATCCTTTGGCCGGGTTGTCGGCGCCTTAGTCGGGGCCGCCAAACGCGGCGCCCCGGAAACGGCGCGGGTTATAGTCGGTTCCTACCCGCCATGCAAGGGAAAGGGCGGTGACATGTTGCACCGCCGCGTAGCCGCCTATGCAGCCACGTCCGGAGACAGTTGATTCTTAAGGAACTGTCCCAACAGCTTGAATTCGGACCGGCGGGCCGAGCTACGCCGCCAAGCCAGGGCAATCTGCCGCCCTGCGCCACCGGCAAGCGGACGCAGCACCACATCGGCGGCCCGCACATGATCGGAATTCAAGGCGATCCCCGGCAGCAACGTCGCGCCGAATCCGCCCGCTACCAATTCCACCAAGGTATAGAGGCTGGTCGCCTGGAACATGCCCGAACGACCGGGAGCCGGTTGACGTTGACAGGCCGCCAGGGCGTGATCGCGCATGCAATGGCCATCGCCCAGCAATAACAGGTCTTCGCCGCTCAATGCCTCGGCGGCAATCGGCTCTTTCGACTTTGCCAGTTCGTGATCCTTAGGCACAGCCAGCCAGAATGGATCGTCGGCCAGAACCATGCATTCCAGGTCGCCCATTTCATAGGGCAGCGCCAAAATCGCCACATCCAAATCGCCACCGATCAATTGATCGACCAAACGGGCGGTCTGTTCTTCGCACAGATACAGACGCAAATCCGGATAGGACGTGCGCAGCGGCGGCAGAATCTTCGGCAAGACATAAGGCCCAATGGTCGGAATGGCCCCGAGCCGCAGCAAACCGGTCAACGGTTGGGTGCTGGCCTTGGCCGTCACCGTCATATCCTCGACTTCGGCCAGGACGCGACGCGCCCGCGCCACCAATTCCTGCCCCAGCGGCGTGACCGCGACCCGGCGCTTCGTCCGCTCGATCACGGTGATACCGAGAATCGACTCAAGCTCCTGAATCCCGGCGCTCAGGGTCGACTGTGTGACGAAACAGCGTTGCGCGGCGCGGCCGAAATGGCCTTCTTCGGCAACGGCGATCAAATATTGCAGTTGGCGCAATGTTGGCAGGTGTGTGCTCATAGCCTGCACTTAATCGCTATTATCGATCCATTCAAGGCGTATGGATTAATTTTTTTGATTAAATTTCACAGGGTGAATTCCCCCAACCCATTGGTTGATATAGGTCCAACCTAGACATTAGGCTTATTGACGGAAATCTAATTTAACCGGACATTACGCTATAGGAACTACCAGGGGGGCTGGCGCGTTCCGCACGATTGGCGCTCGCCCGCCTGGGGTTTCGCAGACACCCGAAAGGCTGATCCTCCTCTCCCCCCATAGTCATGCCTTTCGGGGCACGCCGGGCCGCGGCTCCTCCTCCCCCCA
>CAXGUG010000029.1:0-36548 GCA_964012715.1 uncultured Rhodospirillaceae bacterium | reverse complement strand
GGCAAAGGTGTAACCGGAACGGTGATCGCCAACCTGATACGGACCCCAGTCCTTATCAGCGGCAAAAGCCGTTCCCGCCACACCAGCAACCAAAATCAAGGCTGCCAGCAGAAATTTGCTTGGTGTGTTTCCCATAGAATCGGTCCCCTTTTTAAGGACTCCTGACAAGTATTGTCGTTATTGCGTCAGGAAACCGTGATCTTTCCCTTTTTGGTGAATTCGGCGCCGCCGTCTTCGATCCATTTGAATTCGAATTCGCCGCTTTTCTCGGCCCGGTAGTGGAACGCCAGATACGGGTTGGCGGACACGGCCGGATGCCAGTCGGAAGCGAACACGAGGTTGCCGTCGAAACGGCATTCGAAACGGTTGATGATCTTGCGCGGGATCTTGTTGCCTTCTTTATCCTTGCGCTGACCGGTTTCCATTTTGTGCTCGATCAGAGTTTTGATCTCGACGACATCGCCCTTTTTGGCCGATTTCGGGATGCGCACGCGGGGTTTGATATTTGCCATTTTTCCTTACTCCCTTAGCCGTCAGCCGCCGCAGCCGCCGATGGTGACCTTGACCTGTTGCTTGGCCATGTAGACCTTGCCGTTGCTCATTTCGGCGACGACGACGACGTTCTGCGTGCCGGCCATACGCATACGGGTGGTGGCGCGCGCCATGCCCGACTGCGGGGTGAAATAGAAGCTCGCGACGCTCGGGGTCGGGTTGCCTTCGGCAAACAGGTGGACGGTCTTGACGTAATCGTCCGCCGACATCGGGCTTTCGACCTCGAAGGTCACCGGAACGGTGTTGCCGTTTTCGGCGATCTGCGGCAGATCCATCTTGATCTTGCCTTCGGTCGGCGTGCCTTTGACCAGCTTCTTGATCGCCGCATCGACCGCCGCCGCATCGGCGTGCGCGCCCGGCGCCAAAAGACCCGCGGAAACCAGGGTCAGCGCAAAGGCCGACGCGCCCTTCAGGGCCTGGCGACGCGAGAGGATGAGTTGCGTTTCAGTCATCTTTTCACAGTCCTTGTTTAAGTATGTGGTTTATCCAGCGCCGAACCGAGCCGCGGCGAGCACTGCCGGGCAAGGATTCCGCAAGCGCTGGTTATTCTTTGAGCGTCGCCAGATAGGACAACAGATCTTCGACCTGCTGCGCCGTGAGAATCGGCTTCCCGGCAAATTGCTTCATCACCCGATGAAGGCCTTCGGTCTTGTAGAACGAGGGCATGATCGTATCCGGGTTCAAGGCTTTGGGATCGACGATCCGCAGCCGCAGTTCGGCGACCGAATAGCGCGAGCCGACACCGTCCAGAGGCGGACCAACTTCGCCGTGGAACGGCTGATCTTTCATCGCCTCCAACTGGTGGCAGGCAAGACAGTTACCGAGTTTGCGGTTCGAGAAGACCTTTTTCCCCCTCTCGGGATCGGGCTTGGTCAGCGGATCCTTCATTTCGGTAATCGCCGCAAGTTCGACCGTACCCGCCGTAACCGGCCGGGCCTGAACCACCGCGAAAACCATGAACACGCCAACGGCGATCGCCGCCACGAATGATGTCGTGAGATTCTTGGACATATCTGTTCCCCAACGTTGTCACCGTTTACCGCCACCGCCACAGAGCGGTGCCAATCACGGCTGTTTCCTTTCGACGGGCGTAATCGCCTTCTTCCGAGCGGCAATCATATTCATAAAAAACTATGTGTCGCAAGTTTGAATGCCGCAGCACCTTCATAAAGGCCCGAACAGGCTCGGCGGTCAACGCCGCCCTGTGCGAAACCTTCGTACCGGAGCCACATGGGCGGCCTGTCACCGCCCGTCAAGCCCCGGATTACCGACCGGCCCCCTAGCCCCAGATATCATTGCTGATCGACCGGTACCAACCGTCAGCATACAGCGCTTCTTGTTGGCGGTCGAATTCCGGCGCATCCATAGGGCTAAGGCCGCCGGATCCCGCGACCTTGACGATCTTACCATCGTCATAGCCATAGACCATGGCGACGGAGATTCCATAATCGGGCGCGACCAGACTGTAGCAGGTATTGACGAACTTGGGCGTTCCCGGCTGTCCGCCGCCGACCAACGCCGCGATCGCCGCGGCGCAGACCTTGCCCTGGGTCGAGGCGGAGAACCCCGATTTGGGCATCGGCGACGCGATGCTGGCGTCGCCGATCACGTGAACGCCGGGCACCAACGTCGATTCGAACGTTCGGTGATCGACCGGGCACCAGCCTGTGTTGTCGGCCAGACCGGAAACCTGGGCGATGGCCGCGGCCTGTTGCGGCGGAATGAAGTTAATCACGTCGCCGGTGTATTCGCCGAAATCCGTGTACAGCGTCTTCGCCACCGCATCGACACGCCGGACCACGCCGTCGTTGTCCAGGTTGTGATAGTCGATCATCCCCGGATAGAGCTTTTCCCAGCCCTGCTTGAACAGGCCCTGTTTGGAAAACTTCTGTTTGGGGTCCAGCACCACGATCTTCGATTTCGGTTTGTGCTGCTTCAGATAATGGGCGACCAAGCTGATTCGCTCGCCCGGCCCCGGCGGGCAGCGGAACGGATCGACCGGCGGCGAAATGATGAAGGTGCCGCCGTCGCGCATGGCCTGGAGCTGCTTGCGCAGCAACAGGGTCTGTGGCCCGGCCTTCCAGGCATGAGGCAGAGTTTCGGCCGTGTCCGGGCTGGTTCCCTCGATCACGCCCCAGCGGAAGTCGATCCCCGGCGAGACGACGCAGCGATCGAATTCAAGCTCGGCCCCGCCGCTCAGCACCACCTTCTTGCGCGCCCCGTCGATGGCCGTCGCCAGATCGTGCACGACCTTCACCCCCCGGCGCTGCATGGCCGAGAAATTCTGCGTGATGTCGTCGATATCGTGCATGCCGGCAATCACCGTGTTCGAAAACGGGCAGGTCACGAAATGGGTCGAGGGTTCGACCAGGGTCACGTCGATGCCCGGATCGAACCGGGTCAGGTATTTCGCGGCGCTGGCCCCGCCGAAACCGCCACCGACCACGACGACCCGTGCTTTGGCGCGGGCCAGCACGGCCGGTGCCGCCAATCCACTGGCAAGACCAACACCCAATGCGCCCAGCCCCTGGTTGAAGGCGCGGCGCGAAACCTGTTTGCGTTTGCTGCTCATCACCCCCTCCCTATTGCTTGCTGGCGAAATATTTGGACAGCGCGGCGATCTCGTCCGGTGAAAAGCCCTTGGCGATGCGGTTCATCACCGTGCCGTGCTTGGTGTCGTTCCGATAGGCGGTCAGCATGGCCGAGATATAGGCGGCGGGCTTGCCCTTGATCGACGGCATCGCACCTTCGCTTTGACCGTCGGTGCCGTGGCAGGAAAAGCAGGTATTGGCCAGAACGATGGGCGAGGCCATTTCGGCGCGCGCATCGGACGTCATCGCCAACACGCAGGCGACGCCGACCGCCGCAGCGAAAAGCTTCGTGGACATTTTCGATCTCCCAATTCGACCGGACGAACGCAAGCCGCATTCCGCCCGGTGTCCCGGCGCGCACCATTGCTTCCGCCGGTCGAGCCACCCGTTTTTCGGGCTATTACTGAAAATCATATTCAAAAATCGCAATGTATCAATGTAGGATCGCGCCAAACCATGGCGACGTACGGCGCCGATAAAGAATGCTGGCCGGCCCGCAACAAGGTCAGGGGAGGATACAAGGTTGCTTCAACAGCTTGAGGTCCTGGGCCAACAGGCCCCAGAAAAAGTCCTCGCCCGGATAACCGATCCGGCGCGCAACCTCGCGTCCATCCTCGAACAGCACGAACGTCGGGGTAAAGACGATCCCCTTGATCGCCTTCAGATCGGCCGGCCAAGCCCCATAGATATCGACGTGACGCAACGACGCGCAGCGCGCTTCCGGCGTATGCGGGTAGACCGGCGTGATTTCCTTGTCGAACCTTTCGCACCAGGCGCAGCCGTCCTTGTGGAACATGATCAGCTCCGCCGCCAAGGCCGGGCCCGGTACAGCCGACAAGCAAATCGACAAAATGACCGCCGCCATCCCCCATTTACGGGTCGGCGAAGGGCGCTTCGGCTTCAACGCGGATGTCGTCATCGTTTTCATCGCCGGGGATTAGAGCCATGATGCGGCCCTCGGCGCAAGCGGCCAACCGCACATCCCTTCGCATCAACTGCCACGACCAAGCTCCAAAAGGACGGAGAGCATGACCCAATTCTGGACCCGCCGCCGCCTGCTCGGCATGACCGCCGCAGCTTCCTTCGCCTGGGCCGCGCGGCCTCGCAGCGCCCATGCCAAAGGGGGGCGCGTCGTTGTCATCGGCGGCGGCTTCGGCGGCAGCGCCACGGCCCGCAACGTCAAACGCCTGGCCCCGGAAATCGAGGTCACCCTGGTCGCCTTGGACAAGACCTTCGTCTGCTGCCCCGGTAGCAATACGGTCGTCGGCGGTTGGCGAGGGATCGAAGACCAGACGGTCGAATATACGGCGTTGGAAAAAGAAGGCGTCAAGATCGTCACCGGCCGGGCCGAGGCCGTAGACACCAAGGCACGCCGCGTGCGCCTGACCGACGGCAGCACCCTACCTTATGACAAGTTGGTCCTGTCGCCCGGCATCGGGTTTTATTGGGACGAGGTCGAAGGCGTCTCCGCCGAGACGGCGGACCGCATTCCACATGCCTGGCAAGCCGGGCCGCAGACTGTGCTGTTGCGTCGGCAGCTCGAAGCCATGCCCGACGGCGGCACCTTCGCGCTAGTCGCCCCGGTGGGGCCGCTGCGCTGTCCGCCCGCCGTGGGCGAACGAATCAGCCTGATTGCGCACTATTTCAAAACCACGAAGCCCAAGTCGCGAATCGTCGTGTTCGACGCCAAGTCCAAGTTCTCGCTGCAGGAATTGTTCGAAGAGGCCTGGGCCGAATACTACCCGGACATGATCGAATACCACCTTGCCGAAGATGACGGCGTGGTTCGCGCGATCGATGCTGAAAGCCGCACGGTCGCGACCGACTTCAACGAAGTTCAGGCCGATGTCGTCAACTTCATCCCCCGGCAACGGGCCGCCGATATCGCCCTGGCCACAGGGGCCGCCGACGAAACCGGCTGGTGTCCGGTCGATCCCGCGACCTTCGCCTCGACCCGGGTCCCGCATGTCCATGTGATCGGCGATGCCGCCTTCGCCCCGCCCCTGCCCAAGGCCGCCGCGGCGGCCGTCAGCGTCGCCGAAACCTGCGCCCAGGCCGTTGTTCGCGATCTGACCCAACGGGCGATGCCCGATCCGAGATGGCATGCGGGTTGTTTTTCCTTGGCCGCCCCTGGCCATGGATTCGAGGCCAGTACAGACTTTTTCCTAGCCGCTGGTCATGTCACCGTCGACAAAGCGACCCAGCAGCGCAGCACCATTGGGGCCAGCGCCGAGGATCGACGGACCGACGCGGAAAAAGCCGAGCTTTGGCTGCAGGGCATCATGGGGCAAGTCTGGGGCTGATCCCTGATTTTCAGCCACCTCTCAATTAAGAAATATTGAATATGTGATAAAGGTGTGGAATCTTATCCATGTCCGAGGGACAACTATATTTACATACTAAACTACAAATTTTTGGAGGAAATTATGAAGATTCTCGCCAGCATCACAACGGCGCTTGCTTTGTTCGGTGTTCTCCTCGGTGGAGCCACCAAAGCTGAAGCCGCCGAACGCTACGCCAAGCAGAAGGTCGTCTATCACATCAATTACGAGGGTGGTGAAGCGGACAAGAAGTACCGCGGCGCGCTTCGCAACATTCAGAATCACATCAACGCCGTCGGCGCCGAGAACATGGACGTCATGGTCGTCCTGCACGGCAACGGCCTTGCTCTTCTGAAAGACGCCAAGAGCAACGACAAGTTGAAGGGCCAGGTCGTCAGCCTGAAGTCTCAGAACGTCAAATTCAACGTCTGCAACAACACGCTGAAGGGCCGCAAGATCAACTACGAAAAAGATCTGCTGGAAGTCTTCCCGGAAGACATCGTGCCGTCCGGCGTGGCCGAACTCTCCCGCCTGCAGCAGATGGGCTACACCTATATCAAGCCGTAACGGCAAGCAGGGGTTTTCCCCTTCACCAAGCCTAACATCTACCAGGGGGCCGCATCCGAAAGGGGCGGCCCTTTGTTATGCCCGCCACTTGCGTCGTCAGATATCGGGGCCTTGCAGCAAATTCGACAGCAGCCGTTCGACCGGCGCAAAATCATCGGTCAGGAAAGGCACGTCGGACGCCGCGATGCGGCGATCCAAGTCTTCCGGCGCCCAGCGCGTCCAGGTTCGGGCCAAACCGCGTAACGAGGACAGGCGATCGACCGGACTGGCCTCTTTCGCGGCAACGATGATGAAGGTCACCCGCCCGGTTTCGTCGATCTCGCCGACCGTCTTCCAAACCTCGACCACGGGGAAATCCTCGCGCAGGGTCCGGACCAGGGACATCAGGAATCGCGGGTTCGTCCCCAGATCTATGACGTTGAGGGCATAAAAGCCGTCGGGTGTCATCCGCGCCGCCAATTCGCTGTGGAACTCGCGCGTCACCAGGTGGGCGGGAACGGCGATGTCGTGAAACGCATCCCCGAACACCACGTCGAAACGCACCGCCGGGTCCAGCTCGATCAAAGCCCGCCGCGCGTCCTGGTGCAGGATCGTCAGGTTCGGCGCGGTCGTATCCAGCCACATCATCTCCGCCGCGGCGCGGGTGACGGCTGGGTCCAATTCAGCCACGGTCATTTTCATATCCGGGTGAACCCGCCCCCAGGCGCGCGGCAACGTGAACCCGCCGCCGCCAATGAAATAGGCACCCATGTCATGGCGGCCAGGCATGCGCAGATCCGTGATTTCGTCGACGAAGTGGACATAGGGGCTGTACAGCAGGGTCGGGTCGGCACGGTCGTTGATCGAATGAACCAAGTGATCCAAGACCATCAAGCGGCTGTCCCGCCCACTCATCGGCGAGAAATCGTCGAAGCGGATACAAAAATAATCGCTCTCTGTTTTGCAGGGCGATTGGTAGGCCCGAACGGCCTTGCCCCAGGCCGCCAATCCCAAGCCCGGCAACACCATCAAGGCAATCACCGCAAGGCCATGCCGCGCCCAAACGGCGAAGGCCGCCGCCAACACGGCATATAGCCCGGCCACGGCCAACACGGTACCGGTCGCCCCGACCCAGGAAATGAACAGGTAGCCCGCCGCCAAGGTGCCGAAAATGCTGCCCCCTGCCCCGGCGGCGAACATCCGCCCCAGGATCGAGCCGGCGGCTTCGGGCCGCTCGTCGATGGCCAATTTGGTTACCAGGGGCGACACGATCCCGACGAACAGAGACGGCAGGAAGAATAACAAACCGGTCAGCACCACCACGGCGCTGACCGCGCCCAGCCCGCCCGACAGCAGCGGTCCGGCGACCAGACGCAACAGCGGCAGCGACAACACGGTCGAGACCGCGGCCGCCGCCAAAGCCATGGCGGTGCGGCGCACCCCATGGGCGCGGTCGACCTCTGGCCCGGCCAAACGCCCGCCAAGCCAATGCCCGACCGACAATCCCGCCAGGACGATGGCGATGATCGCCGTCCAGGTATATAGGGACATCCCGACATAGGGAGCGATCAGGCGCGCGGCGACGATCTCGAGGATCAGCGCTCCGGCGGAGGTCAAAAACACGGCGGCGGTAAAGGCGAAGGCGGTCATCAAGGCTCCCATAGTCGTGGCTCATTCCCCCGGGCGACAGCCACCGCCAAAGGCGAACCGAAACGAAGTGCGGTTTTACCATGATCGGGTTAGGGGGAAAGAACGGCTTTTTCAGGGCCTGCATCGTTCGATATTTTACACAAAATGTGTGAAATATAATTAATTCACATATTTTTTTGTGAATATATCTATTGATTCCCTGCATTCTGGTGTTTAAATACACGAACCGGGCGGACGACATTACCGCCCACCAATTTTTTCGGCCCGGGAAGCTTGGCCAACCCTTGTTTGGAATGACGTGTCATGGACCAATTCGAACCCAGATTTCTGCTTCTCGTCGGCGCTTTGGCGGTCGGCTTCATCTACGGCACCATCGCGCGGGCGTCCGGTTTCTGCCTGCGCTCCGCAGTGATCGAAGTCATCGACCGCCGCCCGGCGCGTCAGGCCGCGGCCTGGGCCATCGCCCTGCCGCTGGCTATCCTGGGCACGCAGGTGATGGCTTATCTGGGCATCGTCGATTTGTCCGGCAGCATCTATCTGACCTCCAACGTGATGTGGCTGCCGCTGATCGTCGGCGGGCTGCTGTTCGGGTTCGGCATGGTCATCACCCGTGGTTGCGGCGGTCGCCATCTGGTTCTGGCCGCCGGCGGCAACATGCGGTCCTGGGTGGTTATCACCGTTTTGGCGCTGACCGCCTATGCGACCCTGCGGGGCATTCTGGCCCTGCCGCGCACGTGGCTTGAGGGGGCTGGCACCCTGTCCTTGGGCGACACGCCGCAGGGCCTGCCGGTGCTGATCGCAGGCGGAGAAAACGCCCCGGGCGCCGCCCTGATCATTGCCGCGGCGGCCATGGTCGTCGGCGCGATTTTCGCCTTTCGCCTGCGTCGTCAGGAAGGCGCGTTCGGCGGGATCGCCGCCGGGCTGGCTGTCGGCCTTTTGATCCCCGCGGCCTGGTATGTGACCGGCGTTCTGGGATTTGACGAATTCCAGCCGACCCGCCCGGTCAGCCTGACCTTTACCGCCCCCATGGGCGATGCCCTGCAGTTCCTCATGACCTTTACCGGGGCGACCGCCGACTTCGGCGCGACCGCCGTCGCGGGCACCTTGGCCGGGGCTTTCGCCTGGGCCGTGGCTTCTCGCTCGATCAAGGCCGAAGGCTTTGATTCGCCGGGCCATATGGCGCGTTATATCTTGGGTGGTGCGATGATGGGCTTCGGCGGCGTTCTGGCGTTGGGTTGCACCATCGGCGCGGGCTTGTCCGGGATGAGCACCCTGTCGCTCGGCAGCCTGATCGCCCTGGCCAGCATCGTCACCGGTGGCGCCGTCGGCCATCACATCAAGACCCGCGTGGTCGGTGGCCGGGCGCCCAAGATCGTTCCCGCCGAATAAGGCGATCGCTTAACGGCGCGCCGTCTCAGGCATCATCAGACCGGCGATCACCGCGCCCATTCCCCCCGCCAGCAGCAAAAGAAACCCGCCCTGATAGGCCGCGGCATCATAGACCCGCGCGCCATGGGCCATGGCCCCATGCCAATTCCGGTCCAGCACCCAGCCGACAGCGGGTTGCAGCGTCGCGGCACCAACCATGATCCCCGTGTTGATGATCCCGGCGGACAGCCCTTCCCGGCCCCCGGCGAATCGTTCGTGGGCGGAGGTGAAAATCAAAACAACCCCTCCGGTGCCCAGCCCCTGGGCGAACAGCAGCATCTTGATCTCAAGCGCCGACAGATCGGGGGCGAATACCAAAGCCGCGAACGCCGCCACGGACAGCACCATCGCCCCGACGTAAGGCAGGCGACGGCGGCCCAGGCGATCCGACAACCCGCCGATCAGCGGCGAGCCAAGCCCCCAGCCCAAAGCGTTCAAGGTAATCGCGAAGGCCGCATCGGGGCGGGAAAAGCCGTGGATCTGCACCAGCCAGGGCACGCCCCATAACCCGCCGAAGGTCAGCATGATCATCATCGTGCACCCCCCGGCCACGGTCAGAACCCAGGTATCGCGCCGCTTCAGAACCGACAGGAACCCGCCCGCCGGATTTGCCGCCCCCGCGACAGGGCGCAGGCCCGGTTCCGGCAAACGCAGGATCAACCAGGACGCGACGCAAAGCACCGCCGCGATCACCGCCGCCGAATACATCGACGACCGCCAACCAAAGGCCTCGACCCCCCAGGCAAGAGGGACCTGTCCGGCCATCGACCCGGCAACCCCGAACGACAGGGTCAGCCCACTCAACATCGCCAGCCGCTTCCTCGGGAACCAGACCGCCGCCAGATTGAGCGCAATGACGAAGGTCGACCCCGCGCCAAGCCCGACCAGCAGCCGACCGGCATAGGCCGAGGCGATCCCGGACGCATGGGCGAATACAACGCTGCCGATGGCACAGCACAGCGCGGAAACAAACAAGATCCGGCGCGAACCATAGGCATCGACGATCAAGCCCGCCGGAATTTGCCCAATTCCATAGGCATAAAAATAGATCGCCGACAGATTGCCCAGGACCACGCCGCCCATGGCGAATTCGCGCATCAGGGTATCGACCATCACCCCCGGGGCGACCCGATGGAACCACCCGTAGCTGAACAACAACACGCCGACGCCCCAAACCAACCAAGGCAACAATCGGGAACGTGGGGTATCGTGGACAGTCAAAAGGAACAACTCCGGGGAAGAAAGGCGGCCGCGCGGCCCGTTGGATCGGGACCGTAAATCTGTTAGATCAACTCTACACCGCTAGGATAATCAGGGAGAAACGGGCAAATGAGATACCTGCATACGATGGTTCGAATTTCGGACGTGGACGCATCGTTGCGTTTCTACTGCGATCTGCTGGGCCTCAAGGAAGTGAAGCGTTCCGACCGGCCGGAGCATGGTTACATGCTGATCTTTCTTGCCGCCGAAGAAAACCCCGATTCTCAGATCGAACTGACCTACAACTACGATCCCGAGGAATATGCGGGGGGGCGCAACTTCGGGCACCTCGCCTTCCGGGTGAAGAATGTCTACGAAACCTGCCAGCGCCTGCAGGATGGCGGCGTGACCATCAACCGCCCGCCGCGCGACGGCTATATGGCTTTCGTCCGCTCGCCGGACGGCATTTCGATCGAACTGCTGCAGGAAGGCGAACGGCTGGAGCCGGCCGAACCCTGGGCCTCGATGGAAAATACCGGTAAGTGGTAATCGCCGGATAACGGCTGGGCCGGGGGCCCTGTTTTCAGGAATTAGTCCTCGGCCAGCATCGGGCCGCGGCCCCGGTCAGTAACCGACTTGGCGCCGCGCCGCTCGGCCAGGCGCTCCAGAACTTCCATGCGTTGATGGCGCATCATCCGGGGCCAGGCGGCGATTTCCTCCATCGTCCGCCAGCAGCCCTTGCAAAAGCCCGTGGGCTTATCGACCACGCAAACGCAGATGCAGGGCGAACAGAGCATCTGTTCCAACAGGTTCTTATCGACGGCGGCTTCGGACATGGTGGTTCCTCCGCCCCCTTTCTCGCACATCGCCCGGGGGGAACGTCAAGGGCGGCTCCCTTTCCGTGCGACGACGACACCCAGGATCACCACCGCCGCCCCCAGCCATTGCAACGGGGCCAGCGGCTCGTTCAGGAACACCCAGCCGAGCACGGCGGCGGCCACGACCTCGATGATCAAACCGACCGAGGCAAAGGTCGTCGGCAAATGCGCCATGGCCAGGGCGACCAGCCCCTGCCCGGCGACATGGCTGATCCAGGCCAGGGCCAGCAGCATGCCCCAGCCGAACGCCCCGGCAGGCATCATCCGCCCTTCCAAGATAAGAGCCAGGGGCAGCAACGCCGCCGCCGTGGCCAGGGTCGACCAAAACATCAATGTCCCCGTGCCGACCCGCGCGACTTGGCGCAGGCGACCGACGGTGATCATGTATCCGGCCAGGAACAAGCCCGTGATCAGGCCATAGACATCGCCTGCCAGACGATCGGGGCGAAAGGCGAAACTGTCCCCCATCAACAAGGCCGCCCCGGCCACGGCCAAAGCCGTCCCGCCCAGAAACAGGAGGCTCACGCGCTCCCGAAACAAAACGAACAACACCGCCGTGACATAAACCGGGGATAGGGTCGCCAGCAGGGTCGCGTTGGCGACCGCCGTGTTCATGATCGCCAAATGCCAGAAGAAAAGATCCCCGGCAAAGAACAACCCTGCCAAGATCATCAAGCCGTATTCCCGCCCCGTAAACACGCGGCCGGGTCGACCGGCGCGGGCCGCCGTTTCCCACCGCATGGCGGGCCATAACAGCGGCAGCGCCAGACAGGCGCGGTAGAATGCCGAGGCCACAGGCCCCAAATCGTTCAACCGCACGAACAAGGTCGAGGCGCCGGCGAACAACGCACCGACGACCAGCGCCGCCAGAATCCAGCTACGCCCGGCACCGCCCTGCGACGTGATGAAATGCGTGTCCCCCATCGTGCGGCACCTCAGCCCATCGCCGAACCTAGGCCGGAAACAGGCCGCGACCTTGCGTCAAAAACCATGGAACATCCCCCATATTCGTCGAATCGGTTGCGCCTGTTCGCCTCGCACGACGCGAAATGGCGGCGCGTGACCGCTTCGATGCGCTGCAACGATGGCGTGTTTTCCTAATCATTGTCGAGCCTTATCCCCCAGCCGGCGGACTTCCCGCGTTGGGACTCCCCCCGTATGGGTCGCGCGCTATATTGAAAGGTATGGATGATTCTTTCTTACCGAGCACCGACCACGGGCTGCTCGCCGCCGACGAAGCCCCTGTTGCCCGTCGCATCAATGCGGACGCCGGCTCGGCGCTGATTCTGACCTGCGACCATGCCAGCCGCCGCGTGCCCCGCGCCATGGGCGACCTGGGGCTGGAGCCGAAACATTTCGACCGCCATATCGCCTATGACATCGGCGCCGAGGCGGTGACGGAAATTCTGTCCGCGAACCTGGATGCGACGGCGGTCCTGGCCGGGTATTCGC
This sequence comes from uncultured Rhodospirillaceae bacterium, assembly GCA_964012715.1. Lineage (GTDB taxonomy): Bacteria > Pseudomonadota > Alphaproteobacteria > Rhodospirillales > Casp-alpha2 > UBA1479. The sequence goes on along the minus strand of CAXGUG010000029.1, from coordinate 23,930 downwards.
GCCTTGTGGTCGACTTGAACCGCCCCCCGGCCCATCCCGGCGGCATGCCCGAGGTTTCGGATGAAACTCTGATCCCGGCCAACCAGAACCTGACGCCCGCCCAAGTGACGGCGCGGCTGGAAACGTTCTTCGAGCCCTATCACCGCATGGTCCAACGCACGGTCACCGATGTCTGGCTGCGCAACAAGCCGCCGGTGTTGTTCTCGGTCCATAGCTTTTCCCCTCGCTTCGGCGGCAGCCCCCGCCCTTGGGACGTCGGCGTGCTATGGAACCACGACCCGCGCCTGGCCAAACCGCTGATCCGGCTGTTGCACGATCGCGGATTGGACGTGGGCGACAACCTGCCGTACTCGGGCAAGGACGTGGCCTATACCATCGACGCCCATGCCGGGTCTTGCGGGCTGGCGAACTGCGTTATCGAGATCAATCAGGATCAGGTCGCCGATGACGACGGCGTCGCCCGTTGGGCCGGAATCCTAAGCGAAGTCCTGACCGAAGTTCTGCGGGACGAAACGCTGTTCAAGGTGGAGTTCTACTGACGTGGCATTGCGCGAACCGCCATTTACCCTGGGTATCGAAGAGGAATACCTCCTTGTCGACCAGGAAACGCGGGCGGTCGCCGACAAAGCTCCCGAAGCCCTGTTCAACGCCTGCGAGAAGCGCCTGTCCGGACGGGTCGCCCACGAGTTTTTATCGTCGCAGATCGAGGTCAACACCAACGTCTGCCAGAATATCGGCGATGCCCGCGCGCAATTGACGGAACTGCGCGCCGCGGTGTCCGAGATTGCCGAGCAATTCGGCCTGGCGCCCATCGCCGCCTCGACCCATCCGTTTTCCTTGTGGGAATCCCAGCACCATACGGACAAGGCGCGGTACAATGAGATTGCCCGCGATATCCAAGCCCCCGTCCGGCGGCTGATGATCTGCGGCATGCATGTTCATGTCGGTCTGGGCGAAGACGACGAACTGCGGATCGATCTGTTGAATCAGATCAGCTATTTCCTGCCGCACCTTTTGGCGTTGTCGACCTCGTCGCCGTTCTGGCGCAGCCAAGATACGGGGCTGAAGTCCTATCGCCTGAGCATCTTCGATGAGATGCCGCGCACCGGCATTCCCCATCGCTTTCAATCGTTCAGTGAATACGAACGCCATGTCGATGTGCTGGTCCGCGCCGGATTGATCGAAGATGCAACCAAGCTGTGGTGGGACGTCCGGCCCAGCGCGCGTTTCCAAACCCTGGAGATGCGGGTTACCGATGTCTGCACCCTGGCCGAGGACGCGCTGTCGGTGGCCGCCTTGCTGGCCTGCCTGCTTCGCATGCTTTATCGCCTGAAGATGGACAACCAGCGCTGGCGCATCTACTCGCCGATGTTGTTGGAGGAAAACCGCTGGCGGGCACAGCGCTATGGCCTGGACGAAGGGCTGGTCGATTTCGGCAAGGGGCAGGTGATTGCTTTCGACCAATTGCTGACCGAATTGATCGAACTGATCGCCGAAGACGCCGATGCCTTGGGTTGCGCGCCTGAAATCGCCCACTTGCAGACGATCCGCGAACGCGGTACCAGCGCCCATCGGCAAATTGCCACCTATGCGGCGGCGCAAGCCGCGGGCGCGGACCATGACGAAGCCCTGACCGCAGTTGTCGACCGACTGATTACGGAAACAGCCACCCTTCCGGGGGAACCTTGAAGATGAAACAGGCTCCGGTGCACCAATCCTGCGTTGTCCCCTATCGCGAAGGGAAGAACGGCGTGGAATTCGCCTTGATCACGTCACGCAACACCCGGCGCTGGATCGTGCCCAAAGGAACGGTCGAGCCGAACATGACCGCCTATGCCTCGGCCGCCAAGGAGGCCTTGGAAGAAGCAGGCCTTTTGGGCGAGCCCGGCAATACCGCGCTGGGGGAATATTTCTATACCAAGTTCGCCCGCGTCCACCGGGTCGAAATCTTTCCCCTGCTGGTCACCCGCGCCTTGGACGATTGGGACGAGAAACATTTCCGCCACCGCGAATGGGTGGACGGCAAGGAAGCGATCAGCCGCATTTCCGAATACGCGGTCCAATCGGCCATCCGCCGGGTTATCGATCTGGCGAAATAAGCTTCGGCAGGCAATCCGGGAAGGCGCGGCCTCAGCCGCCGCCTGCCTGTTGCTTCATTTCCTCGATTGCCGCCTTGCGGGCCTTTTCCTGCTTTTCGATGCCTTCCTTCAACGCGGCGATCAACGCCTTGCCGATTTCGCCGCCATCGCCGGAAATCTTCTCGCGAAGAACCGCCCGCATCGCATCGACGTGCGCCTTGACGATTTCCACCTGGGCGTCGTCTTCGCGGCAGCCGTCGCGCGTGGAATCAAACAGCATCTTGCCGAAAATCGAAATCAGCGGATAACCGAAGGTCCCGCCCTGACCACGTAGTTCCAACGCGACCTGGTTGATCTCGACGAACTGCTGCGTTCGCCGGCCCGGCTCCAACAGGGCCTGCGTGCACAGGTCCGACAATCGGCCCAGGTAGTCCTGCGCCCATTTGGTGAAGTCCAGGGCCGCGCGTTCCAGTTTCTTTTCCGCCTGTTCGATCAGGTCCGTCGGCATCTCGCCCCTTTCCAAGGGATTGAGCTTTCCGCCCGCGCATTTTTCCCGCAGGTAGTTCGTCGGTTTGAACAGGTAGACGTCGCTTTCCGATTTCGGCTTGGTCATTTTTTCCGCCGAATAGACGACCGTGCAGTCGGACTCCGCCTTTTCACGACGATCGACGTCATCCGGCGGCGGCTCCTTGCGGCGGCGGCGGTCCGGCCCGAAATAGGTCTGGTTCATGACGAACTGACGGGGGAAGTCGATGACTTCCAGAATCTTTTTGTAGACCGTCTCACCCGAAAACGGCTTGGCCAGAAACTCCGTCGCGCCCAGATCCCGCGCCGAAGACACGTAGTCCTGATCGGCCGCACCCGAGAGCATGATGAACGGCACCATACGGTTGGGCGTTTCCTTGGCCGAGCGGCACCAACGGCACAACAACAACCCGTTGATCGGCGCCATCACCAGATCGGCAATAATCAAATCCGGCCCAGCGCTTCGGCCCTGTTTCATCAATTTCAGGGACTCGATGGCTTCCTGGCCGTTTTTAAGCAGCGTAATCCGTTCGAAACCGAATTGCCGCAGAACGTCCTCCAGAGTGCGGCGGACAAATGCATTGTCCTCGCAAACCATGACGGAGACGCGGTCAAATTTGTATACGGCCATTTTCGTTAACCTTTACTTGGATAGCCTGACAATCATACATGGGTGGGCATAAAATTGAATATTTCCGGTATAAAAAAACATTCAGCCCTTATCCCCGCGTTTCAACCACTTGCCGCGATGATGCAGGGTACTTATGGTGCGCCCAAGCCTGCATAATCCCCTGTTTCTAGGACAGCCCAAGGACATATAAGCATGAGTGAAATTGGCGGCGCCGCCAGCGAGCGGCTGAAGGCCTTGATCGAACGGATCGAGCGTCTGGAAGAAGAGAAAAAGGCCCTGGCCGAAGATATCAAAGAAGTCTTTGCCGAAGCGAAATCCGCCGGTTTCGACGTTAAGGTCATGCGCCAACTGATCCGTCTGCGGAAAATGGACCCCGCCGACCGCAACGAGATGGAAGAAATCCTGACCATCTACATGCGCGCCGTCGGCATGTAAGTCCGGCATTTGACGGCCTTGATCCGGCTCAAAATCCGCGGATCAGGGTCGTCACGCATTCCAGGTGATGGGAATAAGGGAACTGGTCGACCGGCAGGACCGGCCCCGGTTTGAACCCAGCCGTGACCAAGATCCGCATATCGCGGGCAAAGGTCTGCGGGTTGCAAGACACCATCACCACCCGGCGCACCCCCGGCGTGGCGACGATCTGCTCCACTTGACGTAGCGCGCCAGCCCGCGGCGGATCCAGAACCACCGTATCGAACCCTTCCAATTCGCCCGGCAGCAGGGGCCGCGCCGCGAGGTCGCGGGTTTCCACCGTCACCCGGCCGCCCATGCGCGAACGCCCCGCCCCGGTGGACAAGGCGCGGCTCAGGGCCGGGTCGCCGTCCACGGCATAAACATGGGCGATTTTGGCCAGGGCCATGGTGAAGGTCCCGGCACCGGAATACAGTTCGGCAATCCGCTCCGCCCCCTTGGCACCGGCGACAACTGCGTCCCGCAGGATTTCCTCGCCCTCGGCGGTCGGCTGCATAAAGCCGCCGGGCGGCAATTCCACCACCGCTGGCTCGAACGACGCCGCAACCGAAGCGATATGTGCGACCGGTTCAACCGCGCCATCAGCGCCCCGCCAGGAAATGCGCGCCGCGCCCGAGGTCTGGGCGAAGTCCGCCAAGGCTTCGCGCGTCGCCAAATCCGGTTCGCGGTCCCGCTCGACCACCAGGTCCAAGGCCGGGCCATCCGGGCCAACCACGCGGGCCAGGGCCATGCGCGCCGTCTCGGTCGGCTGCAGCATCTTGGCGGCCAGTTCGCGCAAGGATGGCACCAAGGCATTCAGTTCCGGGACCAGCAGCGGACAGGACGCGATATCGACAATTCGGTTTTCCCGGCGCTCCTTGAAGCCCAGCAAAATCTTATTGCCACCCCGGCGTTCGACCTGAAAGGTCACCCGACGACGGGTGTCGTTGGGCACTGTTGCCAGGTCCAAGACTTCGGGCGTCAGTCCTCGTCGCGATAGGGCCTGAACCAGGATATCCCGTTTCCATTCCCGATAATCGGCAATGGGAACGTGCTGTACCGAACATCCGCCGCAGGCCTGGAAATAGGGGCAAAAGGCGGGTTCGCGCGGGGCCTGTTCGATGAATTTCTCGACCCGGGCCTCGAACCCGTCGCCCCGGGCGGGACCGACTGCGACCTCCACCACATCACCCGGCAGGGTCAGGGGGATGAACAGCCGCCGACCGTCCGGCGCCTCGGCAACGCCGTCGCCCTGCGCCGCCAGGGCGGTGACCGTCGTCTGCAGCGTTTCGGTAAAGCTCTGCGCGGCTGAGCGCCGGCGCGCGCCGCCATGCCGCCCACGCCGACCATGCCGCCCCTTGGCGGAATCAGATTTGCGCGGCAATGTCGGTCACGAAGGTCTTGAAGATATCGCGGGTGGCCGTGCTGAAGCCTTTGATCAGCGAGGTCAGATCGTCGTCCTTGGGCGTAAAGGTACGGCTATAGGTCTTGGCGACCAGAACCTTACCGTCCTGAACGCGGCGCAGAACGAGGTTCATCTCGATAACGCCGGCGTTCTTGCCGCCGACGACGCGTTCCAGCTTTTCGACGCGGCCAGTGATCGAGAAATCGGGCTGAGCCCGCATTTCAGGCGTCAGAACCTTGTCGGCAACACCCGATGCGCGCAGGTAGCTGACCAATTCGGCCTGCAGCAGCACGCCCGGCGGCTCGTTCCAGAAATGATAGTGATAGACCTTCAACTGCAGCGGGTTGTCATCGTGCCGATAGACGATCGCGCGCTGGGTCAATTCACCCGCCGCCAGAAGGCGGTCGACTTCCAGCACGCCTGGAATAATCCGCTTGCCCGGCGTTTCCGGCCCGGCGACTTCCAAACGGTAGAAATGATTTTCCGGCACAGTGGCGTTTCCGCCGCAAGCCGCCAGACCGGCGACAAGCACGAGCGCACAGATGCGAGAGATCAGAATATTCTTCATTTCGGCTGGGCCTCGTCGGTAACCGGCTTACTGTTCAACAGCAGGCCGGGGCTTTGCCTGATCTGCCGCGAGAATTCCAACATATTCCGCGACATGCCTTCCAGGTTTTCATTGATGGCATCGATCCGCCGGGCAAGGCTGCCGACCACGTAACGGGCGTCTTTCAACGTCCGGCGCAGATCGCCGTCGTCTTTGCTGACCATCCCGTTCAGGCTGACCATCAGCTTCTCGCCATTGGCCATGGCGCTGCGGGCATCCTTGGTCGCACCGTTCAGGCTCGCCAAGGTATCTTCCACCAGCTTGCGGTTTTCCGGCGTGCCCGCGGCCTTGAGCTCGTTGCTGAACGACTTCACGTCGGCCCCGATCAATTCCATATTGTCGATCACTGCCGGAATGCGGCGGCTGACGTCGGCGACCAGTAGCGAAACGTCGCCGATCACCTGTTTCAAATCACCGGCCAAGGCTGCGCCATGATCGTCGAGCAGACGGTTGGCGCTTTCGACGGCCTTTTGCACGCTGGCCAAAAGCGGCTGAATGCTGTTGTCGCTGAGCCCGCCGAGTTTCTCCGCGACAGATGAGACGACGGCGAAGATATCGCCGCCTTCGACCGCGGTAAGCTCCGCGCCGGGGGCCAAGGCATCGGGGCTTGCGCCTGCGGAGATGCTCAAGGTCACCGCCGCCAACAGGCCCGGCGCGGCGATCGCGACCTTGCTGTCCTTGGGAATTTTCCAGCCTTCCTGAACCTCGAAATCGACGCGGAACCGCATGCCGCCCTTGCTGGGTTCCGGCGTAACCGTTTCGACTTGGCCGATCGGATAGCCTTCGTAGACGACCTGGGTTCCGAACTTCACCCCGGTGACGTTGCTGTAATAGGCGTGATAGGCGTCGGTCGATCCCGTGCGCCCGGTCAGGACCGACAGGGCTACGATCAACCCCGCGAGCATCAGGATCACGAAGGTTCCGACCATCAGGTAATTAATCTTGTTGCTTCTCACGTCTCGACTCTCGCGTCTTGGCTTTACAGCGGCCGATAGGCGGGCGTTTCGCCCGTCAGCCGGTTCAAATAGGTATCGGCATCCATGGCGTCGTCTTCCGCCACACGGTTCAACAGGTTCTGAATTCGTTGATTGTCACTGGCACGCAGTTCATCCGGCGTGCCGATGAACAGGATGTGCCCCCGGTCCAGCACGGTGATGCGGTCGGCGATCTTGAACGCACTTTCAAGTTCATGGGTCACGACGACCACGGTCATGCCCAGGGCATCGCGCAGGAGCAGGATCAAATCGTCCAACTGCGAGGCCACGACCGGATCCAGGCCCGCCGACGGCTCGTCGCAGAACAGGATTTTGGGGTCCATTACGATGGCCCGGGCGAAGGCCGCGCGCTTGATCATCCCGCCCGACAGCTCCGACGGCATCAGGTTTTCGAACCCGCCCAGCTCCACCACCTGAAGCTTCATGCGGGTCATGATTTCCATGGTCTTGCGGTCGAGCTTGGTATGCTCGAACAGCGGCAGCATGACGTTTTCACCCACGGTCATGGATGAAAACAACGCCCCGCCCTGAAACGCAACGCCCAGCTTTTGGCGCAGTTCGACCAGTTCGACCCCCGACAGCTCGTCGATGTCCTGACCCAGGATACGCATCGTGCCCGAGGTATGATGCTCCAACGCCATCAGATGGCGCAGCAGGGTCGATTTACCGGACCCGGAGCCGCCCATGATGACCATGATCTCGTCGGCCCGGACGTCCATCGAAATCCCTTTCAGGATCATCCGGTCGCCGTAGTGGGTGACCAGATCGCGGACCTCGATCACATTGCGGTGGCCGTCGGCGTCGGGTGCGGTGTTATCGGTGTCGCTCATTCCCCTCCCCCTTCGATCAACGCGTCACCACGAAGGCGAACAGCATGTCGGTGACGATGATCGCCGAGATCGATTGCACCACCGCCCGGGTCGTGGCTTTACCCACGCCTTCGGCACCGCCCTGGACCGAGGCCCCGTTGACGACGCCGATCACGGCAATGAGGAACGAAAAGATCACGCTTTTACCCAGGCCATGCATCAGGTCGTCGACGCTAAGCAGTTCGATGGTTTCGTCCGCGTAGGCGGCCAGGGAAATGCCCAGGTCCAGGTTGACGTAGACCCCGGCGAAGAACAGGCCGACGAAATCGGAAAACAGGGTCAGCGCCGGCAACATGATCAACATCGCGACCAGCGACGGCACGACCAGGAACCGCACCGGGTTGATGCCCATCACGTACAGGGCATCGACTTCCTGATTGATCTTCATGGTGCCGATCCGCGCGGCCAGGGCCGAACCGGAGCGCCCGGCGATCACGATCCCGGTGATCAGCGGCGCGAATTCACGAACCACGGAAAAGGAAATACCGATCGTCACACGACTTTCGGCGCCGAAGATCCGCAGGGTGTGAATGCCCTGAATCGCCAGCATCATGCCGATGGTCGCCGCCAACAGGGCGATGATCGGCACGGCTTGGATGCCGATCGCCATGCATTGTTCAGCGATCGCGCCGAAGCGCACGGCCTGTTTCTCGCGCCGCCCGAAGATCAGCCAATAGAAGCTTTCGATCACCATCATCGCGCCCAGGCCGATTTCCTCGACCCCCGCGACAACGGCGCGGCCAATCCGTTCGGTCATGACGACGATTGGGTTTCGGGTATCGGTCGGGGTCACGCGCGGTGTCTCCGGCTAACGGGCGGCGTCCTTACAAGGCGTCGGCCACGGTGGCATGAATGGTGAACACGGCGTCGAGACGGGCCAATTTCAAAACCCGCATGGCGCCCTCGCTGACCGCGGCCAAGGCCAGGGTTTGCCCCCCTTTCTTGGCGGTCTGCAAGGCTTCGACGAGAGACGCAACGCCGGACGAGTCGATGTAGCCGACCCCGGCAAGGTTGACCACCACCGGCTGTCCCCGGCCGACGGCGTCCAACAGCGCGTCCCGCGCCTTGGGCGATGTCTGTAAGTCGATATCGCCCTCAAAGGCGATCACGACGGATCCGCCCTCATCGGTAACTTCGTGCTTCATGTCCGGTCCCCTCAAGAAGCATCGGCTTTTATTAGTAGCCTCTTTCGCAGTTGTAACAGATTACCCACCCCGGCGGGAGGCGTCACGAACTGAACCTCATCCATGATGGTTCTGATCAGATGCACCCCCAGCCCCCCGGGGCGGATATCGTCCAAATCTCGACCTTTAAGGGCCGATTCATCCACTGGCGCCGCGAAATCCTGAATCTCGACGACCAAGTCGTCACCTTCACGCCGCAAGTTCAGGGCGATTTCCCCATCGTCGCGCCCGCCATAGGCATGGCGGACCACGTTCTGACAGGCTTCGTCCACGGCCAGGATAACCTGTTCGGTCATCTCGTCGTCGCAGGTCAGGAAGTCCAAGGCCGCGCGCACCGATTGGCGAATCACCCGCAGGCGATCCGCCCGTGCCGGCAGACGCATGGCCAAGACAATCTCTTCCGAACTCAGCCCCTTGGTCGGGCCATTGTCTTCCGCCGCATCGTGTTCCTTAACGTCGGCGATACCCAACAGCGTCACATCGTCGCGCATCCCGCCGTCGCTTGGCTTCAACGTGCCGACCACGGCCTCCAAACGATCCGCCAAAGACTGCCCGTCCGTTTCCAACAACAAGCGCTTGACCCCATCGACGCCAAGCTCCGTTCCCGCGTCGTCGATGTATCCCTCGGTCACCCCGTCGGTGAACACCCAGAGGCTTCCACCCTTCAGGTCGATGGCCGTTTCCGGATAGCCGTCCTTTGTCGGCGGCTCGGCCAGAATGCCAAGCGGCGGGCCCTCTGCTTCGAACGCCTCGAACGAACCGTCGGGCAACAACAGCAAAGGCGGCTCGTGCCCCGCATTGGACAGGGTCACGACCCCGGTGCGGGGATCGTAAATGCCCCCGACCATGGTCACGAACATGCCGCGGGCCGCCGTTTCGCAAATTTCACGATTGACCATGGCCAACAACCGGCCCGGCGACAAAACCGCCTTGCCCAAACAGCGATAAAGGCTGGCCGTCTTGGCCATCAACAGGGCCGCGTTCATGCCCTTGCCCGAGACATCGCCCAGACAGAAACAAATTCGCCCATCGGACAGCGGAAAATAATCGAAGAAGTCGCCGGAAACTTCGCGCGCGGGCAGGTTCACACCGGCGATTGCGCCGTCTCCGTCCGCGGCCTGGGGCAGCAGCGAGCTCTGAATTTCGCGCGCCAGCTCCAGCTCGCGCTTGATCCGTTCCTGCTCCAACAGGGCGTCGGCCTGCCGGGCATTGAGGATCGCCAGCGCCGCCGAGGCCGCCAAGGCTTCCAGGAAATTTAGGTCATCGGGGCTGAACAGGCCGTCGCCGCCCCGCTTATTGATCAGCTCGATCGCGCCGATCCGCTCATCCTTGACCGTCAGGGGTGCGCAGAGGATCGATTTGGTGGTGTAGCCGGTTTTCTCATCGACCCCGCCGAAGAAATTGGGGTCTTTCGAAACGTCGCGGACGATCTCGCCCAGGTCGTTCTGCACCACGCGCCCGACGATCCCCTTGTCGGCGGCGATCACCAGGCCGGTGATCTCGGTCGCGCCGACGCAGGCATGACAGGTCAGGTTTTCCTGCGCCTCGTCCAACAGGAACAAAGCGCCACCCTCGGCATCGACGGAACAGGTGATATGCCCAACGGCCTTCAGCAGGGTCGCTTCCAAATCGCGCGACATCGCGAAATCGCGGGACATATCCGCCAGCAGCTCCAGATTGGCCTGGAACCGACGGGCATCCTCGGTCGCGCTAACTTCAGGGGTCACGGCGGGTGCATTAGACATGGCCGAACTATGCCCGGAACGAAGCTGGAATTCGACAATTAATAGAAGGGGATGTGCCTTGTTTTTGTTTTCGCGGCTACGCCCGGCGATATGAAGTTTTCATGTCATCCCGCGATTGGCGTGGACATTTGCCAAGTCCTGCCGAGAATCGTCAACAAATCCGCGGATATTTGATCGTATGCAGGCCCACCCCGAACCCCACATCCCAATCTGATTTCGGTAGGCAACATGGACACGGCCGTCACCCCAGCCGCCCACACTTTGGACACCACCCCCGACCGCGCATCCCCGCCCCCAGGCGATCCCGTCTTGCGGTTCCTGACCTGGGCCCGCGACGACGCCCGCTTTGCCTTTCAGCCGATTATCGATCCGTACACAGGCACATTGTACGGCGTCGAGGCGCTGTTGCGCGGCCATGAGGATTTGGACTTCGTATCGATCCACGCCTTCTTCGACTTTTGCTTCCGCATGGGCATCCTGCAGCAGATCGAAGTCTTGCTGCGCGGGCGGGCCATGAAGCTGTTCGCGCAGATGGGCCTGCCGCCGTCGGCGCGTCTGTTTCTGAACATCGACAACCGCGTCCTTCAGGCCGAGGATCACCGCACGACGGACACCGTCGAGGCGGCGCATGCCGCGGGCCTGCAACCGTCCAGGATCAGCCTGGAGATTTCCGAGCGGCACCAGATCGACCGCGACACCACAAATACGGAAACCCTGGCGCAAATCTATCGCCGGGAACTGTTCCGCGTCGCCATCGACGATTTCGGCACCGGTTTCGCGGGCTTGAAGCTGCTGTACGAACAGAACCCCGACTACATCAAGATCGACCGCTTCTTCATTTCCGGGATCGAACAGGATCGGATGAAAAAGCTGTTCGTGTCGCAGATCGTCGGCCTTGCCCAAACCATCGGCATCACCGTCATCGCCGAAGGGGTCGAGACGGAAAAGGAAATGCTGACCTGCAAGGAAATGGGCTGCAACCTGATCCAGGGCTATTTCGTCGAGCGCCCCCTGACCGATACCGGCGGCCTGAAATCGGTCTATCCCCGCGCCCGCGATCTGCGCAAGGACGATACGGACCGCCGTTTCATCGATCAGGAGCTGTCGGTTCCGCCCGCCGTGCGCAGCAGCTCGAACCTGATGGAAACGTTCGAGCATTTCCGCGAGCACAAGAACATGACGTTCTTTCCCGTGGTCGACGACATGGACGAGCCGATGGGCATCATCCGCGAGGAAGACCTGAAGGACTTCACCTATTCCCGCTACGGCAAGGACCTGTTGGCCAACGTTTCCTACAAACGCCACCTTAACGAATTCGTCCGCCCCTGCCCCGTCGCCGACATTCACGACAACGCCGAACGAGTGCTGGAGAAATACTCCCTGTCGGGGACCAAGGAAGGCATCATCGTGGTCGAGAACCTACGCTACGTCGGGTTCCTGACCGCGTCGTCATTGCTTCAGGTCGTCAACGAAAAGCATCTGGCCATCGCCCGCGACGCCAACCCCCTGACCAAGCTGCCGGGCAACCACATGGTGGTCGAGTACGTAACCGACATCGTCGCCGACGCCGGGGCGGAAGCGGTGATCGCCTATTTCGATTTCGACAACTTCAAGCCGTTCAACGACGCCTACGGCTTCCGCCAGGGCGACCGGGCGATCCTGTTGTTCGCCGAACTGATGAAAAAAGCTTTCGTTTCGGACGGCGCGTTCCTGGGCCATATCGGCGGGGATGACTTCTTCGCTGGATGGCGGGACATGAACTTGGACCGCGTGGGCGAGCGCATCGCCGAGCTTCGCGAAGCCTTTCGCGATCAGGTCGAAACCTTCTATGACAAGGACGCCCGCGAAGCGGGCGGCATCGTCGCCAAGGACCGCGCCGGGGTGGAGCGCACGTTCCCCCTGTTGTCCGTCTCGATCGCCGCCCTGCACCTGACGCCCGGACGCGGCGACGTCACGCCGGACGACCTGGCGCGGCAGATCGCGGATTTGAAGAAGAAAGCCAAAGCGGCCGAGAACGGCATCGCCGAAGGAACCGTCGGCTAAACCGTCAACTCAGCCCCGGCGGACCTTGACGTAACTGCCGGGGGCGTCCTCGATCGGCTTCAGCTTGCCGTCGCCCGGCACGCGGGCGGGAACCTGCCCGTCGGACTTTTCGCTGATCCATTCCTGCCAATCCGGCCACCACGAACCTTCGTGCCGTTCGGCCCCGTCGATCCACTGATCCGGGTCCGTGGGCGTCTTGTCGTTGGTCCAATAGCAATACTTGTTGGCCACCGGCGGATTGATGACGCCCGCGATATGGCCCGAGGCCGACAGCACGAAGCGAACCGGCCCGGAATAAAGCTGCGTCGCCGCATAGGTCGATTTCCACGGCGCGATATGGTCGTCGTGGGTCGACAGCATATAGATCGGCGTCTTGATCTTGGTCAGGTCGATGGGCGTCCCGGCCAGGGTGATGCCGCCCGGCTCCACCAGCTTGTTCTCGTGATACATCTTGCGCAGGTACAGGCCGTGCATCATCGCGGGCATGCGCGTGTTGTCGGCGTTCCAGAACAACAGGTCGAACGCCATCGGCTCGCGGCCCAACAGGTAATTGTTGACCACGAACGACCAGATCAGGTCGTTGTCGCGCATCATGTTGAACACCTGGCTCATATGCGCGCCTTCCAGGTAGCCCTTGTCCGTCATGTGACGTTCCAAAAGCTCCAGCTGTTCCTCGTCGATGAACACGCCCAGTTCCCCCGGATCGGAAAAATCGGTCATGGTCGTGAAGAACGTGGCCGAGGCGACGCGATGGGCGCCGTGCTTCGCGCCCTTGGGCTGGGCCGCCATATAGGCCAGGGTCGAGGCCGTCAGCGTACCGCCGATGCAATAGCCGATGATATTGACACTATCGACGCCGGTGGCGTCTTCGATCGCGTCCATGGCCGCCAGGGGGCCCTGCAGCATGTAGTCGTCGAACGACTTCTGGGCCAGCTTCTCATCCGGATTGACCCAGGAAATCACGAACACCGTATGGCCCTGGTCGGTCGCCCATTTGATCAGCGAGTTCTTGGGTTGCAGGTCGAGGATGTAGAACTTGTTGATCCACGGCGGCACGATCAGCAGCGGACGCTTGGCGACCTTTTCCGTCGTCGGCGCGTACTGGATCAACTGCATCAGGTCGTTCTGGAACACGACCTTGCCCGGCGTGGTCGCGACGTTCTTGCCCAGGGTAAAGGCCTTGTCGTCGGTCATGGTGATGCGCAGGCGGCCCTCGCCCCGCTCCAGATCCTCCAACAGATTGTCCAGTCCCTTGACCAAGTTCTCGCCCTTGGTTTCCAGCGTGTGCTCAAGAACCTTGGGGTTGGTCGCGGCGAAATTGGTCGGCGACAGGGCGTTGACCCACTGCCGGGTGTAGAAATTGGCCTTGGCCTTGGTCTGTGGGTCGAGGCCGCTGACATCGCGAACCGCTTCCTGCACCCAGTTCGACGTCAGCAGGTAGGATTGCTTCAAGGTGTCGTACAGAACGTTCTCCGACCAGATCTCGTCCTTGAAGCGCTTGTCCTCGCGCGACGGCTCGACGACGGGCTTGGCCTCTTCGCCGCTCAGCCGCTTGGACGCCTGCTCGAACAATTCCGCATAGCCCTGCCATAGCTTCGATTGCGCCTCGGCCAGCTTGGCCGGGTCGGACAGCATCGCGGCGCCCAGTTCGAAAAACGCCTTTCCGACGACCATGGGATCGGGAATCTGAAAGCCTTTCTGGTCGACTTGATGTTCCCAGAACTGACGCATGATGCGCTGGCAACGGTCGTGCAGCGCCTGGGCGGCGCGCTCGGCCTCTTCCGCGCTGGTGAACGGCGTTTCAATGGGGGCCTTCATTTCGGGCGTGCTTTTGTCGGCTTTCCGGCGGGGCGGGCGGGTGGTGGTCTTGGACATGCGGCCAGGCTCCGGCTGTGGATGTCGGCAGGGCGAGTGTAACGTCCTTTTTTAATATGCGCCACGGGTCGAGCAAGCGTTCCGTGGCGATAACATGCTTTTCCGCGGGGCGTCGGACCGGTAAAAGCCTGAAGTCGCATGCTGGGGGGCGTGTTGGAGGACCTATGCCTTTTCTTACCGCCAGAATGACCTTCCCCAAATGGACGGCCTTGGCCGTGTTTACCCTGTCCGTCGTCTTGATGGTGATGCCCACGCCTGACGGCTGGGAGCCGCATATCCTGCGCGGCGCGGCCTTGATCGTGTTCGCCATGGGGTTCTTCGCGACCGGCGTGCTGCCCGAGTTCGTGACCGGCCTGGCCCTGTTCGCCGTGGCCTCGCTGATCGCCATCGCTCCGCCGGAAGTGATCTTCGCCGGTTGGGCCTCGACCGCGCTATGGCTGACCGTGGGCGGGCTGATCGTCGGTATCGCCGTCAACCGCACCGGGTTGGGCAAGCGGCTGGCGATGCGCATGACCGGCCTGTTCGGGGGCAGCTATCGGTCTCAGGTGCTGGCGCTGATCTGCGTCGGCGTGGCTCTGTCGTTCTTGATGCCGTCGACCGTCGGGCGCGTCATTTTGCTGGTGCCGATCGCCCTGGCCGTCGCCGACCATCTGGGCTTCGCGCCCGGTCGCTCGGGCCGCGACGGCCTGGTCATGGCCGCGGCCTGCGGCACCTGGATGCCCGCCGTGGCGATCTTGCCTTCCAACGTGCCCAACATGGTCCTGGCTGGGGCGGCGGAGACACTTTACGGCGTGCACACCAGCTATGGGGCTTATCTGTTGCTGCATTTCCCGGTGATCGGCCTGATGAAAGCCGTCGCCGTGTATTTCACCGTATTGGCCTTGTTCCCCGACCGGGGAGACGACGGCAACGGAACCGCCCCGCCGGTGGCGCAGCCCATGACCCGCGACGAAAAGGTGCTGGCCTGGATTCTCGCCATCACCCTGACCCTTTGGGGATTGGACTTTCTGCACGGCATTTCACCGGCCTGGATCGCCCTTGGGTCCGGCGTGATCTGCCTGTTGCCGGGCGTCGGGCTGGTATCGAAGGAAGACTTCGCGACCAAGTTCAATACGGCTTCGATCATCTATATCGCCGCCATTCTGTCGGTCGCGGCGATCATCGTCTCGAGCGGCCTGGGCACCGCTTTGGGCAAGGCCCTGTTGCCGCATCTTCCGGTCGAACCGGGGCATCCGGCACAGAACTTCGCCGCCTTGATCGGCCTGGGCGCCGTCACCGGCATTCTAGCGACCGCCCCCAGCGTGCCCGCCGTGCTGGCGCCTTTCGCCCAGGATCTGGCCCAAGCCACCGGTCTGCCGCTGGTCAGCGTGCTGATGACCTTGGTCATCGGCTACTCGACCATGTTCCTGCCTTATCAGGTGCCGCCCTTGGTGGTCGCCCTGCAACTGGGTAATGTCTCGCTAGCGCGGGCGACGCGCTTCACACTGGCATTGGCCTTCGTGACCATCGTCGTGCTGCTGCCGATCACCTTCTTCTGGTGGCGGCTGCTGGGCTATCTGCCGTAACCTGGGGCGATCATGAGTGAAGGACCGATTACACAGATTGCCACGCTGACCTGCCCGGTCTGCGGCTTTCCGGCGACGGAAGCCATGCCGCTGACCGAATGCATTCAGTACTACCAATGCATGGAATGCGGATCGATGATCACGCCCGAGGAAGGAAGCTGCTGCGTATTCTGCTCCTACGCCTCGGCCCCTTGCCCTCCGGCCCAGGTCCGGGCAAGAGGACGCTGACTGGCGCCCGGGCCTAAGCCGCCAGGAACGGAGCCGGGTCGTAATCGGGCATGAAGGCAGCGAACATCGCCCGATTGCTGTCCGCATAACGGGCCAGGAAGGCCGTCGCCGCCGTGTCATCGAAGCCCGCCGCATCATTTGCGGCCTGCGCCACCATCCCGGTATTGAAGGCCTGGCGCAGTTCGGCCGCGGCCTCGCGCCCCCAGCGCCCCCGGATATCGCGCATGATCGCCACAGGCTCGGTCACGCCGGAGCGTAACAGGTCGCTGACCGCGCCCGCGATCTCGGATGGAACCGTCCGATTGGCGGACAGTTGCATCGGCAAGAACGGCGTTTTGATGCTCGGATTGTAGAGATGATTACGCGGCACTTCGGTCGGCTCCGCCACACCCATCAGGCCCTGCAGGGCGCTGACGAACCCTGGGTAGGGGCTGGTCTGCGCCTGGAAACACTCCGCGTTGTAGGGAACGACCTGTACGGCCCCGGCACCGAAGGCATCGACGAAATATCCGACCAGCGAGTGCCAGTCCAAGGCGCTTTGCGGAATGCCCTTAACGAATTCGGCAAAACCAAGCTGCCCGCCGTTCTGGAGATGCAGCGCATAAAGCGAGCGTACGAACGACGCCTGGTCCCGGACCAGCATCAGGATTCGCGCGTCGAACCCCACTAACAGCGCCGCCAAGCAGTGCGCCCGGCCGGCGACATCGATACCCGGCCCTGATTCCAACCAGGTCGCCGACAATCCCTCTTCCGTCAGGAAGTAGCCACCCACGTTGCCATTTGCCGGCGGCATGTGGTTCGCCCGCAGGTCAGCGACGAAGGCATCCGTCCAAAACGCATCGGCGCGGTGGTCACGCAGGTACAGATGCAGGTCGAGCAACGGCTCGACCCCCGCCTGCCGCAGCTGCTGGGATACGTGGTGCTGAGGGTCCAGGAACGCATGCTCGATCAAGGTCGATGCGCAGCGCTGTAACCCGACATGAAGGAAAAACGTCGCTGACACGCGTGCCCCCCGATCCGTCGTTTGAATACCTGGGGGCATTCTAGGGAACAGGCTTTACCGAGGCCTTAACCGTGCCTAGATGCCGCCGGGGCGGGCTTCTTCCTCGGTCGAGCGGTATTTGTATTGAAGGCCGATCGACATGCCCTTTAGGGGCGGCATCGCGCCCAGAACCAAAGCGGTGCCGATGGGAATCCACAACAACAGATGGACCCAGACCGGCGGCTCGAACGCGACCTCCAGCCACAGGGCGAAACCAACGATGATCCCGCCGATCACCAACAGGATCGGCACCACCAAGGCATCGCCCGTGTCATGGCCGCGAAAGCTCATCCCGCAATGGCCGCAGGTATCGGCAACCTTCAGATAGCCGGTAAATAAGCGTCCCTCGCCGCAGCGCGGACATTTACCGGTCATGCCGCGCTTCACGGGCGTCCAACCTTCGTCGTCATAGGGGGCGGACGATGGAGTAGCGGGGGATTCGCTCATCAAGGGCTCCTAGCGTTCTACAGCCTGAATGCGTGAAATCAACATAGTGCCCGATGCACCGGAATGCCAGGGGTGCGCCTAAGCGATGCTCAAAAAGAAAACGCTCCCCACCGGGTGGGGAGCGTTTCCAAAACCAAAGGCTTGCCGACAGCTTACAGCAGCTGGGTCGCGTTGCCCTTGCCCCACCAATAGATGGAGACAAACAGGAACAGCCAGACCACGTCGACGAAGTGCCAGTACCAAGCGGCGGCTTCGAAGCCGACATGCTTTTCAGCCAGGAAGTGCCCCTTCCAGGCGCGGAACATGCAGACGATCAGGAAGGTCGTCCCCACGATCACGTGGAAGCCGTGGAAGCCGGTCGCCAGATAGAAGGCCGACGGATAGATGCCGTCCTTCAGGCCGAATGCGGCGTGGTGATATTCGTAAGCCTGGAAGCACGAGAAGATCAGGCCCAGGATCACCGTGTACAGCAACCAACGGCCCGCGACCTTGTTGTCGCCCTGGCGGATCGCATGGTGGGCAACCGTGCAGGTCGCGCCCGAGGTCAGCAGGATCAGCGTGTTCAGGAAAGGAATGTTCCACGGGTTGAAGGGCACGATGCCTTCCGGCGGCCAAGGAACGGTCGCGACGTTCGACAGGAACGGCACGCTGGCGTGGAAGAAGGCCCAGAAGAAAGCGACGAAGAACATCACTTCGGAAGCAATGAACAGCAACATGCCGACGCGCAGGCCATGGGCCACGACGTCGGTGTGAAGCTTGCGGGTCAGGCTTTCCGCGACCACGTCCTTCCACCAGCCGTAGAAGGTGTAGAACAGGATCACGAAGCCGACGCCCATCATGTACCACGGACCGCCGTGCATGAACCAAATCGCGCCCGTCGCCAAAACCAGCGCCGCAACCGACGCGGTCAGCGGCCACTTGCTCGGCTCCACCATATGGAAGGGGTGATTACCGCCACTCGCCATTCTTATTTACTCCCTTTGGTCGTTCCTCGGGGAACCGAAGCTCCCGAATGCCTTGAATTATAAAGCCGCTCAGCCCCCCGAACGCTTGTCACCCTTGGCGACAGCGCTGGTCTTCTGATCGGAAGAGGCCGCATCGGCGGCCCGATGGAAGGTATAGGACAGCACGATATCGTGGACGTCCTTGGTATCCGGATCGGTAAACAGCTCCGGATCGACGTAGAACTGCACGGGCATGTCCACCTGCTGGCCGGGCTGGAGCGTCTGCTCGGTGAAGCAGAAGCATTCGACCTTGGTGAAATAGATGCCCGCCTTGTACGGCGTCACGTTGAAGCTGGCCGTACCGGTAACCGGTTTGGACTCGTCGTTGGTCGCAGAATAGAACGCCAGCGCCGGCTCGCCCGCGCGCAAAACCATTTTCTGCTGCTCGGGCCGGAACCGCCAATTGAGGTTCCGGGCGACATTCGCATCGAACGTCACGGTGACGCGTTCGTTGGAAATCGCCTTAGGCATATCCTTGGCGTCACCCACCTGGGTGGTGCCCGCGAAACCCGTCACCTGACAGAACAGCTGGTACAACGGGACCGCCGCATAGGACAGGCCGACCATGCCGCCCACGACCGCGAACAGCACGCCGGCTGTACGCAGATTGCGGGAATTACGTGGTTGCCTAGACACCGCTTCGGTCCTCGTTGCCAGTTCGGTTTACCGCGTACCGGTTCGCCGAGGCCCTTAGTGGGCCTCGAGCTTCCCGGTCATGTCGGGCACGTCCTCGAAGGTGTGGAACGGCGCCGGGCTCGGCACGGTCCACTCCAGGGTCGTGGCACCTTCACCCCACGGATTGGCTTCCGCGGGCTTACCCGAGGACAGCGTCCGCCACAGCACGACGAAGAAGATCAGCGTGCCCAGGATGGTGATGGCGGCACCGATCGACGACACCATGTTCCAACCGGCATAGACGTCCGGATAATCCTGATAACGGCGCGGCATACCGGCCATACCCAGGAAGTGCTGCGGGAAGAACAGCAGGTTGACGCCGACGAAGGTCACCCAAAAGTGCAGGCGGCCCAGGCCTTCCGGATACTGACGGCCGGACATTTTGCCGATCCAGTAGTACCAGCCGGCGAAGATCGCGAACACCGCGCCCAGCGACAGCACGTAGTGGAAGTGCGCAACCACGTAGTAGGTATCGTGGAAGGCCATATCGACACCGGCGTTGGCCAGAACGACGCCCGTCACGCCACCGACCACGAACAGGAAGATGAAGCCGACGGCCCAGAGCATGGGCGTATCGAAGCGGAGCGAGCCGCCCCACATGGTCGCGATCCACGAGAAGATCTTAACCCCCGTGGGCACGGCGATAACCATTGTCGCCGCCACGAAGTAGGCCCGCGTTTCCACGTTCAGGCCGACCGCATACATGTGGTGGGCCCAAACGACGAAGCCGATGAAGCCGATCGAAACCATGGCGTAGGCCATGCCCAGATAGCCGAACACCGGCTTCTTGGAGAAGGTCGAAACGATCTGCGAGATGATGCCGAAGGCCGGCACGATCATGATGTAGACTTCCGGGTGGCCGAAGAACCAGAACAGGTGCTGCCACAGGATCGGGTCACCACCGCCTGCCGGAACGAAGAAGGCGGTACCGAAGTTACGGTCGGTCAGCAGCATGGTCAGGCCACCAGCCAGGACCGGCAGGGCCAGAACCAGCAGGAAAGCGGTGATCAGCATCGACCAGACGAACAGCGGCATGCGGTGCAGGGTCATGCCCGGGGCCCGCATGTTGAGGATCGTGACGATGAAGTTGATCGCGCCCAGGATCGACGAAGCACCCGCCACGTGCAGCGACAAGATGGCGAAGTCGACGGCCATGGACGGGCTGAAATCGATGCTCGACAACGGCGGATAGACGGTCCAGCCGGTAGCGGCACCACCGCCGATGATACCGGACAGCAGCAGCAGGATGATCGAAGCGACCAGCAGCCACAGCGACACGTTGTTCATGCGCGGGAAGGCCATGTCCGGCGCGCCGATCATCAGCGGCACGAACCAGTTGCCGAAACCGCCGATCAGCGCGGGCATGACGAAGAAGAAGATCATCAGGAAGCCGTGCGCCGTGACCAGCACGTTATAGAAGTGCGCGTCGGCGATGAACTGGATGCCCGGTTCCGCCAACTCCAGACGGATCAGCCAGGACGCCACACCGCCCAGGATCGCGGCGAAGATCGCGGCAACCATGTACAGGGTACCGATGTCCTTGTGGTTGGTGGAATACAGCCACCGGCCGATGCCCTTGGGGGCGTGGTTGTGATCGTCGTGCCCGGCGTGGGCGGTCGCTTCACTGGCCATGGGTTAACCTCATTTCGCTCCGTTGATTTCCGGCCGCCGCAGCAGGCCGAATCTTTCCTTATGAATTCCTACAGCCCTGCCAAATCAGTTCTTGGCTTGGGCCAATTTGACCGGCGCGTCCCCCATGGCCGGAGCCGGCATCGAGTCGGCGTATTTCGCCTGGGCCGACTTCACCCAAGCCGCGAACTCTTCCTTGGACACCGCTTTGATGTGGATCGGCATATAGGCATGCCCGACACCGCAAAGCTCCGAGCACTGACCGTAGTAGTCGCCCGTCTTGGTGATACGGACCCAGTTTTCGTTGGTGCGGCCCGGAACCGTATCCATCTTCAGGCCCAGCGCAGGCATGGCCCAGTTGTGGATCACGTCGTCGGAGGTCTGCAGAATGCGGACGTTGGTGTCGACCGGCAGGACAACGATGTTGTCGACGGTCAGAAGGCGCGGCTGACCGGGCTTCAGGTCTTCCGTGGCGACCATCTGGCTGTCGAACTTGAACGCGCCGTTGTCGGGATACTCATAAGACCAATACCACTGATGGCCGGTGACCTTCAGGGTCATGTCCGGGTTCTCGTGCTTATCCATATAGAAGAGCAGCTTGAACGACGGCACCGCGACAACGATCAGGATAATGATCGGGACGACCGTCCACACCACCTCGATGAAGGTGTTGTGGGTCGTCTTGGACGGGACCGGGTTGGCCTTTTCGTTGAATTTGACGATCACGTAGATCAGCAAAGCCAGGACGAACAGGGTGATCGCCGTGATGATCCAGAACAGAAGGTCATGGAAGGAATGGATCTTTTCCGCGACCGGCGAAGCCGCGTCCTGGAAGGTCATCTGCCAAGGTTTCGCCATGCCTTCCGCCGCCTGGGCCGTGCCGGCGCAGAAGGAAAGAACGGTCAGTACGGCTCCCGTGAACAGGGCGTGCAATCTCAAGGTCATGGTCCTCATCCGAAATTACCGGGCGTTTGGATTTACACACGAAAAGCGTTTAATCCGTTATGCCCTTGTTTCTTAACCCGTTATGCCTGCACCCGACCGCGCGCAATGATGCCGCACCGCCGGGGAGACGCGGTGTCTTAGCTACCATCCCGCAGCGGCGTTGCAAAGGCTTTTTTACCCTGGACAAATGGGCCAATAGCCTTGATTTTCCGCCCCTGAGGTTCGATCTGGATGATGCGCGCCGTCCCAAAGGGCCGCGGCGCTCCATCCCAACCGCCCGGAACGGCGGTGCAAGGAAGCAAGGCCAACAGGCAAGGCCACAGACAAGGAACGCAGGATGATGAAGAATTGGCAGATGGGAGCGTTGCTCGGCGTCGTCGCCGTGTCGCTATACGCTTTGTTCTGGTTTCACATGGTCACCCGGTAAGCGGGCCGCGCCATCATGACCATTCAGGACCTCCCCCACCTGATCGCCGGGTTCAATGCTCTGTCCGTCGTTTTCATGACGGTCGGTTACATCTTCATCAAGCAAGGGGCCAAGGATAAGCACCGTGCGATGATGCTTTGCGCGGCGGCGGCTTCCGCGGCGTTCCTGGTCGTCTACGTGATCTACAAGCTCAATTCCGGTTTCGCCAAGTTCGGCGGCGAAGGCATGATCCGCCCGATCTACTTCACGATCCTGATCGTCCACGTGATCGGCGCGATCGCCATCACGCCGTTGGTTCCCATGACTTTCTGGCGCGCCCTGACCGGGCAGTTCGAGCGCCACCGCGCCCTCGCCCGCTGGGTTTGGCCGCTGTGGATGTATGTCGGCATTTCCGGCGTGGTCGTCTATGTGATGGCCGTTCATCTGTATCCCTACACCGGATCGTAAGCAGCGAATCCCAGATGACCGAACAAGCGCAAACCGCATCCGCCCTGACCGCCGCCCGATTGGGCCCCGATGCCCGCTGGGAAATCCGCGCCTGGTTGCTGCTGGGCCTGGCCGCCCTGGCCATCGCCGGGGCGTTCGCCCTGTTCCTGGCCGTTTCCCGCGTGCCGGGCACGGAACAGATCATTCCCTGGCCGCTGCGATTCTTCGAAAAAGGTTTGGTGATCCACGTCGTTTATTCCTTCGTGGTCTGGTTCCTTTGCATCCTGGGCGCGTTGGCGGCGGCGGCGACCTATCACCTGGATGACGGGCGCACCCGCGGCCGGTCGACCGGCCGATCCGCCGTGTGGATGGTCGCGGCGGCGGAAATCCTGTTGATGGCCCCGGCCCTGAAGCATGACACCATCCCGTCGCTGAACAACTACGTCCCGGCGATTCTCGACCCTCTTTATTACCTGGGCCTGGTGTTCCTGTTCATGGGCGTGATGTTCGTGATCCTGCGTCTGGTCGCGGCCCTGATCCGCCGCGTCAACCCGCCGGGCCCCGAAGGCAAGGCCGTGGTCCTGGTCTCCGGCATCTATGTCGCGGCCTTCGCCTGCCTGGCCGTGACCTTCAATCTGGCCTCGGGTGAGCCGGCGACGGTGGAATTGAACGAACGCCTGTTCTGGGGCGGCGGCCATGTGCTGCAGTTCGTCAACACAGGCTTGATGCTGACCGCCTGGTACGCGCTGTCCGGCTTGGCCGGGCGGCAGCCGAAAAGCGGGCTGTTCTTCGGCGCCATCGGGGCGCTGTTCCTGTTCGCCCTGATCGGACCGGCCCTTTACGCGATCTTCCCGGCGTTCAGCCCCGAACAGACGGTCGCCTTCACCAACTTGCAATACCTGCTGGCCCCGGCCCCGGTTGTTATGGCGGCGGCGATCCTGTTCGGCGGCGCATCTTCGACAAGCGACGCCGACCCGGCACGGGCGGCCCTTGCCCGCCGTGCCCTGTTCCTGTCCTTAGGCGTGTTTTTCCTGGGCGGGTTCCTGGGCCTGTTCGTCGATGGCGCCGACACCCGCACCCCGGCCCATTACCACGGCGTCATCGGCGGCGTGAATTTGGGCCTGATGGGATT
>CAXGUG010000028.1:0-37923 GCA_964012715.1 uncultured Rhodospirillaceae bacterium | reverse complement strand
AATGGGGAGCGATCGATGAGCGACAAATGGGATATCCGCTTTCTGCGGCTGGCGAAGGAGGTCGCGACCTGGTCCAAGGATCGGTCGACCCGCGTCGGCGCGGTGATCGTCGGTGATGACAAGACGCCGGGCCCTTATGGCTTCAACGGGTTCCCCCGCGCCATAGACGACGAGGTCGAGGATCGCCATTCCCGCCCCCTGAAATACAAATGGACCGAACATGCGGAGCGCAACGCGATTTACAACGCGGCGCGCATGGGCATGGCGTTGAAGGGTTGCACGATCTACGTCACCCATCTGCCCTGCGCCGACTGCACCCGGGCCATTGTCCAAGTCGGTATCAAGCGCGTGGTGGTCGACGCCGACAGCTTGGAGAATGCGGATTTCGCCTCCCGCTGGTCGGAAGACGATCAGATCACCAAGTCCATGTTGGACGAAGCCCGGGTCGAATTGGGCCTGGTCTCGGCCGCCAAGCCGGCGCCCGGCGACGACTGATCCTATCGGATCGATGACCCTCTAAACGACGAAACCCCGGCCAAGGGCCGGGGTTCGCCGAATTCTCTATCCGAGCCGAAGCGATCAGCGCGTCGGAACGGGCACGTCCGTGGAATAGTCGTAGAACCCACGGCCAGTCTTGCGACCCAGCCAGCCGGCTTCCACATACTTCACCAGCAGCGGGCACGGGCGGTACTTGCTGTCGGCCAGGCCGTCGTACAGCACGTGCATGATCGCCAGGCAGGTATCCAAGCCGATGAAGTCGGCCAATTCCAGCGGACCCATCGGATGACGGGTGCCCAGGCGCATGGCGGTGTCGATGGCTTCGACCGAGCCGACGCCTTCGTACAGGGTGTAGATGGCTTCGTTGATCATCGGCAACAGGATGCGGTTGACGATGAAGGCCGGGAAATCCTCGGCGTTGACCGGCTTCTTGCCCAGGGCAATGGTCAATTCGCGGATTTCGGCGAAGGTTTCTTCGTTGGTTGCGATGCCGCGGATCAATTCGACCAGTTCCATGCGCGGAACCGGGTTCATGAAGTGCATGCCGACGAAGCGCTCGGGCCGGTCGGTCTGGGCGGCGAGGCGGGTAATCGAAATCGACGACGTGTTGGTCGCGATCATCGCCGTGTCCTTCAGGTGGTCGGCGAGCGCGCGCAGGATCGATTTTTTGACTTCCTCGTCTTCCGTCGCGGCCTCGATCACCAAGTCGCATTCCTGCATCCCGGCGTAATCGGTTCCGGTCTGGATGTGCGCCATGGCGGCTTTCATGTCGTCGGCCGAGATGATGTCGCGATCGACTTGGCGGCTCATGCCGTGTTCGATCCCGCTCAAGCCGCGTTCCAAGGCTTCTTCGCTGACGTCCAGCAGATATACGCCACGCCCGGCAAGGGCGCAGACATGCGCGATGCCACTACCCATCTGGCCGGCGCCGATGACGCCGATCTTTTTCAGTCTATCTGACATTATATTTTAATCTCCACACTCCGCTACGAACCGCCCGGGACCGATCTTTTTGTCGGTAAAGGGCCGTTCGCACTCGCACAATAGGGCTCCCCCCAGGGGCGGTCAAGTGGCCTTCGGCCTAGGGTATTAAAGGCGGATCGCTTGGTTCCCCAACGGGATGGCAGGCCTAGCGGTTGGCGCCCGGCGCCCATAACACGTCGGCCCGTCCGTTGTCGTTCAAATGCCGCGCCAGGACAAACAGGTGATCTGATAGGCGGTTGATATATTTGACGACTTGGGCGTTGACCTCGTCGCGGGCGGCCAGTTCTGTGATCAGGCGCTCGGCCCGTCGGGACACCGTGCGGGCATGATGCAGATGCGCTGCCGCAGCCCGACCGCCAGGCAGAATGAAGGATGTCAGCGGCTGCAGATCGGCGTTCATGGCGTCGATTTCCTGTTCCAGCCGCAAAACCTGCGATTCGACGATGCGCAAGGCGCCTTCGGATCGTTTGCCGTTTTCCGGCGTGCACAGGTCGGCGCCCATGTCGAACAGGTCGTTCTGTATGCGGCTGAGCATGGCGTCCGCATCGGCGTTCGCGTCCTGGCCGGTTGGGCCGGTATAGAGACGCGCCAAGCCGATAACCGAATTGGTTTCGTCCACGGTGCCGTAGGCCGCGACACGCAGGTCATGCTTGGCGATACGGTCGCCGGAACCGAGCGAGGTTTCGCCCCCGTCGCCGCCTCGGGTGTAAATCTTCGTCAGGGTGACCAAGGGTGTATCCTTCCGCCGTTCGCCGCGCTATTTGCCGAACAGCAGCATCAGCGTCGCGAACAGGATGATGGCCAGGCCCTGCATCAGCACGCGGGCCCGCATCAGTTTGTTGGAATATTTCGCGTTGAACTTTCCACCCACGGCGAAAGCGCCGATGCCAATGAACAGCACCAGCAGCGTCAGCGCCATGGCGATAATCATCAGGATGGTGAAGAAGGTTTCCATTGCCTTGATATAGTCCTTTCAGGCCCGGGCGTCACCGATTTTCCCTGGCGGCGGGCCGCTTGCCCGCTAAGATCGCGGCCAAAGGACAATGGAGGAATCTCGATCATGGACGCCGAAACACGCCGCAACCTGGAACGCATCTCGGTCGCGACCGTATCGATGCAGTTGTTGAAGCGAGGCCTGCGGCGCGTCGTCATGTCGGGGGTGCGGCCGATGAACGGTCCGGCGATGCCGTTGTTGGGCCAGGCTTTCACTTTGCGTTTCATTCCGGCACGTGAGGATCTGTCCGCGCCGGAGGTTCTGGGCGCGGAGGGCTATGTGCCGCGCCACGCGATCGAGGAAGTGCCCGAGGGGGCCGTGCTTGTGATCGACGCCCGGCGCGACGCGGAAACGGCGGTGCTGGGTGATTTGATCATGGAGCGGCTGAAGGCCCGGGGCGTCGCCGGGGTTGTCGCCGACGGCGGCGTGCGCGATGCCGAGGAAGCGATTGCCGTGGGCCTGCCGCTATACGCCACCGGCCCGGCGGCGCCGGCCCATATCGTCGGCTTGGCGGCGGGTGACATGAATACCAAAATCGGCTGTGGCGGCGTGGCGGTTGTTCCGGGGGATATCATCAAGGCCGACAGCGACGGCGTGGTCGTGATCCCTCGGGAATTGGCGGCGGAGATCGCCGCCGCCGGCCCGGTCCAGGAACGCTATGAGCGTTTTGCCAAGGAAAAGATCCGCGCGGGCAGCCCGATCCTCGGGGTTTATCCGCCCAGCGCGGAGACGCAGCAGGAATACGCCGCCTGGCGCGATCCCGAAGACGATTGAGCTTAGGCCGCGACGGCGCCCCGCAGGTCATTGAGGATGTCGTTCACGATGGACATCGTGCGGTTGACCATACGTTCCAGAACCGGCGAGACGTGTTTGATGCTGGCGGCATCGATCTGGCTGGTCGCCTGATCGATCGAGCTCAAAATCCAACGTTCACTCTCCACGTCGTAGTCCGACGCATTGGCCCGCATCATGTGGATCGTCACGTAGTGGAGCAAATTGACAAGGTTGCGGTTCAATTCGAAACGCTTCATCAGTTCCAGGCGATCCGTCACCTCACCATCCATGGCGAATTCGGACGATTGGCGGATCTCGGCGCTGAGGGCTTCCAAGTCGTTCAAATATTGGCGAATTTTTTTCGGTGCCATCTTTCTGTCTCGATCTCATCTGCCGCTGCGCCGGGTTTCGGCGCCGGGCGGTTCGATTGCTGTTGCGAGACAGAAAGCAAAGATCGGGCCAACTTGCGGCATTGCACCGCAAGTTGGGGGTTCCCGAAATGAATATGGCTAGTTGCGGCCCGACATCAGGCCGCGGGCGATGACCTGAGCCTGAATTTCCGCCGCCCCTTCGAAGATGTTGAGGATGCGGGCATCGCAGAGCACGCGCGAGATCGGATATTCCATGGCATAGCCGTTGCCGCCGTGGATCTGCAGGGCGTTGTCGGCATTGGACCAGGCC
The DNA here is from genome assembly GCA_964012715.1 of uncultured Rhodospirillaceae bacterium. Classification (GTDB taxonomy): domain Bacteria; phylum Pseudomonadota; class Alphaproteobacteria; order Rhodospirillales; family Casp-alpha2; genus UBA1479. Next base: position 33,992 of record CAXGUG010000028.1, on the reverse strand, counting down.
GTGCGCGCGCCCAACAGCTTGGCCATCCCGGCCTCGATGTCGCAGCGGCGGTCGGAATCCTTTTCGCGCGCGGCGAAATAGGTCAGCTGCCGGGCGATCATGGTTTCCACCGCCATCCAGGCCAGCTTGCCGTGGACACGGGGGAAGGCATGAATGGCGCGGCCGAACTGCACCCGTTCGGTGGCGTACTTCAGACCCAATTCCATGGCGTTCTGGGCCACGCCGACGGCGCGGGCGGCGGTTTGGATGCGCGCACTTTCGAACGTCGCCATCAACTGTTTGAAGCCCTGGCCCTCGACGCCGCCGAGAAGCTGTCCGGCCGGAACCTCGAACCCGTCGAAGCCGAGCTCGTATTCCTTCATGCCGCGATAACCCAGCACCTCGATCTCGCCGCCGGTCATGCCGGGGGCGGGGAACGGGTTTTCATCCGTGCCGCGCGGCTTTTCCGCCAACAGCATCGACAGGCCCTTGTAGCCCGGCTCGTTCGGATCGGTGCGGACCAACAGGGTCATCAGGTCCGAGCGCGCGGCATGGGTGATCCAGGTCTTGTTGCCGGTCACCTTATAGGTGTCGCCGTCCTTGATCGCGCGGGTCTTCAGACTGGCCAGGTCCGAGCCGGTGTTGGGTTCGGTGAACACCGCCGTCGGCAGGATTTCGCCCGACGCGATCTTCGGCAGGTAATGTTCCTTTTGTTCGTCGGTGCCGCCCAGGCGGATCAGCTCCGCGGCAATCTCGGAACGCGTCCCCAGGGACCCGACGCCGATGTAGCCGCGCGACAGTTCCTCGGTGACCACGCACATCGCGGTCTTACCCATGCCCAGGCCGCCGCCGTCTTCCGGAACGGTCAGGCCGAACACGCCCAACTCGGCCATCTGGTTGACGACCTCGATCGGGATGAAGTCGTCCGCCAGATGCCATTCATGGGCATAGGGCATGACTTGGTCCTCGACGAACTTGCGGAACTGGTCGCGGACCATTTCCAGCATTTCATCGTCGAGCCCGAGATTTCCGAAATGGCCCTCGGCCATGATCTCGCCCATGCGGGCGCGCAAGGCAGAGGTATTGCCCTTGTCGATCAGCGTCTTGGGAGCCTTGCCGTCGAGCGGCGACAGGTCCGCGCTTTCCAGGCCCAGGTCCGCCGGGCGAACGATCTCGACCTGGCTGATGGCGATGCCGCCCTTCATCTGCGCCAGGTATTCCCCGAACGCGGCCTGCAGCATCAGTTGTTCCATTTCGCCGAAGGCGCCTTCGCCGTCCAGCCGTTCGGCCCAGCCCAACATTTGGCGCAGGCCCTCGGTATAGGTCGCGAACCAGGCCAGGCCATGGGCAGCGTATTGATTGCTGTCCAGGGCGGCGGCCGAGACCTTGCCGTCCTTGGTGCACATGTCGGCAACGCGCCGGCGGACCACGGCGGTCACGTCGTCGGCGGCCGCAAGGCCCTCGCGGCACAGGGCCAAAAGATCAGGGAGAAGGGGGGATTGGCTGTCGGCACCAGTGCCCGGCAGCGTCGTTGCAGCCACGTTCATTGCATCGCACCTAGTTTTTTGCGGATGCGAAAGGTTGGCCCAAGCGTGCCTGTTAGTCAAGTAAAGGTAGATCGCGCAATCCCACCGGTTTCCCCCGCAACAAATCGGCTGCGGGCGGTCCGTTTCAGGCATCAGATAAGCTCGGAGGAATCCGGGGTCAGCTGGAAGAGACAGTCCAGTTGTCGTCCGAGATCTTTTTCGCGACGATATTTGATTGTCCCAAATTCACGCGTAACTGAACTTGCCCTCCTACTTGGTCGTCGCCCAAACCGGTGGCGTCGGGCAGATCATCATCGTCGGTATCAGCCATTTCTTTCTCCTCTATCGGGCCGATCTTTAAATCGGGCAATTGGCGTTCGAAAACTGTTCCCGATCTTGTTTGAACCGCGCGTCTCCGCTGAAGACGATGAAGAGTTCATTTTTCGGGTCCTTGCCTCCCAACGCTGGAATGTTCTTCTTCGCGTATGCGTCCCATTTTGGTTTCATGACTTTGAAGTCTGAGTTCATGCACGCTGCGAACCGGTTGATGGATGGGTCGCCGCTATCGAATTCGACAGAGGTCAGAGCGGCCTTCGCCTTGACCTCGAACCTAGTGCGAATTTCCGGATTTGCGGCCAACGCCTCGGCGGCGCCGCCGGTGCCGAAATACTGATAGTTCGAGAACGTGGGGTTGCTGTCCGTGCTGCCGGCGCCGGCGGCGATGTCGACGCTCGCCAGGACAGAGCCATAGGCCATCCGCCCTTCCTTATCCAAAGGAACGGGGGGAATGCGCGAGGCCTCGTAACGTTTGTAGCCCAAAGTGACGTTCTTCGGCGCGGTTCCCTCGAACCCGATTTTGAAGCCGAAGTGGGTGAAGGTGCCGAATTCCATCTGCGGGCCGATCTTACCGGTCAGGACCGGCGTTTCGTCCGTCACTTTGGGCGGGCCATCCATGAACTTGGTGGCGATCAACGCGGCGTCGCCCGTCGCGTAGACTTGTTTGATCTTCGGGCTGAAGATGGCCAGGTCCGACTTCAGATAGCCGTAGACCGGCGGCGTTGCTCCGTTCGCGTAAACCGGTGCATAGACGCCTTCCTGCCGGTTGTAGCCGATGTTCGCCGACTGGGTGTTGGCATCGCCGTCCAGGCCGATCGACGTCGAGGTCACGAAGATCACGGAGTCATCCGCGCAAGCGCCTAGGATTGTGGCGCCCAGCAGCAGCGGAATAAGATTTTTCAAACGCATGTGCTTCGAGCCTCCTTACTTCTTGGGGGGAACGGGCGCGGGCGTGACAGGCAACACCGGCACGGGGTGAACGGGTGGGCCCTGGTTGGCGGGCAGGTTCGCCTGTTTTTGCTGCTTCTCCTCATCCCGGATCTTGTCGCGGATCGACTTGGTGATGTCGCCGTATCCCGCGACCGGTTGCGAGGCGTCGCCGGTGGCGAAGAACTGTTCCAGCCCCAGCCCCGAAGTCTCCAGGCCTTCCAGCTTGGTGCTCAGGGTGATGGCGCCGATGACCGGCGCGTAGGACCAGCTTTCGCTGTCCACTTTCGGGACGCCATCTTTGTTGAGGGCCGGTTTGGGCTTGTTGGTGTGTCTATCCAGGAGGATGGCGCCCGCGGCGTTGGTTTGATTTTTGACGCTGTTCGTCAGTGGAATGTAGGAGAGTTCCTGGCGTTTAAAGCCCAGATTGAAATGCGCCGGTCGGGCGGAAGACAGGGTGAAACCCAGATTCACGCCCGTGTTGGTGCCGAAGAACATCCGTTTGGTCCCGGTCTCGGCTTTGATCAACTCGGTCTTGTCCTTCTCGCTTCCCTTGCCTTTGAAATCCGTCTTGCCGCTTGCGATCAGCGCTGCCTTGCCGGTGGCATGAACCTGTTTCAGTTCGGGGGTGAAGATCGAGCGGTCGGTTTCGAACGCGCCGTACACGGGGGGGATTTCAGCGCCTTCGAACACGGGGGCCCGTACGCCTTCGACCCGGTCGAAACCGATGCTTGCCGATTGTGCGGCGGCGTCGAACTTCAGCGCGAGGTCCGTTCCCGTGACGAACAGGACCGCGTCTTTATCCGCACATGCAGCCAAGGCGCTAACGGCGAGAAGAGGCGCTATCAGTTTTCGGAGGGGGGGCGAGAGTGGGGTCATTTGGGGGTCTCCAATCGAGCGGCGGTTTCAGTGGCGGGCGCGGGATCGGCGGGTGAAATGATGTCTGCCAGGGGGTTGCCCCGGACGTACACGTCGGGTCCGGGGCGGACCAGGGTGCTGGCGGCATAGCCGAGGGCCGCGGACTGTTCCGTCGTGTTGCTGACGAACGACAGGCCGGTGGCGTTTACGTGGACGGCGGTTCCGGCGGCGGGCTCTCGGGGAACGGGGATCTTGAGATTGACGAACCCGGTCCATTGAACTCGCGATCCGTCGTCGGCCTCTTCTTTATGGGCATAAGCCGCGCCGGACACGCGGCGGCTGTTCGTTAGCCAGGGCTTCTGGGCGACGCCGCAGGGGTCTTGCGCATTGTCGAAGTGGTCGGTGTCGCAGTTTCTCAGAATGCCGGAGATTTCCTCTGCGTATCCCAGATTGACGTTCGCGCCCTGGGCCGATTGGTTCAATCCCAGGCCCAGACTGCGAATTGTCAGGATATGCCCATCAAGCGACGGTCGCCCTGGGCCGGCACGGGAGATTTCAACCTGGGCCAGCCCGATAACATGGCGATAAGTCTGTCCGCCGGGCCCGTCGCTGCTTTCATAGCTGACGGCGCAGCCGGTTAAGACCGTAAGGCACAGACCACAGGTAACTGCTTTCGAGAAAATCCCGTTGTCCCCCAAAATTACGAGCGCCGCATGAAAGTGCAGTCATGTTTTATTTTTTTCTAATACAACATAGTCGGGAAAGTTCTATGGATGGGCAATATATATGGTGTCGGTCTGATTTCTTGACCGATATCAAGCGTCTAGTTGGCGGGGAATTTTCAGTGGGGCGGGCCGGGGGTCAAAGACGCGGCGAATCGCCTGTCGATGACGTGTGATAAACGCAGACGAGCGGCGCCTTTCCCGGGGCGGCAATGACCGGGGCGGCGCGAATGGCCAATCCGACGGTTTCGATCACCAGGTGGGCGCAGGGCGGGTGTTGTCCGGAAAGGTCGGCGTTCGGCGGAACGACGATCCGGTCATGACCAATGGTCACGACCGAGCCGCCGCCCGCGCTGCAAGCGGACAATAACGCTATCAAGCCAACCGCGGCGGCATGTCGCCGCACGCGGGCTGATCTCCAATCCATCATACGGACTCCCTGCCCAGGGATTTCAACCTGGAGTATAGCAGGGTTGCCGCGAAAAGGGGACCGTTCTGGGCTTAGGCGGAGATGCAGTCCTCCAGCGTCCGGAAGCCGGGGCGCTTGGCCTGAACCAGCACGGCCATGTTGCCGGGCTTGTGCTCGTTGGCCAGCATCTTCATATGCGCCGCCGGAATGTCGGCCCAGGAGAAGACTTCGGACATGCAGGGGTCGATGCGCCGCTCGATCACCAGCTGGTTGGCCTGGGAGGCCTGCAACAGGTTGGCGAAGTGGCTGCCCTGGATACGCTTCTGGCGCATCCAGACGAACCGCGCGTCCATGGTCAGGTTGTAGCCCGTGGTCCCGGCGCAGAACACGACCATGCCGCCGCGTTTGACGATGTTGCAGCTGACCGGAAAGGTCGCTTCGCCCGGATGTTCGAACACGAAGTCGACATCGTTGCCCTTGCCGGTGATTTCCCAGATGGCTTTGCCGAACTTGCGGGTCTCAGCCATGTATTCCTTGAAGCCCGGGCCATTGACCTCGGGCAGCTGGCCCCAGCAATTGAAATCCTTGCGGTTGATCACGCCCTTGGCCCCCAGGCCCAGGACGAAATCGCGCTTGTCCTCTTCCGAGATCACGCCGATGGCGTTGGCCCCGGACACGGCGCAAAGCTGCACCGCCATCGAACCCAGGCCGCCGGACGCCCCCCAGACCAACACGTTCTGCCCCGGGCGCAGGATATGCGGGCGGTGGCCGAACAGCATGCGGTAGGCGGTCGCCAGAACCAGGGTGTAGCAGGCGCTTTCCTCCCAGGTCAGATGGCGCGGGCGCATCATGCACTGGCGGTCCTGGACGCGGCAGAACTGGCTGAACGAACCGTCGGGGGTCTCATATCCCCAGATCCGCTGCGAGGTCGAAAACATCGGGTCGCCGCCGTTGCATTCCTCGTCGTCGCCGTCGTCCTGGTTACAATGAACCACGACTTCGTCGCCGACCTTGAAGCGTTTGACCTTGGAGCCGACGGCCCAAACGATGCCCGAGGCATCGGACCCGGCGATGTGATAATCGGCCTTGTGGTAATCGAACGGCGAAATCGGCGTGCCGAGCGCGGCCCAAACGCCGTTGTAGTTGACGCCCGCGGCCATCACCATGACCAGCACGTCGTGGCTGTCCAGCTCGGGCACGTCGACGACTTCTTCCAGCATCGCGGTGTTCGGCTGGCCGTGGCGCTCCTTGCGGATCGCCCAGGCGTACATCTTTTTCGGCACATGGCCGAGCGGCGGAATCTCTCCGACTTCGTAAAGATCTTTCTTCGGAAGTTCGGGGTTCAATTGAACGACTTCGGCGGCATCCGACATTGTCGCCTCCTTTTTGCTGTGTTGCGCCATCCCCCAGCGGGGCCGTTCGGCAGGAATGTCCCTGTGTCCTGCACGGTCTTTTTTCTTTGTGTTCGGTCTTATCCCCTTTACATTTTCTTCGCAATGCACAAAATTCTATCTTTCGTGTGAGATTGCCAAAACGAAATAAAATTACAAAAATTTCTGGCGTGAGGCGGTTTTCCGCCATTTTTGGGAGTTTGTCATGAGTGACAAGTTAGCGAACGCAGCAAAGAATGATGCTCTGCGGAAAGGGGCCGAGGCCCCCACGCGGGACCGTCCGTGGTTGTTCCGGACCTATTCCGGGCACTCGTCGGCCAAGGAGTCGAACGCCCTTTACCGGACCAATCTGGAGAAGGGGCAGACGGGCCTGTCCGTCGCCTTCGACCTGCCGACGCAAACCGGCTACGACGCGGACCATCCGCTCGCCAAGGGCGAGGTCGGAAAGGTCGGCGTGCCGATTTCCCATCTGGGCGACATGAGCCAGTTGTTCGACGGCATTCCGCTGGCGCAGATGAATACCTCGATGACGATCAACGCGCCGGCCGCCTGGCTGTTGTCGCTGTATATCGCCGCCGCCGAGCGTCAGGGTGCTGACCGCGCCGATCTGGCCGGGACGACGCAGAACGACGTGCTCAAGGAATACCTGTCGCGCGGCACCTACATCTTCCCGCCGGGGCCCTCCCTGCGCCTGACCTCGGACACCATTTCCTTCACCTGCAAGGAAGTGCCGAAATGGAACCCGGTCAACGTCTGCTCCTATCACCTGCAGGAAGCAGGGGCGACGCCGGTCCAGGAGCTGGCCTATGCCCTGGCCAACGCGCGGGCGATCCTGGACACGGTCAAGGCCTCGGGCCAGGTCGCGGATGAAGACTTCCCCCGTCTGGTCGGGCGGATCAGTTTCTTCGTCAACGCGGGCATGCGCTTCATCACCGAGCTGAGCAAGATGCGCGCCTTTACCGAGCTGTGGAACGACATCACCCGCGACCGCTACGGCGTCGAGGACGAGAAATACCGTCGCTTCCGCTATGGCGTGCAGGTCAACTCCCTGGGCCTGACCGAGCAACAGCCGGAAAACAACGTCTATCGCATTCTGTTGGAAATGCTGGCGGTCACGCTGAGCAAGAACGCCCGCGCGCGGGCGGTGCAGCTTCCGGCCTGGAACGAAGCCCTGGGCCTGCCGCGTCCCTGGGATCAGCAATGGTCCCTGCGCCTGCAACAGATCGTCGCCTATGAAACCGACCTGCTGGAGTTCGGCGATATCTTCGACGGATCCAAGGAAATCGAAGCCAAGGTCGAGGCTCTGAAGGAAGAAGCCCTGGCCGAAATGGCGCGGATCGAAACCATGGGCGGCGCCGTGCCGGCGATCGAAAACGGCTACATGAAGCAGCGCCTGGTGGAATCCAGCGCCAAGCGTCTGGCCGCGATCGAGGCGGGCGAGCAGATCGTCGTCGGCGTCAACAAATTCAAGGAAGCCGAGCCCTCGCCCCTGGTCGGGGAAAGCGGGGCCATCGTCACCGTCCCGCCCGAGGTCGAGGCCCAGCAGATTGCTTCGCTCAACGCTTGGCGGGACAGCCGCGACGACGCCAAGGTCTCGGCGGCCCTGGCGGCTTTGACCGAGGCCGCCAAATCCGGGGCCAACATCATGGAGCCGTCGATCCAATGCGCCCATGCGGGCGTGACCACCGGCGAATGGGGCCAGGCCCTGCGCGACGTGTTCGGCGAATACCGCGCCCCCACCGGCATCTCCGGTGCCGCCTTGGGCGCCGCCGGGGACATCGCCGCCGTGCGCGGTCGGGTCGACGAGGTTTCCGCCGCTCTGGGCCGTCGGATCAAGATCCTGGTCGGCAAGCCGGGCCTGGACGGGCATTCCAACGGGGCCGAGCAGATCGCCGTGCGCGCCCGCGATGCGGGGATGGAAGTCGTCTACGAAGGCATCCGCCTGACTCCGGAACAGATCGTCGCCGCCGCCCGGGACGAGGCCGTGCACGTCGTCGGCTTGTCGGTCCTGTCCGGCTCGCACGTCGCCCTGGTGACCGATGTCATGAACCTGATGCGGGCGGAGGGGTTGGACGATATCCCGGTCGTCGCCGGCGGCATCATCCCGCCCGCCGATGCCGAAACGCTGAAGGCCGCGGGCGTCGCCCGGGTCTACACGCCCAAGGATTACGACCTGACCGCGATCATGGACCAGATCGTCGATCTGGCGGCGGAAGGGCTCAAGACGGCGGCGGAGTAGTTTTTACGTCAAGGGCCGTCAGGCGCCCGCCGGGTTCAAGTGCTTGCCTTTCAAGCCGGATTCCATTGACGGGGCCCCACATGCCGGGCGCCGCGGCGGTGCGATCGTACCAAGGACGTTCGACCTATACCTTAAATCAGGTTGCGGGTTTCGGTTCGAGCATTGCATAAACACCCTTTCTTCCGGGGGGATGGAAAGGGGAATTGAATCTCATGGCGAATTGGCGGGCCGACTCATCCGTGCGCGGCAATCTCATCGCACTTATCGGACTGATCCTGATCGCCGGTTTTGCAACCAGCAGCGTCATCAGCTACCAGGTCTCGAAAAAGAGTCTGCGGGAAGCGCTCATTGGCAATGAACTGCCGCTGACCAGCGACAATATCTATTCGGAGATCCAAAGAGATTTGCTCCGCCCGGTGTTCGTCGCATCGATGATGGCCGACGATACGTTTGTCCGGGACTGGTTGCTCGATGGCGAAGTCGATCCCGGCAAGATGACCCGGTTTCTTGATGAAATCCGGGCCCAGCACGGCATGTTCACGACCTTTCTGATCTCCGACAAAACCCGCCGGTACTACCACTTCAAAGGCATCTCGAAGGTCGTCTCGGAAGACGACCCCCGGGATATCTGGTACTTCCGCGCTCGGGCGATGAAGGAAGATCACGAAATCAATGTCGATCTCAACGCCGAGCAAAACGACGCCCTGACGATTTTCATCAATCAAAAGGTGTTCGATTACCAAGGCAACTACCTGGCGACGACAGGGGTCGGCATCGCCTTTGATTCGCTCGTCAGAGTGGTCGATCGGTACAGGGAGAACTTCTCCCGCCACGTCTATTTCGTCGATAAGACCGGGAAGATCATGACGCGCTCCGACGGCGCTTCGATCACCGAGGAAAACATCCACAAGGCCGAGGGTGCCGCCACCATCGCGGACAGATTGCTGGCCGCCGACCATAGCTTTTTCGAGTATGAGCGAAATGGCGAAACCATGCTGGTCAGCGCCCGCCACATTCCGGAATTGAACTGGTGGGTCATCATCGAACAAGAAGAGGCAAGCGCCCTTGCCGGTATTCGCAAAAGCCTGATTACAAACTTTTTCGTGGGCCTTGTCGCCATCTCGCTGACGCTTGTCATCGTGCTTTACGCCGTCAACTGGTTCTATGCGCGCCTGGAACAAAAGGCTCTCGAGATGGCCCAACTTGCGGAGCATGAGGCGGGCCTCAACAAACGGCTCAAGTATGAGTTGGAGCTCAAGGACAAATTTTTCTCGATCATATCCCACGACCTGATTTCGCCGTTTTCTTCGCTGCTGAGCGGAACTCATCTGATGTCGGAACGCGCCGACAATTACAGCAAGGAAGAGCTTTCGGACTTCGCAAAGAAGGTGCATGCCTCGGCGGAAGAGGTCTTCAGTTTGTTGCGGAACCTGCTTGATTGGGCGCGCCTGCAAATCGACGGTGCCAGCATCGAGCCGGAGGACCTGTCGCTACGCGAAGTCGTCAGAAAGAACATCAGCGTTCTGGAGCCGCTGGCGCGTGAAAAAGACATTCAGATCGTCAATTCGATCGAAGGGGCATCGGCATACGCGGACCCCATTATGATCGATACGGTCATGCGAAATTTGATATCCAACGCGATAAAATTCACATCGCCCGGTGGAAAGATCGATGTGTCAGCGCGAGAACAAGACGGCGAAACCCGGGTGACGGTTCGTGACACCGGCGTCGGTATCGACCGGGATCGGCTTGATACGATTTTCGGTCTTGATCAGGAAACATCGACCGTCGGCACGGGCGGAGAACGCGGAACTGGATTGGGGCTCGCCCTGTGCAAGGAAATGGTCGAACGCAACGGCGGCAAGATCTGGATCGAAAGCGTGAAGGGCGAAGGGTCCGAATTTCACTTCACGCTCCGAACCAAACGGCCCTGATCGGCGCGGATTTCGCCGGCGATCATGCGCGCCGTGGCGGCGCCGGAAAGGCTCAAGACGGCGGCGGAGTGATTCGCGGGGGAGACGGCTGGGCGGTCTAGCCGTCCAGCACCTTCAAGAAGGTCTCGTAGCAAGGCATCAGCTTGTCGAACGGCCAGCCGCCGCGATGCAGGGCGGCCATGCCCTGTTCCATGGCGAACAGCATCATCGCCAACTCGTCGGCGTCGATGTCGGTGCGGACCTCGCCCGCCTGTTGGCCGTTGCGTAGGACCTGGGCGACGATCAGGCGCATGTCGTTCTGCAGACCACGCAGGTATTCGGCGATGTCCGGGTGGTGCGGGGCCAGTTCGACCGCCGTGTTGTAGACCATGCAGCCCTTGCGCCCCTCGTCCGAGCACAGATAGCCGGTGATCTGGTGGAAGTAGGCTTCCAGCTCGGCCCGTCCCGCGCTCGGTTTGCGCAGTTCCTTGCGCATGTCGTCCTTCAGGCTCTGGATGTAGCGGATCAACGCCTGGCGATAGATCGCATCCTTGTTGCCGAAGGTTCCGTACAGGCCATAGCGGCTGACGCCGGTGTGCTTGACCAGGTCTTCCATGGACGTGTGTTGGAAACCGCGCTCCCAAAACAGGTGCATGGCCTTGTCCAAGGCTTGGTCGGGGTCGAATTCGCGTGTTCTGGCCATATTTTCAGAATTGAAATTCTGCTTGGTCCCGTCAATCGGAAATTTCCGATCAGTCGGGACGTGGGGTTGAAATCAGGCGGCTTTCGCGCCGGGAAGCAGGACGGGAATGGCGTCGACCGCGGCGGTCGGGGCCAGCGGGTTTTCGACCTCGGGCCGCGCGACCTGGGTCAGATAGCGGGCGGCCCCGGCCTGAAATTCCTTGCGGATGTAACACCAGCTGACGAACAGACCGCCGAACCGTTCGAAATACATGATGTCTTCGTTCTCGCGGCACCATTGCAGGTCACGGGCGAGATTGCGCGAAGTGCCGACGAACACCCAGGACGGACGCACCCCGCCGTGCCAGATGATGAACACGCCGGTTTGTCCCTCCAGGTTTTGCTGCTGGGGGTCGAGATTGATGAAGCGGAAGAATTTGCCTTTGTCGTTACGAACCCAATTGGGGTCGACAGGCTTCCCCAGCTGGCTCATCTTCTTGGTGGCGCTCTTAAAAAACATACCTTCCTTCTCGTGCCCCCCGGAACGTCGCGTGCCCCGCCGGAGACGTTCCTAATATGGGGCGGTAATTTGACCGCGAAAAGCCCCCCTGTCGATGGAATTTTTATCGTTAATACTGGTCGTTACGGCAATCGTCCTGGTCCTGTGGGGGACCGTTCGCACCGGCGTGCCGCCGATGCCGACCTCGGGGGCGGTTCGGGACTGCATGTTCCATCTGGCCGAGGGGGAAAACCCGAACGTTATTTACGAATTGGGGGCCGGTTGGGGCGGTTTGGCGACGGCGCTGGCCAGGCGTTTTCCCGATGCCCGGGTGATCGCGATCGAGGTCTCTCCTTTGCCATGGGCGGTGTGCCGCCTGCGGGCGGCATTGTTCGGGCCTGACAACTTGGAAGTCCGCTTCGCCGATGTGATGAAGGCCGATCTGTCCGGCGCCGATCTGGCAGTCTGTTTCCTATGCCCGCCCGCGATGGCGCGGCTGGCGCCGAAGCTGGCCGACGGCCTGCGTCCGGGCGCGCTGGTCCTGTCCAATGCCTTTGCCTTGCCGGGGTGGACGCCGCTGCGCGAGGCCCGGGTCGCGGACCTTCATCGCTCGCCGGTCTATCTCTATCGGCGATGATAATTACGCTTCCGTCGCGTTTTGCGACGGCAGGCGTCGGTAAATTCTGGTTTAATCATGAAACGAATCAGAGTAGGGATTCCGCCAATTCGGCGCGGCCCCGACCCGAGGCGCCGCTGCCCTGGCTGATAATTAATAAGCGGGAGCGCTCTAATGACGGACAATTCCCAAACCGATACCCCCTTCAACGACAACCCGATGACCGAGCGGGTCGAGATCGTCGACGTCGCGCCGCGCGACGGATTCCAGGCCGTGGTGCCTTGGATCCCGACCGAAACCAAGGTCTCTGTGGTCGAAGGCCTGCTTGACGCCGGGTTCCGGCGGATCGAAACCGGGGCCTTCGTCAGCCCCAAGGCCATCCCGCAAATGGCTGATACCGCGGACATTCACGCCACCGTCGCCACGCCGGAGGGCGCGCGTCTTTGCGCCCTGGTTCCCAACATGACCGGCGTGCGCCGCGCGTTGGAAGCCGGGATCAAGGATCTGGTCTATGTCTTTTCGGTGACCGAAAGCCACAACCAGGGCAACGTGCGCCGCCCGGTCGCCGACAGCCTGGCCGAACTGGAACAAGTCATCGAGTTGGGCCGGGACGAAGAAGGCTTCCTGCTGCGGGTCAACGTGGCGACGGCGTTCGACTGCCCGTTCGAAGGCCGGGTGCCGACCGAAGCGGTCATGTCCTGCCTGGATCGGGTGACGCAATCGGCCTTTCCCATGGAAATCGGCCTGTGCGACACCACGGGCCGCGCCTTCCCCGATCAGGTCGCGAATTTGTTCGACCGGGTTCAGCGGGCCTATGACGGCGCGGGCTGCACCTGGGCCTTTCATGGCCACGATACCTTCGGCCTGGGCGTCAGTAATGCGCTTTACGCTTTTCAGGCAGGGGTGCGGGTGTTCGACGCGGCGGCGGCGGGGTTGGGCGGTTGTCCGTTCGCGCCCGGCGCCACCGGCAACACGGCCAGTGAAGACTTGGTCTTCACCTTCGAGAACATGGGGGTCGAGACGGGCATCGATCTGGACCGCCTGTTGAAGGTCGCGGAAGACATCGCCGAGTTGCCGCAGGCGGCGACCGGCGGGCACCTGCGTTTGGTTCCGCGCGGTCGGGCTTTGGCCGACCGGCCGGCAGCCTAAGGCCGGACGAGCGAACGGGCCGGGGGGCGGCATGCGGTTCAACCTGACGACCCTGCGTCTGTTCGTCACCGCCGTGCAGGAAGGCAGCATCATGGCGGCGGCGGCGCGGCACAATATCGCGCCCTCGGCGGTCAGCCGCCGCCTGTCCGACATGGAGCATCAGTTGGGCGCGCCCGTTCTGTATCGGTCGCGCGGCGGCGTGTCGCCGACCCCGGCGGGCGAGGCGCTATGCCGCCATGCCCTGAACCTGCTGCGCTTGGCCGACCGCATGGAAGCGGAGTTGAGCGAGTTCGGCGCGGGTGCCCGCGGGCACGTCCGGGTTGCCGCCAATACGTCCTGCGTTACTCAGTTCTTGCCGGAGGAACTGGCTGCATTCCTGGCCGACAATCCGGATATCAACATCGACCTGCGCGAAGGAATTAGCTCGGCCATTGTCCAGGACGTCGCCGACGGCCACGCGGATATCGGCCTGTTTTCCGAAGCGGTCGATACCGGCGCGCTGGAAACCTTCCCCTACCGAACCGATCATTTGATGGTTCTGATGCCGGTCGGCCATCCGCTCGACCATGGCGGCGATCTGTCGTTCGCCGACGTGCTGGGATATCCGGTGATCGGTTTGCAGACCGGCAGTTCGCTTCATACCCGGGTGCGGGAGGCGGCCGAGGAAGCGGGCGCGGATTTGGATTGCCGCCTGCAGGTCACCAGTTTCGACGCCCTGCGCGGCATGGTCGAGGCCGGGCTTGGCATCGGTTTCCTGCCGCAGGGGGCGGTCGCGCCTTATCTGAATGATCGCCTGGCGGCCCATGGGCTGACCGATCCTTGGGCTCATCGGCGGTTGCTGCTGGGCGTGCGCGAGGCGGCGGCGCTGCCCGCCGTGGCGCAGAAGCTGGTTTTGCACCTGACCGACCGGGCCCAAGAGGCGACCGCCCGGACAGGCTAATTCACGCCTTGCCGATGGGCGCCGTCGCCTGTTTGAGCCAGGCCCGCGTGGCCTTGTCGACCAGCGGCGTCAGGGCCTTGCGCACCCGGGCATGATAGGCGTCGAGCCAGGTTCGCTCGCCATCATCCAGCAAGGACGCCTCGACCAGATTGCTGTCGATGGGGGCCAGGGTCAGGGTCTCGAATTCCAGCAGATCGCGTTCGGCCCCCTTGGGCGGCGATGCCTCGCCGACCAGGATCAGGTTCTCGATCCGTATGCCGTAGCCGCCGGTCTTGTAGTATCCGGGCTCGTTCGAAATCACCATACCCGGCTCCAGCGCGACCGGGCTGGGCGCCTTGGAAATGCGCTGCGGGCCTTCGTGAACGCTGAGATAGCTGCCCACGCCATGGCCGGTGCCGTGGTCGAAGTCCAATCCCTCGGCCCATAGGAACTGGCGGGCCAAGGGGTCCAACTGGGTCCCGGTCGTGCCCTTGGGGAACCGGGCGCGGGCCAGGGCGATATGGCCCTTGAGCACGCGGGTGAACCGATCCTTGGCTTCGCGCGGCGGTTTGCCGATGGCGACGGTGCGGGTGATATCGGTCGTGCCGTCCAGGTACTGCGCCCCGGAATCGACCAGATACAAATCGCCCTTGCGTAGCCGCCGGTTGGTCGCGGGCGTCGCCTTGTAATGGACGATCGCGCCGTTCGGCCCGCTGCCGGAAATGGTGTCGAAGCTGAGGTCGCGGATCAGGTCGTTTTCCTGGCGGAAGTCGTACAGCCGGTCCGAGGCGTCCAGTTCCGTCGTCTCGCCCTTGGGGGCCTCGGTCTCAAGCCAGCACAAGAAATTGGCGACCGCGGCGCCATCGCGCAGATGGGCCGCGCGCATCCCGGCGATTTCCGTGTCGTTCTTGCGCGCCTTGGGCAGGATGCAGAGGTCCTGGCCGCGCTCGACAACGGCCCCACCGTCGGCCAAGCGCGCCGCGATCCACATCGGATCGGCCATGGGGTCGATGCGGACATGGGCCTGTTTGCGGGCCAGTTTGTCCAGAACGTCGCCCAAAGCCCCCTTGGCGTGGACGCGCACGTCCTTGCCGACATGGCGCAAAACTGCCGCCGGAACCTTGGCCGGGTCGATGAACCAATCGACCTTGGCCGATTTGTGGATCACGGCGAAGCTCAGGGCCAGCGGCGTGCGCGGCACGTCGTCGCCGCGAATGTTCAACAGCCAAGCGATGGAATCCGGCGCGGAAAGGATCTGCGCATCCTGGCCCTCGGCCTTTAGTTGTTCGGCGATGTCCTGGCGTTTGTCGGCGGATTTGCGGCCTGCGTACTTCAGCGGGTGAACCCGCACCGGGGCCGACGACGGCGGCGGCTGGTCGGCCCAGACGGCATCGATCAGATTGCCGTCGATGGGGATCAGGTCGCCGCCCGCTTTCTGCGCCGCCTCGCGGTAGCGCGGCACCTGCGTCGGCGTCAAAAGCCAAGGGTCATAGGCCAGCTTGCCGCCCTTGGGCAGCGCCTCGGCGATCCAGTCGGTTGCCGGCTCGTTGCTGATGTGGCGCAGGTCGTACAAGGTCGCATCCGCCTGGGTCGCGACCTGCAGGGTATAACGCCCGTCGACGAACAGGGCGGCCCGCTTGGCCAGGACCACGGCCAGCCCGGCCGAGCCGGTAAAGCCGGTCAGCCAGGACAGGCGCTCCGACCGGGCCGCGACGTATTCACCCTGGTGTTCGTCGCCGCGCGGCACGATGAAGCCGTCCAACCCGCGGCGCTTTAATTCGGCGCGCAACAGGGCCAGGCGTTCGGCGGCGGCGCTTTGGCTGGGATTCTGCGGTCCGGCGGCGGAGCGATCCGAGGCCGGGATGTCTTTGGGGGAGGCGGGTTTCGTGTCCATCCGATCAAGCTAGGAAGGACGCGGGCCATAGGCAAGACCTGAGACGTCAGAAGGCGCGATCGAGCGACGGTTCGTCTGTGATTTTGCGCACAGATAGCTATGCAAATGGCGCAGTGCTGCAGTGCGGCAATTGCGTTTTTCGCATGGGAGTTCCAGGCATAGGTTCCGCCAAACGCATTGCCGCCGACCGACGCCGCTTCGGGGCCGGCCCGCGACACGCTTTCAGGAGAGTGAAAATGAGTACCCAAACCGCCAACGTCCAAGCCGAATTGGACATCCTGCAGCGCGCGCGCCTGATGCAGAGTGACGTGCTGTTTCTGCCTTTGGTCCGGGCCGTCTCGACCCTGGCCGCCAAGTTCACCACCGGCCTGCGCCGTCGGGCCATGCGCCGCGAATTGATGGCCCTGGATGATCGCATGCTCCGCGACATCGGCATCACCCGTGGCAACATCGAATCCCTGGTCTCCGGCTCGTTCGCCAACGAACAGCGCGCCGCTTATCAGGAAGCTCAGGCCGATGCCGCCGCCGTCGACGTGTTCGTCCCGGTTCAGCCGCAGGAAGCCAACGCCGCCGCCAACCAGGACGCCCAGCAGTCGGGCGGTCGCCTGGCTGCCTGATCCGGCGCCTTGCAGTTCCACGCGAAACGGCGGTTCCCTGGCGGGAGCCGCCGTTTTCGTTTGCGCGGATGGCGGCTTTGGGCGGATCAGAACAGCGAGAACGGCTTGCTGCTGCGCCGGTAGCCTTTGTTTTCCATGCAGTTCTGGAAGAATTTGTCGCCTTGCTTGCGCATGTCGTAGCGGGCCATGGCGGCATCGTACTCGCTGCCGATCACGGGGCCGGTGTCCGGCTGCGGCAGGGGCTGGCGGCGCAGGACGCGTTCCGTCTCCGCGCGGGCGATGGACCGGCATTCCTGTCGGTCGAAGGCCAGTTGTTCGTCAGTCCCGCCGGGCAGGGTCCATTCGGTCACCGAACAGGCCGCCAAGGCGATCAGGGACAAAAAGGCCAGAGGAATAAGGCGTCGTGTTTTCATGGCTTTTATTCTAGCGCGTCCGCGGCCGCCAATAAACGCTGTGCTATTCCGCCTTGGGAAGGCAGGCGCGGATGAAGGCGACGACCTCGGGCGCGTCCCATTCGGCAACGCCGAGCACGCGGCCCATCTCCCGGCCCTGGGCATCGAACAACACCGTCGTCGGCAGGCCACGCGCCTTGACCGCGCGCGAGAACGCGCCCTTGGGATCCAGATGGATCTCCAGATTCTTGTAGCCCTGCTTGGCATAGAACGGTTTGACCTGATCCATGCCGCCGCGATCCTGGCTTAGGGCGATCACGGGGATGCCGTCCTTGGCCAATTCGGCCTTCAGCGCGTCCAGTTGCGGCATTTCCTTGATGCAGGGCGCGCACCAAGTCGCCCACAGGTTGACCACCGCCCCCCGGCCCCGGGCCAGTTCCGCGATGGTCACGGTCTTGCCGTCGGCGGTGGTGAACGGGGTTTCGACGGGGCCGGTTTTCGCGGTCTGCGGCTTGAACTTGGACAGCGCGGGGGGCGCTGCCGGACAAGTTGCCTCCGCCGCCCTTGCATTGCCGGCGGGAATAGTGAAAATCCCCCCACTCAACAGGACGGCGACGGCCAGGGCCGACAGGGTTGCGTTTCGTCCGGGGGCACGGTGTGTCATTCGGGTCGCCATTCGGGTTCTTTATCCGTCTGCGTTTGTCGTCTGGGTTGATCGTCTCAACTTCGCCTTGGACTTAAGGAGATAGCCATGGCGCGCACACCGGGCAAGTCCGGATCGGGCGGCGAGGGCGCTTCCGGCGCTTCGACCATCTGGGGCGGCCGCTTCAACGCCGGCCCTGCAGCCATTATGGAGGAAATCAACGCCTCCATCGAATTCGACAAGCGTCTGGCCAACGAAGACATCGCCGGCTCGACCGCGCATGTCCGCATGCTGGCCAAACAGGGCATCGTCGCCGAAGCCGATGCCGAGGCGATCGCCAATGGCCTGGCGACCGTGAAGGACGAAATCGCCGCTGGTGGTTTCGAATTCAAACGCTCGCTCGAAGACATCCACATGAATGTGGAAAGTCGCTTGGCCGAATTGATCGGCGCGCCGGCGGGCCGCCTGCACACGGCGCGGTCGCGCAACGATCAGGTGGCGACGGATTTCAAGCTTTGGGTGCGCGGCGCACTGGACGGATTGGAAGCGGGGGTCCGGGACCTGCAAACCGCGCTGATCGACCGGGCCGAGGCCGAAGCCGGAACCGTCATGCCCGGCTTTACCCATTTGCAGGGCGCGCAGCCGGTGACCCTGGGCCACTATCTGCTGGCCTATGTGGAAATGCTGGGCCGCGACCGGGGCCGCATAGCCGATTGCCGGGCGCGCCTGAACGAATGCCCGCTGGGCGTGGCGGCGCTGGCTGGAACGTCATTCCCGATCGACCGTCACATGACGGCGGAAGCCCTGGGCTTCGACCGACCGACGGCGAATTCGCTCGATACCGTATCCGACCGCGATTTCGCGCTGGAGTTCCTGTCCACGGCGACGATCCTGGCGGTGCACTTGTCGCGCTTCGCCGAGGAAATGGTGATCTGGTGCTCGCAGCAGTTCGGCTTCGCCAGCTTCACCGACGCGTTTTCGACCGGCTCGTCGATCATGCCGCAAAAGCGCAACCCCGACGCGGCCGAACTGGTCCGCGCCAAGATCGGGCGCATCGCCGGTGATTTCCAAAGCCTGGTGATCGTCATGAAGGGCCTGCCGCTGACCTATGGCAAGGACATGCAGGAAGACAAGGAAGCGGTGTTCGACGCCGCCGACAACGTCGCCCTGGCCGTGGCCGCCACGGCGGGGATGGTCCGCGACGTGCGCTTCAACAAGGACCGCATGGCCGCCGACGCGGTGCGCGGCTTCGCCACTGCGACGGATTTGGCCGATTGGCTGGTTCGCGTGCTCGGCATGCCGTTCCGCAACGCGCACCATGTCACGGGCGAACTGGTCGCCAAGGCCGAAGCCAAGGGCTGCGACCTGGAAGGCCTGACCATCGACGAGATGCGCGAAGTGGACCCGGGCATCACCGAAGACGTATATTCGGTGCTCGGCGTCGAGAATTCGGTGACCAGCCGCACCAGCTTCGGCGGGACCGCGCCGGACAACGTGCGGGCCCAGGTCAAGGCGGCGCGCGAACGGTTTCTGGGCTAAGGTCCGGGGGCGGAACGGGACGGACGGAAAGACGACATCCGATGGCGATGACACGCAGGCAGCTTCTTTCAACGCTCACGGTCGGCCTGGCGGCTGCCGGGCTGGCGGCCTGTGGGCGGAAGAATTCGCCCAAGCATCCCGGGGGGTCGGAATTCCCGCATGAATATCCGTATTTCCCACCGGAAAAACGGACCTTACCTTCCGGCGCTCCGGAAGCGGAAAAGGCGGAGCCGACGGATACCGCGCCGTACCTGAAACTGGACCCTATCCGGGACCGCAGCAAGTAACCCGGCGGGGCCGTCTCCGGCCCGCCACCCCAGACCGGACATCGAACATTGGATCATTTCACCTATCAAAACGGCCAGTTGGCCGCCGAGGACGTCAGCCTCGCCGAATTGGCGGAACAGGTCGGCACGCCGTTTTACTGCTATTCGCGGGCGACGCTGGAACGGCACTTCAAGGTCTTTGACGAGGCCCTTGCCGGGTTGGACCACACCATCTGTTACGCGGTAAAGGCCAATGGCAACCTGGCGGTGGTCAAGACCCTGGCCCGATTGGGCGCCGGGGCCGACGTGGTCTCGGGCGGCGAGTTGACGCGCGCCCTGACGGCGGGCGTGCCGGCGGAAAAGATCGTGTTTTCCGGCGTCGGCAAAACCCGCGAGGAAATGGCCCAGGCCCTGGACGCGGGTATTTATCAGCTCAACGTCGAGTCCGAACCGGAATTGGTCGCCCTGTCCGAGGTCGCGGCGTCGAAGGGCATGACCGCCCATGTGGCGATCCGCATCAACCCGGACGTCGACGCCAAGACGCATGCCAAGATCACCACCGGTCGGGCCGAGAACAAGTTCGGCATCGATTGGGACCGCGCGCCCGACATTTATGCCAAGGCGCGGGACCTGCCGGGGGTCGAGGCCCAAGGCATCGCCGTTCACATCGGATCGCAGTTGACCGATCTGGAACCGTATCGCCGCGCCTATGAGCGCCTGCGCGACGTGGCATTGGACCTGCGTAGTCGGGGACACGACATTCGCCGCCTCGACCTGGGCGGCGGTCTGGGCATTCCCTATGACGACGAACAGGCCCCGCCGCCTGCCGACTATGGCGCGGTGGTCAAGGAAATCGTCGGGCCGCTGGGCTGTCACATCACGGTCGAGCCGGGCCGCCTGATTGCCGGGAACGCCGGCGTGCTGGTGACCCGCGTTTTGTTCGCCAAGGATGGATCGACCCGGCGCTTCGTGATCGTCGACGCCGCCATGAACGATCTGATCCGCCCGGCCCTGTACGATGCCTATCACGCGATCGTTCCGGTGGCCGAGCCGTCTCAGGATAGTGAACGCCACACCGTCGATGTGGTTGGACCGATCTGCGAAACCGGTGATACATTTGCGGTGCAACGCCATCTTCCCGCCGTAAAGCCGGGGGATCTTTTGGCGATCAGGTCCGCGGGGGCCTATGGGGCCGTGATGGCTTCGACCTATAACGGTCGTCCCCTGGTGCCCGAGGTTCTGGTTTCCGGCGGCGACCATGCGGTGGTGCGCCGCCGTGTCGAGGCCGAGGAAATCATGGCCTATGACGCGGTTCCGGACTGGCTGGAGAGCTGACACGGCATATCCAGCGGCGGAAAAATGGGTTGCGGGGTATCGCGGGCGGCCCCACCTGAATAACAGGTGAATTCGCCCGGGGGTGAAAGGAGCCCGCCGCATGCTGGATGCTCCGCCGTCGGCCGCCGCCCAGATGGACAAAGCTGGGTCGGACAAGGGCCGATCGGACATCGGAATGGGTTTGCGTTACCGCCTGCTGTTACCGCTGGCGCGGGCGGTGCTGTTCATCGAAAAATTCTGGCCGTCGTTGGCCCCCGTGGTTGGGGTCGTGTTGCTGTTTATGGCCGTGGCCTTGCTCGACCTGTTGCCGCATCTGCCGCAATGGCTGCACGGTGTGGCTTTGGCGGCATTCGCCGGGGCCTTGGCCTTGACCCTGCGCCGGGCCTGGGAAAACCGCCCGCAGGTCAGCCGCGCCGCTGCCCGTCACCGTCTGGAACAGGATAGCGGGCTCGAGCATCGCCCCCTGGAAGCCCTGGACGATCAATTGCTGGTCGGGATCGACGACCGCTTGGCGCGGCGCATGTGGCGTCGCCACCGCGAACGCATGGCCGCCCGGATTGCAGCTTTGCGCCTGGGCGTGCCGTCGCCCGGCGTCGCCCGCAACGATCCCAAGGCCTTGCGCGCCCCGTTGCTGGTGGTCCTGGCCCTGGGCGTCGCCGCCGGATGGGGAGATATGAGCGACCGCCTGTTGCGGGCGGTGACGCCCTTGAGCGCCGTCGGCGCCGGTCAGGAAATCCGCATTTCCATCTGGATCACCCCGCCCGCCTATACCCGCCAGGCCCCGGTGTTTTTGGAACTGGGCGGGCCGCACAAGCCCGCAGCCGAGGACAAAACGCATGTGGAGGCCCCGGCGACCGTTACCGTTCCGCAAGGCAGCACCCTGCTGGCCCAGGTCGCGGGCGTTGGTGATCTGCCCGACCTGATCCTGGGCGGGGTCGAGACGCCGTTTTCGGCCATCGGCAAAGGCAAGGACGCGGGCAGCTACCGGGCGGAAACCTTGTTGGATGCGCCGGGTGAACAAAATTTGGCGGTGTCCGTCGGCGGGCGCGGTTTGGCCAAATGGCCGTTGGTCGTCGCCGCCGATGCGCCGCCGTCGGCGGAATTCGTTTCCAAGCCGTCGCGGACCGGTCGGGCGTCCGTGAAGACGGAGTTCGAAGCCAAGGACGATTTCGGCCTGAATTCCATCGAACTGACGATCCGCCACCCCAAGGGGCGGGCGGTGCCGGGCGGCGAGGATGTGGTGCGTCTGCCGTTGCCGCTGGCCGAACCGGGCACGGTTTTGACGCAGGGCGTCGGGGTGCATGATCTGAGCGCTCATCCCTGGGCGGGGCTGGAGGTCGTCGGCCGGATCGAGGCCACGGACGGCCGGGGTCAGGTCGGGACCAGCGAAGATCTGAAATTCCTGTTGCCGCAGCGGACCTTCAACCATCCGGTTGCGCGCGCTTTGGTCGAACAGCGGCGTCTGTTGTCCGATGCCTCGCCCGACGTGATCGCCGGGGTCGTCGAGGTTCTGAACGACCTTGTCCACAAGCCGGACCATTTCTTCAACGACACGGTGGTGTTCCTGGGCATCAACATCGCCGGGGCGCGGCTGCTGCACAGCGGCGGAAAGGATTCCGAAGTCGCCAGCGTGCAAAAGCTGCTGTGGGACACGGCCCTGCGGATCGAGGACGGCGATTTCGCCGTGGCCGAGCGCGAATTGATGGACCTGCAGGACAAGGTCATGAAGGCGATGCGCGAGGGCGCGGATTCCGAAGAGGTCCAGCGCCTGATGGATCAGTTGCGCGAAGCCCTGGACGACTACATGAAGGCCCTGGCCGAACAGTTGGCGCGCCAGGACCTGAAGAACCTTCCGGCGCTCGACCCGAATATGAAGAGCCTGGATAGCCGCGACCTGCAGGACCTGTTGGATCAGGCCCGCGAACTGGCCCGCAACGGGGCCATGGACGCGGCCCGCAAGATGCTGTCGCAATTGCAGAAGGCGCTGGAACAGATCCGTCGCGGCATGGCCATGGAACCGCAACAGCAACAGCAAATGTCCGAAGCCAACCGGCTGATGGAAGGCCTGAAGGAACTGACCCAGCGACAACAACAGTTGATGGACGATACCTTCCAGCGCGCTCAGCAGGACCGCATGAACCGCTCGGGCCGCCAAGGGCCGGAGGGTGCCATGCCGCTCGATCGCGGTTCTCGCGAGGGCGATATGCGCAGCGGCCAAGGGTCGCGCGATCAGGGCCGGCCCGGCGGCCGGCAAGGCCAACAGGGACAGCAGGGTGAGGGCATGCAGGGCGAGGGTGAGCGTCAGTCCCGCCCGAACGCCGATCCGCGCCCAGGTCAATTGGGGCGCGGCGGCGACCCCAATGCCCAGGCCCGCGCCCAGCAGGAAGCCCTGCGCCGCGCCTTGGGCGAACTGATGCTGCAAATGGACGAGATGCTGGGCAACATTCCCGAAGGAATGGGCAAGGCCGAGCGGGCCATGCGCGAAGCCTCGCGGGCCTTAAGCGAAGGGCGTCCGGGTTTGGCCGTTCCCAAGCAATCCGAAGCCCTGGATCATTTGCAGGAATCGCAGAACCAAGCCCAACAACAGATGGCCCAACAATTGGGCCCGCAAATGGGCCTGCGTCCCGGCCCGATGGGCCGTGGCCGCCCCGACCGGGGACAGGACCCGTTCGGGCGCGGTGAGGGCGGGGCCTTTGGTGGATCGGCGGACGGCGAAACCGACCTGCCGACCCGGGGCGAGATGCAACGCGCCCGGGAGATCCTGGAAGAATTGCGCAAGCGTTCCGGCGAGCGGCAGCGCCCGCCGTTGGAGCGGGACTACATCGAGCGGCTGCTCAAGCAGTTCTGATTAATCGGCTATCGCGAGACTGTTAGTGACCGACGGAATGGGCCGGGGCGGCAGGGGCTGCGCCATGGCCGCCACCGGCGTCTCCGGATTCCTGCGGATCGATGAACACGACCGTCATACGGCGCCGTAGGGGCGACGGCTCGACGATACGGATCTTGAAGGACATCTTTTCGCCCTTGCGCAGCTCGCTTTTCAGCGGCGGCGCATCGGCATGTTGAATTTCATGACCTTCGGCATCGAACAGGATCGCGCGCAGCATCGGCACCGGCCGCGGCTGGTCGTCGACGTTTTCGATCTGCCCGCGCACCACCAGGACTTCCAGGCCCTGATCCGTTTCCTGGATCGGGTCGACGCGCTGAATCTGCAGGCCCTCGCCGATCTGATGGAAGCCGAACATGTCGAACACGCCCTCAAGGGCTGGGATCTTGGCGACCACCTGGTCCTTGAAGAAGAACGTTCCCGCGACCAAACCGCCGATCAGCAGCACGAAGAAGATCACGATGATCTTCAGGATCGGGCTTTTCCGCGGCAGGTCGTCGTACGGTTCCTGTTCGTCGGCGGAGAACACATCCGGGATGTAATCCGGGTCTTCCATTTGATCCGGGGAATCGATGGCGTCCAGGTCGTCGTGTTCGTCGTCGTTGTTGATCAAGGATTCGAACGGCGGAATGTCGTCGTCGTCGTCCTCGAACATGGAATCGATATCGTCCGGCAGCACGCCCATGTCTTCCGGCTCGTCCATATCCATCGACATCTCGGGCTCGGGAATGGGATCCGGTTCGTCCGCCGGTTCGGGCGGCGGCGGCGCGGGCATGGGGGCTGGCTCAGGCGCCGGAGGCGGGGCCATCTGCGGGGCCGGTTGGGCATAGGCCCCCTGCGGCTGCGCGTACATCTGCTGCTGCATCGGGGGCTGTTGCATGTATTGCGGGGGATAGGCCTGCGGCGCCGGGCGCGCAGGGGCCATCGGCCGGGGAGCCGGATCCGGCAAGGCATCGCGCGGGTCGGCAAACCACACGTGGCTGCAGTTCGAGCAGCTCACATTGCGACCGGGACCAAGCTGCGCAGGTTGCAGTTGGTAGCGCGTACGGCAATTCGGACAGGTAATCAGCATATTAACCCCGATTCCACCCTTGGACTTTATATGCGTCGGTCCATAGGAAAGCAAGCCAAGCAAACCCAAGGACTTCCGCCGCGTCCCTGGACCTTCGTCCAACCCCATGGCATTGTTCCCGAAAGGGAATACCCGGTCATCCGTGAATTTTTCCCTAACTTTCCGAGAGCCCGCCCAAGGTGCCATCAAGGTGAAAGACAGCGACCAGCAGAGTATCGTCCGTTTCGAGAACGTCGGACTGCGTTACGGCCTGGGCCCCGAGGTGCTGCAAGACATCACCTTTGAGCTAGAGCCGGCGTCGTTTCGCTTTCTCTTGGGCGAAAGCGGCGCGGGCAAATCCTCGTTGTTGAAATTGCTCTATATGGCCCTGCGTCCGACGCGGGGGCAGATTTCCCTGTTCGGGCGGAACGTCGCCGCGACCTCGCGCAACGACCTGCCGCGTCTGCGCCGCCGGGTCGGCGTGGTCTTTCAGGAATTCCGCCTGCTCGATCATTTGTCGGCGTTCGACAACGTGGCCCTGCCGATGCGGGTCGCCGGGGCGCGCGAGGCCGATATCCGCCGCCATGTCGAAGAACTGCTGTCTTGGGTGGGGCTGAAGGATCATCTGAATTCCCGCCCGACGACCCTGTCCGGCGGCCAACAACAACGCATCGCCATCGCCCGCGCCGTGATCACCCGGCCCAAACTGCTGCTGGCCGATGAGCCGACCGGCAACGTCGACGATAAAATGGGCCTGCGCCTGATGCATCTGTTCGAGGAATTGAACAAGCTGGGCACGACCGTGATCGTCGCGACCCACAACCTGGGAATCGTCCGTCAGATGGCGCATCCGGTGATGCGTTTGGAAAACGGCCGGTTGAACACGGACGAGGCGGCGATCATTTCAGATCTGCGCCTGGACGATCCGGGCATCAGCGCCGGAAAGCGGCCGTCCGGCCCCGGCTTCACCCGTATTCATTGACGGCATGCGATCGTGTTGATGTTCCGCCGCCGCTCCGACCTTCCGATGAACGAGGACACCCTTGCCCGGTTTTTGCCGTGGCTGATCGCGTTCATGGTCTTTCTGTCGGCCCTGGCCCTGGCCGGGATGCTGGTCCTGCACGACGCCGTGCAGCGTTGGGACACGGGCCTGAAGGCGACGATTACGGTCCAGGTGCCGCCCGGCGCCGACGCGCGCGAGGACGATCTGCGCCTGGAGCAGGTGTTGTCGGTTCTGGCCGCCAAGCCGGGCGTCGAGCGGTACGAGACCATGTCGCGGGAAAGCCTGTTCGCCCTGTTGAAGCCCTGGATCGGCGAAGCCGGTCAGGCGCAGGACCTGCCGATCCCGATGCTGATCGACGTCACGGTCGACCGGGATACGGTCGTCGATATCGATCTGCTGGCCAAGGAACTGCAGGCCCGCGTGCCGGGGGTGTCGGTCGATGACCACCGGGTCTGGCTGTCGCAACTGGTCCGTCTGGTTACGGTGATTCAGGTTCTGGCCTGGTGCGTGTTGGGCCTGATTGCGTTGGCGACCATGGGGACAGTGGTGTTCACCACCCGCACGGGCTTGGCTATTCACCGCGAGGCGATCGAGGTTCTGCACCTGATCGGGGCGCAGGATGCCTATATCGCCCGGCAGTTCGCGGCCCGCGCCCTGGCGCTGGGACTGAAGGGCGGGTTTCTGGGGTTGGCTCTGGCCGCCCCGACCCTGGCCGGGATCGGTTATCTGGCGTCCGAAACCGGGGCGACCATGATCCCGAAGCCCGATTTCGGGTTCTTCCAGGTCGTGGGCTTCGTGCTGTTGCCGGTCGCGGTCGCTTTTCTGGCCATGATCACCGCGCGGGCCACGGTAATGCGCAACCTGAAGCGGATGACCTGATGAGCAAGCGTCCACGCCGTAAAGCCGCCGTAGGGGCGGGCCGGGTTCTGGTCATGGCGGTGGTCGTGCTGGCGATCTGGGGTGTCGGGCTGTTCCGTTTCGCTGATACCATTCCAATGGCCGTGGCCGACCCCGAAACCCATACCGACGCCATCGTGGTTCTGACCGGCGGTAGTGGCCGATTGGACGAAGGGTTGGACCTGTTGTCGCGGAATTTCGCCAAGCGCTTGTTCGTGTCGGGGGTGTATCACGGTGTGGACGTGGAACGCCTGGTGCAGATTTCCAAGCGCGAGCCCGAGGGCCTGGAGCCGCGCATCGGCATCGGCGACGCCATCAACACCGTCGGCAATGCCGCGGAAACGCAGGTTTGGATGAAAAAGCACGGCTATTCGTCATTGCGGCTGGTGACCGGGGCCTATCACATGCCGCGTTCCCTGGCCGAGTTCCATTTCTTCATGCCCCATGTGACGATCATTCCCAATCCGGTGTTTCCCGAACATGTGAAGCAAAAGGACTGGTGGGCCTGGCCGGGGACGGCCAGCCTGATCGTTTCCGAATACAACAAATGGCTGTTCGCCCGCGGGCGGCACTGGATAACGCAGTTGTTCGCGCCGATGGCCGGTGACGCGTCATGATGGTCTTTCGGTCCATGCTGTTCGGGGCGCTGTTCTTTCCCTGGAGCGTCCTATGTTCCCTGGTGGTGCCGGTGTCGTTGGTCTTTCCGCGCGGTTTCATGCAGAGCATCGTCAAGGTCTGGGGCATCGGCGTGCGGTTTCTGCTGCGTTGGGCGGTCGGCTTGCGTTGGCGGGTCGAAGGGCTTGAGAATATTCCCCCGGGCCCCTGCGTCTTGGCGGCCAAGCACCAGAGCGCCTGGGACACCATGGTGTTTCATGTCCTGCTGCCGGACCCGGTCTATGTCGTAAAAAAGGAACTGACCCGCATCCCGTTCTGGGGCTGGGGCTTTTACAAAGCCGGCTGTGTCGTGGTCGACCGCAAGGCCGGGGCCAAGGCCCTGAAGCATCTGGTGCAGGGGGTGCAGGCGGCGCTGGCCCGCGGCAGTCAGGTCGTGATCTTCCCCGAAGGAACGCGGACCCATCCGGATCAATCCGTGGATTATCATCCGGGGATCGCCGCGATCTATCGCGACGCCAATGTGACGGTGGTCCCCGTGGCCTTGGATTCAGGTTTGTTTTGGGGCCGGATGGCGCCGATCAAGTATCCGGGCGAGATCACCATCAAGTTTCTGGAACCCATCCCGCCGGGCATGGACCGCCGCGCCTTCATGACGTTGCTGCAGGATCGGGTCGAGGGCGAAAGCGCCAAACTGATGGCCGACAAGCGTGCCCGTTATCCCTACCTGCCCACGCCGCAACCTTCTGTGGATAACGGGTAAAACTCACCCGACAGCCGGATTTCCGCGCTTCTTCCTGTGGGTCGAACAGGGGGTGAAATGTTGAATAACGGGGAAACATATCAAGAACAAATAATTTGCCTCCCGCGCGCGTAGGGCCTACATTTCCCTAAATTCCCAAGCATTACCAAGCATTGAAGGATCAAGGGCCCGTGTCTCAACCGCCGACCACGTCGACTGCCCCCATTGCCGCCATTTCCCAGCAGATCTGGGACATGAAGTACCGGCTGAAATCGCCGGACGGGCGGCCCGTGGACAAGACGATCGACGACACCTGGGAACGGGTGGCGACGGCCCTGTCGGCTTGTGAGGACGATGCCGAGGCCTGGTTGCCCCGGTTCAAGGACGCGTTGAGCGGCTTCAAATTCCTGCCTGCCGGGCGGATCGTGTCCGGCGCCGGGACCGAGCGCATGGTGACCCTGTTCAACTGTTTCGTCATGGGCACCATCCCCGACGACATGTCGGGCATTTTCGACAATCTGAAGGAAGCGGCCCTGACCATGCAGCAGGGCGGCGGCATCGGTTACGATTTCTCGACCCTGCGGCCCAAGGGGGCGCTGGTCAAACGGGTCGGGGCCGATGCCTCGGGCCCGCTGTCGTTCATGGATGTCTGGGATTCCATGTGCCGGACCATCATGTCGGCGGGTTCGCGCCGGGGCGCGATGATGGCGACCATG
This sequence comes from uncultured Rhodospirillaceae bacterium, assembly GCA_964012715.1. Taxonomy (GTDB): domain Bacteria; phylum Pseudomonadota; class Alphaproteobacteria; order Rhodospirillales; family Casp-alpha2; genus UBA1479. The sequence goes on along the minus strand of CAXGUG010000028.1, from coordinate 5,234 downwards.
CGCTGCGACCATCCGGATATCGAGGCCTTTATCGAGGCCAAGCGCGAGCCGGGCCGCCTGCGCATGTTCAACCTGTCGGTGCTGGTGACCGACGACTTCATGCGCGCGGTCAAGGAAGACGCGGGCTGGGAACTGACCTTCGGCGGCACGGTCTATCGGACCCTTCCGGCGCGGGAACTGTGGGACAAGATCATGCGCGGCACCTTCGCCTATGCCGAGCCGGGGGTGATCTTCATCGACCGCATCAACGCCCGCAACAATCTGCATTATTGCGAAGATATCTCCGCCACCAATCCCTGCGGAGAACAGCCCCTGCCGCCTTATGGCGCGTGCCTGTTGGGTTCGATCAACCTGGCGCGGCTGGTCGAAAACCCGTTCCAAGCCAATGATGGTCAAGGGGGTGCCGGGATCGACGCCGAGGCGCTGGACAAGCTGGTCCGCACCGCCGTGCGGATGATGGACAATGTGGTCGACGTTTCGAACTTCCCGCTGGAACAGCAGCGCCACGAGGCCCAGGCCAAGCGCCGCATCGGCCTGGGCGTGACCGGCCTGGCCGACGCCCTGATCATGTGCGGTGCGCGCTACGGCGGCTCGCAGGCCGTGCGCCTGACCGAACAATGGCTGCGCGCGATCCAGCGTTCGGCCTATCTGGCTTCGGTCGATCTGGCCCGTGAAAAGGGTGCGTTCCCGCTGTTCGACAAGGATGCCTATCTGGCCGGCGAGCACGTCCAGACCCTGGATCAGGATGTCAAAGACGCGATCGCCGAACACGGCATCCGCAATGCGCTTCTGACCTCGGTCGCACCCACGGGCACGATCTCGCTGTTCGCCGATAATGTGTCCTCGGGGCTGGAGCCGGTGTTCTCGTTCAAATACACCCGCCACGTCCTGATGCCCGACGGCACCCGGCGCGAGGAAGAAGTCACCGATTACGCCTATCGCCTGTACAAGCGGATGTACGGCGAGGATGCGGTCCTGACCGACGCCTTCGTCGATGCCCAAAGCCTTAGCCCCAACGATCATCTGGTGATGCAGGCGGCGGTGCAGAAATACATCGACTCCTCGATCTCCAAGACCATCAACGTGCCGGAAAGCATCTCGTTCGAGGACTTCAAGGACGTCTACATGCAGGCCTACGACCTGGGCTGCAAGGGCTGCACGACCTATCGCCCCAACGACGTCACCGGCGCGGTGCTCGAGGTCAAGGACAGCCAGAAGGAAGCCAAGGCGGACGAGCCGGAACTGCCGCTGGAACCGGCGACCCGCAAGGTTCTGCCCGTGGATGAAGGGGACTCCGGCTCCGTCGTGCGCATGTTCCAGCCGCTCGACCGGCCGGGCGAGCTGCCGGGCCGGACGTACAAGGTCCGCTGGCCGGAAAGCGACCATGCGATCTACATCACCATCAACGACGTGATGGACGATCAGGGCCGTATCCGCCCGTTCGAAATCTTCATCAACTCCAAGAACACCGAGCACTATGCCTGGACCGTCGGCCTGACCCGGATGATCTCGGCGGTGTTCCGGCGCGGCGGCGACGTGTCGTTCGTGGTCGAGGAATTGAAGGCCGTGTTCGACCCGCGCGGCGGACAGTGGATGAACGGCAAATACGTGCCGTCGCTGCTGGCGGCCATCGGCGGGGTGATCGAACAGCACATGATCCAGTCGGGCTTCCTGCCCAATCCGAACAAGGACAAGCAGGACAGCGACGTCAAGGAAATGCCCAAGGCTGTCGCCATCGGCGGCGGGGCCGAGGGCGGCATGATGACCGGTGGCGCGCCGTTCCGCCAATGCCCGAAATGCGCCCAGGCCAGCCTGATCCGTCAGGAAGGCTGCGACACCTGCACGTCCTGCGGCTATAGCAAATGCGGCTGACGGCATGGAGCCGCGCATAAGCCTGATTACGCTCGGCGTTGCCGATATCGCGCGGAGCAGAACGTTCTACGAAACTTTGGGTTTCGTTGCCGGTGGGCCTAGCAGCGAACATGTCGTGTTCTTCCAAGCTGGCGGCATGGTCCTCGGGTTGTATGGCCGGGCAGCCCTTGCGGAAGATGCGGGGGTCAGCGATCCGGGGCCGAACGATTTTGCTGGCATAACGCTCGCCTACAATGGGCGTGACAAGGCCGAGGTGGACTCCGTGCTGGCGGCTGCTGTCGCCGCGGGTGGGCAGCTTGTAAAACCGGCCGCCGACGTGTTCTGGGGCGGCTATTCCGGTTACTTCGCTGATCTGGACGGACATTTATGGGAAGTGGCCTGGAATCCGCTGTTCCCTATCGCGGAAGACGGCTCGATCTCTCTCCCGGCCTAGACGAGTTTCCTCAGCACACGCTCCAACGCCCGGTCGCGAATGCCCATCTCCTTAAGGTGGGCGACGGTGTTGCGCAGGTAGTCGACGCAGGGGCCGCGCCGCCCGTGGCCCTGGGCGATCATGCGGGCGGCTTCGTCGGCGGGGCGTTTGCCCGCGTAGTAGTCGTTGGCGTGGTTGGCGACGAAGGCCGCACCCGTCACCGGTTCCCGGCGGTCCTTCAAAAACAATTTAAGCCACCTGAGGTGGTATTCGCCCTCGGAGGTTTCGCGGGCGTGCAGATGGGCCATGACCGGCTCACGGTCCTGTCCCCGGACGCGAAAGGCCAGCCCCTGGCACGATCCGCCCCGATCCAGGCCGAGGACCAAGCCCGGTTTGTCCCGCGTGCCGCGATAGTCGAAGGAATAGAGGCAGAGCGCGCGGTGATAACCGTACAGCCGCGCCGGGCGGGTTTCGGCATGGGCGAAATCGGCGTCCCACATCAGGGAGCCGTAGGCGAACAGCCAGAAATCGCCGGTCTCGGTCGGTGCGCGTGTGCCTGCCATGGCCGCCATTGATAGGATGTCGCTGGCGAGCGCGCAAATTCTTCCGTATCGGCCTCGGTCCGGCCTATAACGGGCCATGATGCCGACGCCCAATACGATCCTGGAAAAACTCCGCACCGCCCCCAAGGGCCTACGTTATGCGGCCCTGGCCCTGCCGGTGGCCGTGGTCCTGGGCTATGTCGCGTTCTGGTTCGTGGTCGCCGGGCTGGCCGAACGGCAGTTGGCCGACTGGATCGCGGCGCAACGCAGCCATGGCGTCGAGATTTCCCATGGATCCGCAGAGACCACCGGCTTTCCCTTTCGCATCGCCATCCGCCTGGACCAACCCGCCGCCCGTTGGCCGGGCGGAAGCTGGGCCGGCCCGGAACTGAGCCTGTCCGGCACGCCCTGGGACTGGCGGCGGCTGCATTGGTCGGCGCCGGGCGCGCATCATGTCGAATGGCGTGGGCGCGACGGACAGGCCCATGCTGCGACCCTGACCGCCCGCCATCTGGAAGGCTGGGGCGAGGGCGGGGCCAATCGCCTGCCCCGGTTGGAGCTGGGCCTGAGCGACGGCGAATTGGTCGCCGATGGCCGTCGGTTCCTGGCGCGCGGCCTGTTACTGCAAATCGCCGCCCCGGAAGAAGCCACCTCCAATGGACCCAGCGTTGGACCCCGTTTGCCGATGTCGTTGGACGCCAAGACGGTAACCCTGCCGCCGGACCTGACGACGGCCCTGGGCGATACCATCGATCGCCTGACCCTGGACCTGTCCCTGAACGGCCCGGTCCCGCCCGGTCCCTGGCCCGATCCGGCCTTGCAATGGCGCGACGCGGGCGGCGTGGTTGAGGTCCGCCACCTGGGCCTGGCCCAAGGTGAATTGAGCCTAAGCGGCGAAGGCACGCTGGCGATCGATCCCGAAGGCCAGCCCGAGGGCGCATTCGCGGCCCGGATCACTGGCTTCAACGCCGCCATCGAGGCCTTGCGCAAACAGGGCCTGATGGACGACGGCACGGCCGGCACGGTGCAGGTCGTCCTGGGCTTGTTGGCCAACGGGCCGCCCGGCGGGCCGAAGACGCTGGACGTGCCGCTGACGGTGCAGGACCGAACCCTCAGCCTGGGCCCGGTCAAGCTGTTCCGGCTGAAGGCTGTCGATTGGTTCACACCCCGGGGCTCGTGACCGGTGGTCAGGAGCTTTGCTATGCTCCACCCCATGATCCGACTTCTTGCTTTGATCGCCGTGATGGCGCTGGTCTCACCGGTGCGAAGCGACGAGACCTCCCGGCCGCAGAACGGTCCCTATTATTCGGGGCAGTTGCTGGTCGCTGGGCCATCCATGCCCGATCCCCGGTTCGCCGGGGTCGTGATTTATCTGGCCGATCATGACCGCGAGGGGGCGATCGGCCTGGTCGTCAATCAGCCCCTGGGCGGCGGCCCGGTGCGGGATTTCCTGATCGGCCTGGGCCATCCGCCTGCCGACGATGACGATATCTCCGGCGATATCCGCATCCATCGCGGCGGCCCGGTCGACCGGGGGGCGGGGTTCGTCCTGCATACCAACGATTACCAGACCGAGAATACGGCGATGATCCGAGGGGCGGTCGCGGTGACGGCCAGCCTGGACGCGGTCAAGGACATCGGTCGGGGCAAGGGCCCGCGCCGCTATCTGATCCTATTGGGCTATGCCGGATGGCGCGGCGGCCAGTTGGAAGAAGAGCTCCGTCGCGGCGATTGGGAAATCGCCCCCTATGACGAGGAAACCGTTTTCGGTACGGACGACGATGCCAAATGGAGCCGCGCCCATGCCAACGCCGGGGTGCCGATGTAGCAGCAGCCGACCGGGATCAGGAAGATTTCCGGACCAGGCAATACACCCGGGCGACCCGATAATCGTCGAGCAGCTTTTCCCCGACCTGCCGAAAGTTATCGGGGGTGAAGGCGATGTCGCCGCTGCCCGGTTGGGCGTGGCTGGTCATTTCCAACACATACCAGAAGCTTTTCGGCAAGCTGGCCATGATCCGCCCGCGCCGGTCCGACCCGGCGACGGAAATGCCGATCACTCGCCCGTCGTTGGAAAAGACGGGCCCTCCGCTGATCCCGGCGAAGCCGGGAAGGTCTTTGGGAAAGCGTTCGACCACGCCCCAGACGGCGACTTCCTCGTCATTGCGGAAGCGCCCGAAGCCGATCATCCGCGACCGCCCGATATAGGTCGAATGAAGGGCGGCGCGACGTCCCTTGGGGTAGCCGACGTGAAAGGCATCGACCTCGCCGTTCAGGGATCGGGCCAAGGCGACGGCGGGTGCCCGTGGGGTGGCGCGGCCTGCGATCACGGCGACGTCGGCGCCCATATGAACCGCGCGGACACGCACCGGCCGGACGGATTTGCCTTCCGGGCTGTCATAGATCAG
>CAXGUG010000027.1:0-38617 GCA_964012715.1 uncultured Rhodospirillaceae bacterium | reverse complement strand
AAAGTGCTGACGAAATCGAACAAGAAGGCGTGCGCCGGGCCGAGGCGCGGGCCGATTGGGCGGATATCCGCTTGATCGTGTTGGATCGAGCGGATTGGCCCAATGTGCCGGCTGATTTGCGCGCCATGGCCGGTGAGGGCCGGGCCCTGACCCTGGTCAACAAAGTGGATTTGGCTCCGGTCGAGGTCGAGGCAAATGGATCCACCGTCCTGTTCTTGTCGGCGAAGACCGGCCAGGGGGTGGAGGCGTTCATTCGTCGCTTAACGGATGAGGTGCGCGGTTTGGCGCTGGCCGGAGCGGGTGCCGCACCGGCACCGACTCGTGCCAGGCATCGCTTGGCGTTGGAAGAGGCGCGGGAGACGCTGACCGTTGCGCTTGATGGGTGGAATTCACGGGGCCCCGAATTGACCGCCGAGGATTTGCGGATGGCCGCACGGGCGATTGGGCGAATTACGGGGCGGGTCGATGTAGAAGATTTGTTGGATGTGATCTTCTCGGACTTCTGCATCGGCAAGTGATTTTGATATCATTAATTAAATGACCTACTACATTTTGTGGACATAGGTCTTTTTGACCCCCTAGCGGACTTAATTAGATATTTCCGCTAACGGTATTCGAACGCACCAGGTCCTCCTGCGAATGTAGTTTGGTCGATTTCCTGAAAATGACGACAGAATGTTTCACGTGAAACATTCCTCTCTGGGCGGTTTTCAATCGGTGGAAATTACTGTTGTCACGAGGCCGAAAGCGGCGGAAATAAACGTATTTGACAGAAAAGGCGGGGGTTTCTACATTCCGGCATTACCCGGCGCCTGCGGTGGCGCGGGCAGGTCGCCGTGAGAGGCGGCGGCCATATTGGGGAACCGGCCCGACGAGGGCGATACCGAAACACGGATTTGATGGGGTAGACGGTCCATGGACCGAGCGTTCGACGTTATCGTTGTGGGCGGTGGCCATGCGGGAACCGAAGCGGCAGCGGCGGCGGCGCGCCAGGGTGCGCGGACCCTGTTGCTGACCCATAAGCGCGCGACCATTGGCGAAATGTCCTGCAATCCGGCAATTGGCGGCTTGGCCAAGGGGCAGTTGGTCCGCGAGATCGACGCATTGGACGGGATCATGGGCCGGGCCATCGACCGGGGCGGGATCCAATTCCGTATGCTCAATCGATCCAAGGGACCGGCCGTTTGGGGCCCTCGGGCGCAAGCGGACCGCAAACTCTATCGCCAGGCGGTTCAAGATCTCCTTACCGAAACTGAGAATCTATCGATCGAAGAGGGCGGGGCGGACGATCTGCTGTTTGGCCCGGACGGGCGGTTGGCGGGCGTGCGCTGCCTGGATGGGCGGGAGTTCGCTTGTCGCGCGGTTGTGATCACGACTGGGACTTTCCTGCGCGGCCTGATCCATATCGGCGAAACCCGCATTCCGGCCGGCCGGGTCGGGGACAAACCGGCGATTGGCCTAAGCTACACTTTCCGCCGTCTCGGCTTTGAATTGGGACGTCTGAAAACGGGCACGCCTGCGCGCTTGGACGGGCGGACCATTGATTGGGATTCGTTAGGTAAGCAGGATGGTGATAACCCGCCGGTCCCGTTTTCTTATCTGACGCAGGAGATTATGACCCCGCAAATCGCTTGTGGGATCACGGAAACCACGCCGGCGACCCATGACTTGATCCGGGCCAATATCCACCGCGCGCCGATGTATTCCGGCCAGATCGAAAGTACAGGGCCGCGCTATTGTCCGTCGATCGAGGACAAAGTCGTTCGCTTCGCCGACCGCGACCGACATCAGATCTTCCTGGAGCCCGAGGGGCTGGACGATCCCACGGTTTATCCGAACGGGATTTCGACCTCGCTGCCGAAGGAAGTGCAGCTTGCAATCCTCAAGACCATTCCGGGGCTGGAGAAAACGGTGATGCTCCGCCCGGGCTATGCCATCGAATATGATTTTGTCGATCCGCGGCAGCTATCCCCGACCTTGGAGACACAACGCGTGCCGGGCCTGTTCCTGGCCGGGCAGATCAACGGCACTACGGGATATGAAGAGGCGGGGGCCCAGGGCTTGATCGCCGGTATCAACGCGGCGATGGTCGCGGGCGCGGCCGGTGCGGCCGGGCCCGCCAAGGAATTTACCCTGGATCGCGCCGATGCTTATATCGGGGTGATGATCGACGACCTGGTCACCCTGGGCACGCGGGAGCCCTATCGGATGTTTACCTCGCGCGCGGAATATCGGCTGAAGCTGCGGGCTGATAACGCGGACCAGCGATTGACGCCGCTGGGAATGGGGATCGGCTGTATCAGTGCTGAACGAGGCCGAGCGTTTGCCCGCAAGCAAACGGCGCTGACCCTCGGTCGCCGGTTACTTGAGCGCTTGGAGGCCAGCCCGAATACGCTGGCCAAAGCCGGGTTTTCCGTGAATCAGGACGGGGCGAAGCGTAATGCCTGGACGATGCTTTCTTATCCCGGTGTGACGATCGATGCGCTGAAGGCGCAATGGCCGGAAATGGATGAGATCAAGCCTGAGGTTATGGCGCAACTGACCATCGAGGCCGGATATAGCCAATACATGTCGCGGCAGGAGGCGGATATTCGGGCCTTCCGTCGGGACGAGGGCCTGACGCTGCCGATGGCTTTGGACTACGACGCCGTGATTGGGTTGTCTAATGAAGTCCGAGAAAAGCTGAAACAAGCGAAGCCGGCGACCCTGGGTGCTGCGTCTCGCATCCCCGGCGTGACCCCGGCGGCGTTGACGATCCTGTTGGCCAATGTGAAGCGGCGCGATGCGCGGCTGAGCGCCTGATCGACCGCCGCAATGACCAATTGTTTCACGTGAAACATTCTTCCGCCGAACCGCCCCAAATCATGCCGGACGACGTCGCCGCGACGTTGGACTTGTCCGGCCCGGAAGGGGCGGCGGCTCGTCATCGGCTGGAAATCTATGTCGCCACCCTGGTGAAATGGCAGCAGAAGATCAATTTGATCGGCCCCGGGACGGTCCCCGATATTTGGCATCGCCATATCCTCGATTGCGGTCAGGTCGCGCGCCTGGTTCCAGCCGAAGCACGGCGGTTCTGCGATTTGGGCAGCGGCGCGGGATTGCCGGGTTTGGTTTTGGCGGCCATGGGTCTCGGGGAGGAGGAGGGCGGTTGCCTCGACCTGGTCGAGAGCGACTCCCGCAAGTCGGCATTCTTGCGCGAGGCAAACCGCCTGATGGGGACAAATGCCCAGGTGGTGACCAAGCGGATCGAAGACCATGCGACGGCTTTGGCCGACAGTGGGTCGCCCCGCTACGACGTGATCACCGCCCGCGCCCTGGCTCCCTTGCCCAAGTTGCTGGAGATGTCGGAAAACCTGTTGAAAACCGGTGGAAAACTTTTGTTTTTAAAAGGAAAAGCCTCGGATGCGGAATTGACCGAGTCTGAGAAAGCATGGAAGATGACCATCACGAAGACGCCGAGCGCGAGTGATCCCGACGGCGTCATTCTCATGATCAAGGATCTGGACCGACGCCATGGCTGATTATCCATCCAGTGGCCGCGAAAACGCTGCCGGGCCGCGTGTTATCGCCGTCGCCAACCAAAAAGGCGGCGTCGGCAAGACCACGACGGCAATCAACCTGGGCACGGCGCTGGCTGCCGTCGGCAACCGGGTGTTGATCATCGACCTGGATTCTCAGGGCAATGCCTCGACCGGTCTGGGCATTGACCGCGCAAACCGCAAAATCAATTCCTATCATCTGCTGATCCACGCCGAACCGTTGGAAGCAGCCGTTCAGGCGACGGAGATCCCTGGGCTGGACATCGTCCCCTCGGGTATCGACTTGTCGGGGGTCGAGGTCGAACTGGTCGATGAAGAAGGGCGGGAATCCTTTCTGAAGCGCAGCCTGGAGGCCGCCGTTTCCGCAGATGGACAGCAGTACGATTATGTTTTGATCGACTGCCCGCCAGCCTTGGGCCTGCTGACCGTCAATTCCCTGGTTGCGGCCCAGGCGGTTCTGGTGCCGCTGCAATGCGAATTCTTCGCCCTTGAGGGCGTCAGCCAGCTGATGCAGACGATCGAGCGTGTTCGCGCCTCGTTCAATCCGACCCTGGAAATTCAGGGCATCGTTCTGACCATGTTCGATCAGCGCAATAACCTTTCCGGCATGGTCGAGACGGATGTGCGTGATCACTTCGGGGACAAGGTTTATGAAACCGTCATTCCCCGAAACGTCAGGGTATCCGAGGCGCCGTCCCACGGCCGCCCGGTTCTGATCTACGACACGGCTTGTGCCGGGTCGAAGGCCTATTTGAGCCTGGCCAGCGAAGTCATCAACCGCGAACGTCGCGCTTTGGCGCAGCGTACCGGCGGCGAACCGATGGGAGTTGCATGATGGCGGAAAAGCGCCGCAGCTTGGGGCGGGGCCTGTCGGCCCTGTTGGGCGAGGATACGACGACGGCGACCGCGGAGCGCGCCGGCGGCGCGCAACAGATTTCCGTGGCCAAGCTGCATCCCGGCAAATATCAGCCGCGTCGAACCATGGCCGAGGAAGAGCTGAAGGATCTGGCGCAGTCGATCCGTGAATTGGGCGTGTTGCAGCCGATCCTGGTCCGTGAACATCCCGACCATGCGGGCGATTACGAAATCATCGCCGGCGAACGTCGTTGGCGCGCCGCGCAATTGGCGCAGCTGCACGAAGTCCCGGTGTTGATCAAGGTTCTGTCGAACCAGGAAACCCTGGAAGTCGCCCTGGTCGAGAACCTCCAGCGCGAAGATTTGTCGCCGCTCGAGGAAGCCATCGGCCTGCAGCGCCTGATCGACGAGTTCGGCCATACCCAGGAAGCCTTGGCCAAAGCCGTCGGCAAAAGCCGGTCGCATGTCGCGAATATGCTTCGGCTTCTGGGTTTGCCGGATCTTGTTAAGAAGATGCTGGATGAAGGCATGCTCAGCGCCGGGCACGCCCGGGCGCTGCTGACTGCCGCCGCACCGGAAGTATTGGCCCGCGAAGTGGTTGAAAAGGGCCTTAGCGTCCGTCAGACCGAACAACTGGCGCAACGCGCGGCCGCCGATGCCAAGCCCAATGCGGTCGCCAAGACCCCGAAAGAAAAGGATGCGGATACCCGTGCCCTGGAGACGGACTTGTCCGATATGCTGGGTCTGCGCGTGGCTATCACGCCGAAGGGACGGGCAGGGTCCGTCACTCTGTATTACAAATCCCTCGATCAGCTTGATGGATTGTTGCAGAAACTGAGTGGCCAGGCCGGGGCGGAGTAAGCGCGGCCCTTTTTGGATCAGAACTCTGATCCAAAATTCAACACCCTTTGTTTTTGCGCTTCTAAAGGCGTTTTTCTTTGGCTGTCCGGTCTATCGGCCAAGCCGCGCCAAACGAATGAAGGCGCGTTCGCAAATGACCAGGTCCGGCCCCTGGCTGCTTTTACAGCCGCGCTCGGCCTCCGTTAGAATCTCTAGCGCCATTCCCAGCCGAGCTTGAGAAAATGATGATAATGCCTTGATATATAATGGTTTTTCTTTGAAAAACACTGGCGGCCGCAGGTTTTCAACCGCTTGCTCCGGGCGCGAGCCGCGGGCAACGGCTTCCGAGGCTAGGTGAAGACGTTGAAACAGCCGCTGAGCCATGCGCAGCATGCCGATGGGTGCTTCGCCCAAATCCAATGCGCTGGTATAGGCATCCATCAAAGCGCGGAGATCCCCGCCGGCGAGGGCTTGGGTCACGGCATCGGCGCCGCGTCCGGCGTTATCGCCAACGCAGGCCTGCGCATCGGCCAGGGTCACTTCAGGGCCACCGCTTGCCATGTAGAGAACTAATTTTTCCAACTCGCGCCGTGAAACCAGGCGATCATTGCCAAGGTTGGCGGCGAGATAGCCCTGCGCTTCACGTCCAATGGTCAGGCCTGCCTCGGAAAGCGTCTCCCGGATGACTTGTTCAACCGTCCGGGCGTCATCGGCATAACAGGCGATCGCCCCGGCGTTTTTGGCTGCTTCGCAGAGTTTGCGCAGTTTGGAGCGTGGGGATAGATCTCCGGCGACCACGATTACGACGCCGTCGCCGCTTGCGTCCAATGCGCGTTCGACGGCCGTTGCAACCCGGTCGCCGCCATCAACGCGAATGGCGCGCCGACCGCCGCCGAACGCCATGGCTGCGCGCTCCGCTGCCAACCGTTCGGCATCGTCGCTGAGTTCGGATTCTTCGATATTGGTGGTCCGAAAGGGGTCATCGGTCGAACCGGCGACGGCCCGCATGACCCGATCCGCGCGTTCGCGCACCAAGCCTTGGTCGGGCCCGTAGATCAGCACCACCGCCGTCTGCTCACCCGGATTGTCGAGAAAGCCGTCAATCTGGCGGGCGGTAATCTTCATGAACGCACCTGCGGGCTAAAGGCTTAGCCTTTGCCTTGATAATTCTTGAGGAAAATAGCGACCTTCAAACGAATATCATCGCTGAGCTGTTTGACCGCCCGGTCCCGCGCACCTTTTTCTGCCATCAGCGTCGCGAATTCGGAATTGAGAATATTGAAGCTGGAAATGGCGCGGCTGGTCCCGTTGTAAAGGTTTAACCCAGTTTCAAGGTCATACAGATTGTAAGAGGCGCTAAGCGACAGGTCGGCACGGGTCGCGTCCGCGCTTTTCTGCACGGCCAGCGAAGCAACACCCTCGGAAGCCTCGACATTGAGCCTGTAGCGTTGCACCGCCATGGCGCCACGCGGCGATAAGCCATCGAGTAGCGCGTTTCGGATCTGCTGTCCGACACGGTCCTTGATTGGGCCGATCTCAACACTGGCAAGGGTATCGCTTAGATCGATGCCATTGGCTTTGCCATAAAGCGGCCGGAAACCGCATCCGCCCAGGCCACTCAAGGCGGCATAACCGGCGAGACCAGTGAGAATATTTCTACGCGACCACATTGACGATCCTGTTCGGCACAACGATGACCTTCCGCGGCTCCTTGCCTTCCAAGACCAACTGTACCTTATCCAAAGCCAGCGCCGCATCCTTTGCGACATCCTGCGGGCAATCCTTTGGCAGGTCCACAGTTCCGCGCAATTTTCCATTCACTTGAACAGCGACGGTGACAGTGTCGTCAACCAAATAGGCGGCATCGGCCGTCGGCCATGCCGTATCGGCGACCAGGCTGCCGTCATGCCCAAGCTCATGCCACAGGGCTTCGGCTAGGTGAGGGGTCATCGGCGCAACCATCAGGGTCAGGGCTTCAAGCCCTTGTCTGCGAACCCATTCCGCATCCGGGCCGGTTTCTTTCAGGCCTTCGACCGCATTGGTCAGTTCACGAATACGGGCAACCGCTTTGTTGAAGTGGAATTTCTCCAAATCCTGGGAAACGCCGTCGATCGTCTTATGCACGGCTTTCAACACATCCTCGGCGGCGCTACCGATGGTATCGGGTTTGGCCATATCGACCGCGGCGATCGGGGCGGTATTTTCAGTGACGAGGCGCCACAAACGGTTCAAATACCGCCACGCGCCGTCGACCCCGGCATCCGTCCATTCCAAATCCCGGTCCGGCGGGCTGTCGGACAACATGAACAAGCGTGCGGTATCGGCCCCATAGGCATCAATGATCGCTTCAGGATCGACCACGTTCTTCTTGGATTTGCTCATCTTTTCCGAACGACCGGCAACCACAGGCGCGCCGGTTTCGACATGCTTGGCATCGTTTCCATCAAGCGCGACCTGTGACGGGAACAGCCACTTGCCATCAGCGTCCTTGAAGGTCTGATGGCAGACCATTCCTTGGGTCAGAAGCCCAGCAAACGGTTCTTCCACAGACAGATAGCCGCATTTCTTGAGCGCCCGGGTAAAGAAGCGGCTGTACAGCAAGTGAAGAACAGCATGTTCGATCCCGCCGATGTATTGATCGACCGGCAGCCAGTAGTCGACCGCCGCGCGATCGAGCGGCTGTTCGGACTGCGGTGCGCAGAACCGGGCGAAATACCAGGACGATTCAAAAAAGGTATCGAAGGTATCCGTCTCACGGGTCGCCGGCTTGCCGCATTTCGGGCAATCGACATGCTTCCAGGTAGGATGCTTATCGAGCGGGTTGCCGGCGCCGGAGAAATCGACCTCGGCCGGAAGTTCGACCGGCAAATCCTGTTCCGGTACGGGAACAATGCCGCAATCGCCGCAATGGATGATCGGAATGGGGCAGCCCCAATAGCGTTGCCGCGACACGCCCCAATCACGCAGGCGGTAATTCACGGCGCGGGTGCCGATGCCCATGTCTTCCAGCCGGTCGATGACACGGCTTTTGGCCTCGGCCACGCCCAGCCCGTCCAGGAAATCGGAATTGATTAGCAGCCCGTCATCGGTAAAGGCCTCGTCCTCGATCATGACAGAGGCCGCATCGGCGCCTTTGGGCGCGACCACCGGCAGAACCGGCAGATCGTATTTGCGGGCGAAATCCAAATCGCGCTGATCATGGGCGGGACAGCCGAAAATCGCGCCTGAGCCGTAATCCATCAGCACGAAATTCGCGACGTAGACGGGCAGGGTCCGCCCGTCGATAAACGGATGAACGGCGCGCAGCCCGGTATCGAAGCCTTTCTTTTCGGCGGTTTCGATGGCGGCTTCGCTGGTGCCCATGCGGTTGCACTCGGCGATGAAGTCGGTCAGAGCCGAATTGCCGGCAGCCAGTTCCTGGGCCAGCGGGTGGTTGGCGGCGACGGCGCAGAACGACGCGCCGAACAGGGTGTCTGGGCGGGTGGTATAGATTTCGAGCTTGTCGTCGCGACCGTCCAAGGTGAAATGGACATGCGCGCCTTCCGACCGCCCAATCCAGTTTTCCTGCATCAAACGCACGCGATCGGGCCAACGGCCAAGCTGATCAATGCCTTCCAGAAGCTCCTGGGCATAATCGGTGATCTTCAGGAACCATTGGCTAAGCTGGCGCTTCTCGACCAAGGCGCCGGAACGCCAGCCGCGCCCGTCGATGACCTGTTCGTTGGCGAGCACCGTGTTCTCGACCGGATCCCAGTTGACCCAGGATTCCTTGCGGTAGACCAGGTCGTTTTTCAGGAAATCCAGGAACATCTTCTGTTCGTGGCGATAGTATCCCGGCTCACAGGTCGCCAGTTCGCGGGTCCAATCATAGGACAGGCCCATGGTCTTGAGCTGGCGGCGCATGGTCGCGATGTTTTCCCGCGTCCATTCGGCCGGCGGAACCTTGTTTTCGATCGCGGCGTTCTCGGCCGGAAGACCAAAAGCGTCCCAGCCCATGGGGTGCAGAACGTTAAATCCCATGGCCTTTTTGAAACGGGCGACGACATCGCCCAAGGTGTAATTGCGCACGTGACCCATATGGATGCGCCCCGACGGATAGGGAAACATCTCGAGCACGTAATACTTGGGGCGATCCTTGTCTTCGCTGACCTGGAAGCAGCCGCGATCTTCCCAGATCTCCTGCCACTTCCGTTCATTTTCCTTGAAATTGTAGCGCGCCATGAAATTTCCCAAGAAGTTTGGGCGGGTTTTCCCGCCCATTGGAGAGCCCGGGCCGATATAGGTCGAATGCTGACCGCGGCGCCGGTCCCGGTCCGGCGGCGGTCGATACTTGGTCCGGCGGATTGCCGATTATTTATTATTGATCGTCTGGCGGCGGAGCTGCCGGGCCCGGGTCAAAATCTCGTCTTCGATTTTCGTGTTGGTCGTATCGGGAACGGTCGTGTCACGCCATTGACCGGCGCTGTCTTTCTTCTGGCTGAAGACGGCGACGCGAACGCCATCCGCCCGAAGCGTCCGGCCCAGGATGTAGATGTTCAACTTGAAGCGTTCGTTCGGCGCTTCTTCCATCGAATGCCAATCGGTCAGGATCACCCCGCCGAACGGATCCGCCGTCGAAACCGGCATGAAGGCGATGGTGTCCAGGGTCGCGCGCCAAAGGAAGCTGTTCACGCCCAGGCCGTTTCCGCCGCCGCCTTGTTGATCGCTATCGCCCCAAAGGCTGACGCCGCCGATACCCCAGATGGTCTCGCGTTTGCTGCCGTCATCCGTTTGGTCGTGGGTCGTGGCTTCGACATCGGCGCCGGAGAAATCCGCGCAGGCCGCGGTCCCCGCGATCAACGCTGCCGCGCCAAGTACTGCAAATATTCTTTTTCCGGTCCGCAAGGCCATTGCCGCCGTTTCCTTCCTGTCGCCGTTCGCGGTGAAAGACGCACCTTCTTAAACTAAATTGCCGCCGACCGCCAAGGGTCCAGACTTCTATCTTCGTATCCCATAGGGATCTCGACAAAGATGGGGCAGGCCGCCGATCCCTGCAATCCCGATTACCCCGGTATTAAGCACCCGCCGCGCGGTAAGTGGGCCTATCCCGCCAAGGGCTAGGATGGGGCGCTCGAACTTGCGGATGACGCTCGCCAACCGATGGATTCCAAGGGCCCGGTTTCCGGGGTGGCTGGCCGTCGGCAGGATCGGCGATAGCAATACGATATCGACCCCGTTGCGGGCCGCCCGCCAGGCCCCGGCGCCGTCATGCGCCGCCGCGGTAATCAGCCAGGTGTCGGTCGTCGGGGCAAAGCGATAGCGCCGGGCCACCATTCCTTCCGGCAGGTGCAGGCCGTCGGCCCGTAGGGCCTTGGCGAGCCGCCGGTCCCCGGCGACCAAAAACGGCAAGCGTCGCCGTCGGGCCAGTCCGGCCAAGCGACGACCGAGCGCCAAACGATCGGCGGCGTCGTAGTGCCGGAAAATGACTAAGGTCCCCGGCGGCAACTGGCGCAGGATCGCTGCGGGGTCGGGCGTGCGGGCCTCATCGGTCATGAACGCCAACAATGGCCGCCGGTCGCCCTGTGGCTTTTTCCCGCCATCACCCCGTGATAGGTTCGCGAACCTTTTGTTCATCCCATCCCCAGATCCGAAGCCGACCGACCATGAGCCAAACCGACACCGCTTCTCATAACGTCGACCTTGATATCGCGGTAAATTACGCCGAGGTCCAGGGTCATGTTGCCGATGCGGCCCGCGACGCCGGTCGCGACCCCGCCGAAGTGACCCTGGTTGCGGTCGGAAAGACGTTCCCGGCGGAGCGAATGTTGCCGGTCCTGAATGCCGGGCAACGAGCGTTTGGCGAAAATCGCGTCCAGGAGGCGGAAGAAAAGTGGCCCGCCCTGCGCCAACAGTTCCCTGACTTGTGTTTGCATCTGATCGGGCCGCTGCAGTCGAACAAAGTCCGCAAGGCGGTAGAAATATTCGATGTCATCGAAACGGTCGACCGCCCGAAACTGGCGGTGGCCCTGGCCCGAATCATGGATGAAACGGGCCTTCGCCCGGATTGTTATATTCAGGTCAACACGGGGGCCGAGGACCAGAAAGCGGGCGTTCTGCCGGAAGACGCCGATGCCTTCATCGCCCAATGCCGCGATGAGTTGGGCTTGCCGGTCAAGGGGCTGATGTGTATCCCGCCGGTGGACGAAGAACCGTCCCTGCATTTTCAGCTGCTGGCCGATATCGCCGCCCGCAACGGAATCTCGGGCCTCAGCATGGGGATGAGCGCCGATTACGAAACCGCCATCGAATTCGGCGCCACCCACGTTCGCGTTGGCTCGGCAATCTTCGGCATTCGCACGAAACCTATTTCCGCCTGATCGTCAGGACGTCGCTTTGGCCGACGACGGCCAGGAGATCGACCATGTCGTCCGGGGCCAGGGCGACGCAGCCTTCGGTCGGCGCATAGCCGTCTTTCGCCAGGTGCAGGAAAATCGCGCTGCCCGCGCCCGGGATCGGCGGGGCATCGTTATGGCCTAAAACGACCATAAGATCATAAAGATGATCTTCGCGGGCCAATGTCTCGTGGCTCAACGGATAGGGTAGCCGAACCAAACGATTATAGAGGGGGCTTTGCGGGTCGTCGCACCATCCCAAGGCCGATGTAATCGCGGTGGCAGGCAGGGATGTCGCGGGCCGAGCCCGCCGGTCGGGGCGAAAGAATAACCGGCGCAGGGGAAACGTGCCGGTTGGTGTTGCCCCGTCGCCTTCTTTTTTGGTGACCCGGATGCCCGTGCGGCCCAGGGCGCAGGGAACGGATTTGCGGCCCCAGGTCAACATGCCGCGTTGGGCGTCCTTGGTCGGCGTAACGATGATTTCCATGGCCGAAGCTTAAATCACTTGCTGGTCGGACGGGAGGGGCGAAACCCTCACCGTCCGTTGTCGGCCATGTTCAAATCCGGGCGATAGCCGGGTTCGGCCAGGCGTTGCGCGGCCTGATACCGGGACCAACCCTGAACCATGTTGTCGCGGAACCACCCGTCACCCCGGTCGATCGCGCCGCTACCGTGTTCCGATTTGTCCTGGCCGGCGTTCGGCTCGGCTTTCGGGGCGGCGGTCGGCAGGGCGGCGACTTCGCGGGCCCGGTCACCCATCACCCAGGCCAGTTGATCCCGGGCCCAGGTCGTGACGTCCATGTCGGATCCCGCATTGGCGGCGGTTTGCGTGGGTTCACGGCGCTGGGCGCTGGCGGCAGCCGTCTCGGCGCCGCCTTGATAATATGCGACCTGGCTGCGGGCCCAATCGCTGACCGTGTCATTGGCGGTCGCGGTGTTCGTCGCAACCGCGGATTGACCGGCGCGGTAATAGGCATTCTGCTCCGCGGCCCAGGCCGAGACGTCCAGGCCGTCCGTACCGGCGGCGGCAAGTTCGGTGGCCTGGGTGCCCGCCTGGTAATAGGCGGTTTGCGCCTGCGCCCAGGAGGTGACGGAATCCGTCTCGGCGACCGTGGTATTTGCGCCGTTATTGCCTTGGTAGAAAGCCTGTTGCTCGCGGGCCCAGCGCGTTACCGGATCATCGACCCCGGCACCCGCGTTGTCGCCACGATAAAAGGCGGTTTGCTGCGCGGCCCATTGGGTAACCGGGTCGCTGCCGTCGGTACCGGCAGCGGCGGGCGCGGTGGTCGAGGCCGTCTTGGTGTTCAGGGGTTCGGCGTCGTCGCGGAACATGGCGACGACATGGCCGCCCACATCCTTGCCCGTATTGTGCTCGATCAAAACGTTGACCACCGAAGCGGCCAAGCCGATCGGCCCCATGTAGAGCGTATCGCCCATGACGCGCGGGGCGGGGTCGAGCGTATCGTCGGTGATTTCCCGATACACGGTCGAAATGACCGGGATGTGTTGCAGCGGATTGACGATATCGACCAAGTCCAGAAAGGTCAGGCCGTCTTCGCCGAAAGCTTTGAATTCCTTGCCGCCGTCGCTGGCCTCGTCCGTAGAGGACAGGGCTTCGTCTTTCGACAGCTTCGCGGGGGGTAGGGCGGCCGGCCCGGTTTGGGCAGGGGCCGCGCGCCAGGGATTGATCCCTTCAGAGGGCAGTGTCATCGTATTTTTCCCGTTCCGTTCGCGCCCTGTTTTCGGGCGTTAATTTTATGGAACAGAAGACGCAAGACTCGGGCCAGAATTAACCCGTTGTTTTAATTGGAAAATAGGGCCGCATATCTGGGCATATTGTGCCCCTCGCGGCAAAACCTGCCGGGTCCTGTCGGACTCGGCCATGCTTCGGTTTCAATGGTTAACGGCGATTAGAAAAGATGCCCGGCGCGGCTGGCCTTGGTCCGAAGATAGCTTTCGTTGTGCTCGTTCGACGGAAAGGCATGGGGGACCCGCTCCGCCACGGTAATCCCGCAGCGCTCCAGGGCGGATACTTTCTCCGGATTATTGGTCAGCAGACGGACCGCATCAAACCCCAACAGGCGCAGCATCTGCGCGGCGGGCAGGTAAACCCGCTCATCCGGGTCGAAGCCCAACTGTTCATTGGCGTCGATGGTGTCGAAGCCGCGATCCTGCAGTTCGTAAGCACGCAGCTTGTTGACCAGGCCGATGCCCCGGCCTTCTTGCGCCAGGTAGAGCAAGATCCCGCCGCCGGCGGCGGAAATTTCGGAAATCGCGCCCTTCAGCTGGTCGCCGCAATCGCACCGCAGGCTGCCCAGCAGGTCGCCGGTGAAGCATTCGGAATGGACACGGCTGAGGACCGGCGCGCCCGGTTGCGGATCGCCGATCACGATTGCCAGATGTTCAAGCGCGCCGTCCGCGGGGCGGAACGCATGAACCTTGGCGCCGACGCCTTTTTCCTGGGCGGCGGCCAGGGGGATCCGTGCCGCGCCGACCTCGGTCAGGGTCCGGGCTTCGTCCAGGCGCTGACGAAACACGTCGCCGGCATCGACGAACATCAGATCGTGGCGCTTGGCCCAGTTTTCCAGATCGCCGTCGTATTGAATGGTCCCGGTCAGGGCGGCGGGCAGCAGGCGCGCGACCTTGGTCAGGGCGACCGCCGCCGACCAGGCATCGAACGGGCGGGCGGCGCGTTGCGCCAGTTCCGGCAGATCGTCGCCTTGTTCCGCTTCGAACAAGGGATCGGCCAGTCGGGTCACCAATTCAGGGGCAAGCCCATCGGGTTGGGACAGAATGACGACATTGCTTTGCGGCGCCGGCAGGCCCAACACGGCGGCCCGCCGTGCGGTTACGGCCAGTTCGGGAATGCTGCCGGTCAAGGTGCGAAGATCGGCCAAGTGGCGGGCGTCCGCATGTTCGGCGCCGAGCAAGACCAAACCCTGGCCGCTGCCGTCGGCGGTGACCACCGGGCGACCGCGCCGCAGTTCCCCCGCCGCCCGGTCCACAGCCTTCTGCGCGCGCGGCTCGCGGGTCGCGGGCGCGTCGCGGCGGCTCAGGTCCAGGTTCGGGCGGGACGCGGAATCGGTCATGGGGTTTTGTTCTTCGCCTTACTTTTGCCGCGCTCAATTCCCATTCAGGGCCCATTCCGGGCGGCACGATCAATCTTATGGGGCCAATATGGTGAATTTAACGTCAGTTGTCATTGACCGCCTGCCTTAAATACGGAAAATCACCGCAAATTGCCGGATTTCAAGGGATATGGCAGACGAGAATGACCAACGGCAAACAAATTCTGATCGTCGATGACGATATCGACTTCGTGGAGACCCTGTGCGAGCAACTGCATCTGCACGAGGAATTCCGCAGCGTCGCCTGCGGCAGCGGGGCGGAAGCCCTGCAAACCGCGAAGGAAGACCGCTTCGACGTGATCATTCTGGACGTCGGCCTGCCGGATATGGACGGCCGCGAAGTCTGCCGTCTGATGCGGCGGAATGGGGTGACCTCGCCGATTATCATGCTGACCGGCGCGGATACCGACGCGGATACGATCCTGGGCCTGGACGCCGGGGCCAACGATTACGTGACCAAGCCGTTCCGCCTGGGCGTTTTGTTGGCGCGGCTGCGGGCCCATATCCGTCAGCACGAACGGTCGGACGATGCGGTTTTCGTGATTGGGCCGTATTCGTTTCAACCGGCGAACAAATTGTTGGTCGAACAGGCGACGGAGAAAAAGGTTCGCCTGACCGACAAGGAAACGGCGATCCTGAAGTATCTTTACCGGTCCGGGGACAAGGTCGTCAGCCGGGATGTGCTGTTGGGCGAAGTCTGGGGATACAACGCCGGGGTCACCACCCATACCCTGGAAACCCACGTCTATCGCCTGCGTCAGAAGATCGAGGCCGATCCCTCCAACGCCCGATTGCTGATTACCGAACCGGGCGGCTACAAGCTCGTTCCGTAAAAGCAACGAATAGCGTCACGAAGGAAACCTCAGCCTATTCAGGTTTTGCCTTTGGGGAAGTGCACGGTCATGGTCGTGCCGTCGCCGGGGATGCTGTCGATTGTCAATTTGCCGTTATGAGCGTCGATCAACGATTTGACGATCGCCAGGCCCAGGCCCTTGCCGTCGCGGGTCAGGTGCGGGTCGTTTCGGACCTGGGCGAAGGGCTCCGCGATGGTCGGCAATTTGTCCGGCGGAATGCCGATACCGTTGTCGCGCACGTGAACGGTGATGTGATCATCCGTTTCTTCCGCCGACATCCGCACGTGTCCGCCCGCGGGGGTATATTTGATGGCGTTGGCCACCAGGTTGGTGACGATCTGAATGATGCTGACATGGTCGCCGAAAATCTTCAGATCCGTTTCCGGGATATCCAGCTGTAGATCGATCTTCTTGCTTTCGGCCTGCGTCAGGAACGACTTCCGGCAAATGTCGAGCAACGGGAAGAGTTCGTGGTCCGATTTCTGAATGGGCCGTTTTCCGGCCTCGATCTCGGCGATATCCAGGATGTCGTTGACCAGGGCGAGCATGACCGCGCCGCTTTGATGGATGTCGTCCACGTACTCATTGTATTTGGGCGTTCCCAACGGGCCGAAATACTGGGCGCGTAGGATGTCGGAAAATCCCAGGATCGCATTCAACGGGGTACGGAATTCATGGCTCATCGTTGCCAGGAATTCGGACTTTGCCTGGTTGGCGCGTTCGGCGTCCTGGAGTGCGATTTGCAGTTCGTTCTGGGCGCGTTGGCGCTCGTCGATTTCGGTCGCAAGCGTATGCGCCATGACCCGGGTCAACCAGAACACCAAGGCGCCGGTCACCAGGACATAGAACCAGCCTTTGACCGTCTGGAGTTGGTTTTCCAACAGAGGGTCGTCGACCAAACTGTGCAAGGCAGCGTCCGAAAACAAGATCCACAACGTGCCGAACACGATGTAGATCAACGTGACGCGAATGGGGGTTAGCAGAGTCGCCTCCCTTTCTGGAAAACGTCGGACTCCGTGTCGCGCCGGTGCGAGCCGGTTGACCTGCCCCCCGCATTTCGCCGAAGGCCAGGATTATCCTCGCATTAAATAATTAAAATCTTGTGGAGAAAGCAAGCCCGACGCGCCGTCAGGGGATCTCGAACACCGCGCGAACCGGCGCGTGGTCGGAAGGTTCCGGCCAATCGCGGGTTTCGTCGTGCACGGCGGCGTGGCTCAGGCTGCGGGCGAGGGCGCCATTGACCCAGATGTGATCGAGCCGCCGTCCCTTGTTCGCGGCGCGCCAGTCGGCGGCCCGGTAGCTCCACCAGGTGAAGACTTTTTCCTGCGCCGGAACGAACCGGCGCAAGGCATCGATCCACGCGGGCGCTTGGTCCGTGTCGCCATCGCCTTGCAGGGATTTCAGGCGGTCCCGTTCGATCGGCGTATGGGTAATCACGCGCTTCAGCCGTTCATGCGACCACACGTCCGTTTCAAGCGGCGCGACGTTCAGATCGCCGGTTAAGACCACGGGTAAATCGCCGGTCGCGCGTTCGGCCAGGAACGGCGCCAAGGCATCGAGAAACGCCAGTTTATAGGCGAACTTCGGATTGGCGTCGGGGTCCGGGTCATCCCCACCGGCTGGAACGTAGAGGCTATGAACCTCGACCGGGCCGGTGCCCGTTTCGACGCGGGCGTGGATATGCCGGCAATCGTCGCGGTCCAACCAGCGTTCGACGCGGACATCGGACAGGGGCCGCCGTGACAAGATGGCGACACCGTTGTAGCCCTTCATCCCGGCGATGGCTTGGTAGGGGAACCCCATTTCGGTAAAGGCTTCACTGGGGAACAGGTCGTTGACGACCTTGGTTTCCTGAAGGCACAGCACATCGACGGTCGTGGCGGCGGCGAACCGGGCAACATGGTCCAGGCGCTTGCGCACGGAATTGACGTTCCAGGTGGCGACAGTGAAAGGCATGGTCCCTGTTAGCCGGGATCGCGAATGGGCTCAAGCGCAGGAATGCCGGGAACTCCAGCCCGAGAAAAAAGAAACGCCCGGCAGGGGGGGAGCCGGGCGTTTCATCTCCATCTAGGAGCGGTCGGGATGGCGAGGGGGGCGCGCCTCCCGACGGCGCAGCGTTTTGTGCCGCGCTATGTGATGTCATATTGGTCCGATCGAACCGGTGTACCAGGAGAAAAATGCGCCATCAGCCATGCACAAAACGCATGACAAGCTGAAAAGCATTGCTTTTCAGCACGGTATCAGTCCCCGGACCGCTCCCGTTCAAATTCGACAAATTCAAACATTTTGGGATCGATCTTGCCGCCGAAGAAGGGGTCGGTCAGGACGATATCGGTCGTGGTGCCCTGGGCATCGACCACGGACCATTTGCGAAGGGACAGGGGGTCGGTGCGGAAGATCAACGTCAACCGACCGGAGAAGGGGTCGCTTTTCTCACCTACGGACAGGAAAATCGCGCCGTTTTCCTGGGAAACTTCATGAAATGCCACGCGCTTCGGGTCGAAGCTGATCTTGCCGTTCAACAGAAAGGCCGCTGGGGTGTCCTCGACCGGAATGTAGGTCACGTTCTTCAGCTCTTTATCGATGTAGCTGAGGTATTTTCCCTTGGCGATGATCAGCGTCGGGTTCGGCGGCTTGTATTCGATCCGCATCTGTCCCGGCCGCGAAAGGTAAATCTCGCCTTCGGCGAATTCGTTGGTCGACGACTGTTGAAAGAAGGTCGATTGCAGCGTCGTGATGCCGTTCATATAGGCTTCGACCCGCTTCACGATCGACTTCTGCTCGGCGGACAAGGTAAGTCCGCGGGATGAATCCTGCGCCGAGGCTTCGGCGCCGAACGGGCCAAGACCGACCACGGCCAGCGAGGCCAGGACCAGGGAAGACAGAACGCGCCGTCGGGAAAAGCGATGGGTCATGGCTGATATGTAGGCCGGTCGCGGGTTGGGGTAAAGGCAGGCGATGATTTATCGTCTTGTGCCCAGGCGCGGATCAATGGTTCCCGACCAGGACCTCGCGGCGACCGACGCGGTCGGCGGGGCTGACGACGCCCTGCTGTTCCATCTTTTCGATCAACCGCGCGGCGCGGTTATAGCCGATCTGCAGATGCCGCTGCACGAAGCTGGTCGAGGCCTTGCCCTCGCGGGCGACCAGGGCGACGGCCTGATCGTACAGGGCATCGCCGGAATCGTTGCCGCCGTCCAGGCTCAGCCCATCGGCTTCTTCGTCGCGGGTCACTTCCTCGATGTACTCGGGGGTGCCCTGGGACTTCAGGTGGCTGACGACCTGTTCGACCTCTTCGTCGGAAACGAATGGGCCGTGGACGCGGGTGATCCGACCGCCGCCGGCCATGTAGAGCATGTCGCCCCGGCCCAGCAGTTGTTCGGCGCCTTGCTCGCCCAGGATGGTGCGGCTGTCGATCTTCGACGTGACCTGGAACGAAATACGGGTCGGGAAGTTGGCCTTGATCGTGCCGGTGATAACGTCGACCGACGGGCGCTGCGTCGCCATCATGATGTGAATCCCGGCGGCGCGGGCCATTTGGGCCAGGCGCTGAATGGCGGCTTCCACGTCTTTCCCGGCGACCAGCATCAGGTCGGCCATTTCGTCGACCACGACGACGATATAGGGCAGGGGATCGGTGCCGAGGGGTTGATCCTCGAACACGGGGCGGCCTTCGGCGTCGAAACCGGTTTGGACCCGGCGGGACAGAACCTCGCCTTTTTTCTGGGCCTCGGCGATGCGGGCGTTGTAGCCGTCGATGTTACGCACGCCCAACTGCGACATGGCGCGATAGCGTTCTTCCATCTCGCGGACCGTCCACTTCAGGGCCACGACAGCCTTTTTCGGGTCCGTAACGACCGGGGTCAGCAGATGGGGGATGCCTTCGTAGACCGACAGTTCCAGCATCTTGGGGTCGATCATGATGAAACGGCATTGCTCGGGGCTGAGGCGATACAACAGCGACAGCACCATGGCGTTCATGCCGACGGATTTACCGGAACCGGTGGTCCCGGCGATCAACAGGTGCGGCATGGTCGCCAGGTCCGCGATCACCGGCGAGCCGCCGATGTCCTTGCCCAGGGTCAGCGGCAGCTTGGATTTCGTTTTCTCGAACGCCTGCGAGGCCAGCAATTCGCGCAGATGCACCGCTTCACGGTCGCCGTTCGGCAGCTCGATCCCGATCACGCTGCGGCCCGGGACGACGGCGATACGCACGCTGATCGCGGACATGGACCGCGCGATATCGTCGGCCAGGCCGACCACGCGCGAGGTCTTGGTGCCGGGCGCGGGTTCCAGCTCGTACAGGGTGACGACCGGGCCGGGGCGAACTTTGACGATCTCGCCCTTGATCCCGAAATCGTCCAGGACCGACGCCAGGTACTGTGCGTTTTGGGCCAACTTGTCCGGATCGTGGGCCGGGCCTTGAATAACGTCGGGGCCGCTCAGCAGATCCAGGGTCGGGCGGTGATAATTGCCGTCGCCACCCAGATCCAGGGTCCGTTGGCGGGCGGCTTTTTTCGATTCCTTGGGCCGGGCGGCCGGCGGCTCGATCAATGCCTTGGCCGGTTTGGCGGCCTTGCGGTCGCGGGCCCGGGCGACCAGGCCCTTCTTGGCCGGTTCTTCCGTTGCGTTGGTGCGGGCGGCGGCGACAGGGGCGGGCGGCAGGTCTTCTTCGAACGGGACGTCGTCGTCCAAGGGGTCGGCGTCCAGCCGTCCGTCCAAGTCCAACAGGTCCGTATTCTTCATGCGGCGGGCAAGG
Source organism: uncultured Rhodospirillaceae bacterium (assembly GCA_964012715.1). Taxonomy (GTDB): domain Bacteria; phylum Pseudomonadota; class Alphaproteobacteria; order Rhodospirillales; family Casp-alpha2; genus UBA1479. Next base: position 18,271 of record CAXGUG010000027.1, on the reverse strand, counting down.
TCGATCGTCCAGCGCGTTGCCGCCCGTGTGCCAACGAATAGGCCGACCGTGCCGCCGACCAGGGCGCGCGCACCGGTAATCCAGTCGCGCCGCGAAAACCCGAGGGCGCAAATATAGGCGACGGTGCCGATCAAGGCGGCGGCGCTGGCCAGCCAGCCATGCGGGGCCGGCAGATTGAACTGACGGAACAGACGATCAAGAGCGTCCAGAATCAATTCGCCGGTGACACCGCCCAATCCGGTCGCGAGGGGCCAGGTTTCGGGCCGGTCCAGGGGCGACATGGCAACGGTCAAGGCAGTCATGGCGATCAACAGGAACAGAAGGCGTAGGGCCAAGGCGTTCAAGGCGCGGCGGCGAAGCAAGGTCCAGCCCCAGGCCAACACCACGACCGGGATCAAGGCGGCGACCGCGCCGAAGACCTGTAGACCCAGGTCGGCGGTGATCGCGCCGGGCAAACCCAACAGGTTTTGAACCGCGTCTCCGGATGCCGTGTTCAGCGACGGATCGCCGGCATGGAAGGTGACCAAAGCCGTGCCGGCAAGGCCTGCGATCAGGATCAGGGCGATCCCGGTCAGCTCGGCGAGGCGACGGCGCATGAAGGCACCCGTCCCTTGCGGGAACAGGTTAACCAGACCGGAGGTTTGTTGTGACGCAGCCATAAGCGCCTTCTAGGTTATTAAGGTTTACAAGAGCTTAACAACTCGTCTTAAGACCGTCTCTAGACTTGTTCCGGCAAGGGTCCGCGTTGCGGCGACAAACTCGACCTGGCGATTCAGGACACTGCCATCCGGGGCGGCGGATCTTCCACCGGTGGATCACTGGAACGTATTTAATTTCAATCTCTAAGCCTGATTTGCTCATCGCTTGATGAATGTTTGAACGGCCCCCTTCGAAACCCGGGGCAGCGGCCTGTCCGTTTCGGTGGAGGGGAGGCCTTTTCAGGCGGTTCGGATCGGCGGCCGGACGATTTCCGGCGAATCGATTCGCACAAAAAAAGGGCCGGAAGAAAATCTTCCGGCCCTCAGGTAGGTGAGTTGAGTGGAGGAGTTTAAAGCGTCTGCGAACCCCGGAACTCGGGATAGGCTTCCAGACCGCATTCGGTCTTGTCGAGCCCGGCTTCTTCTTCTTCTTCCGACACCCGGATACCCATGACCATCTTCAGGACGAACCAGACGATGGCGCTGGAGACGACCACGAAGGCACCGATGCTGATCACACCGATGAACTGGGCGTAGAAGGAGGTGTCACCGTTGGACAGGGGAACCGCCATGGTACCCCAGATACCGCAGACGAGGTGCACCGGAATGGCGCCGACCACGTCGTCGATTTTCAGTTTGTCCAGCAGCGGGACGAAGATCACGACCAACGCACCACCGATCGCGCCGATGATCAAGGCCAGGCCCAGCGAGGGCGTGTCCGGACCAGCGGTGATCGACACCAGGCCGGCCAGGGCACCGTTCAGGGCCATGGTCAGGTCGACCTTTTTGTAGATGATCTGGGTCAGGATGACACAGGCCAGAACACCACCGGCAGCCGCGATGTTGGTGTTGATGTAGATGTTCGAGATCGCGATGGCGTCAGCAGCCGAACCCATGGCCAACTGCGAACCGCCGTTGAAGCCGAACCAGCCGAGCCACAGGATGAAGGTACCGATGGTCGCCAGCGGCAGGTTGGAACCCGGCATCGGCTTAACCGCGCCGTCCGGACCGTATTTGCCCTTACGAGCGCCGAGGATGATGGCGCCGGTCAGAGCGGCCCAGCCGCCACAGGAGTGAACCAGGGTGGAACCGGCGAAATCGGCGAAGCCCATTTCGGACAGCCAACCGCCGCCCCACTGCCAGGAACCCTGGATCGGGTAGATGATCGCGGTCAGCACGACCGAGAACGCCAGGAAGGCCCAGAGCTTGATACGCTCGGCAACCGTGCCCGACACGATCGAACCGGCGGTCGCGACGAACACCAGCTGGAAGAAGAAGTCGGAACCGGCCGCGTAACCCACGGCGCCGTCACCGACGAACTTGCCGGCAGCAGCGGCGCTATCGTCCTGGCCCCACAGGGAGAACGAGCCCATGAAGCCACCGTCAACGCCGTCGTACATCAGGTTGTAGCCGACGAGGTAGAAGGTGACCGAGGCAACCGCGAACAGCGCAACGTTCTTCAGGCACTGCATCGAGGTGTTCTTGGAGCGAACCAGACCAGCTTCGAGCATGGCGAAGCCGGCGGCCATCCACATGACCAGGAAGCCATGCACCAGGAACGAGAAAGTGTTGAAAACGAACTGCGTTTCAGCCGCGACATCGGCATGAGCCGGAGCCGACAGGGTCAGCAGCAGCGCAACCGCCCCCATCATACCAGCCACGCGGGCCGCGCCCTTGGAAAACATGTGTTTCATGTTGTCGATATTCATTTGGAAAACCTCCTAAAGGGCATCCGCGCCGGATTCGCCCGTGCGGATACGCACGGCCTGCTCGAGCGAGTAGACGAAAACCTTTCCGTCACCGATTTTGCCGGTTTGGGCGGTTTTCTGAATGGTTTCGACGATGGAGGCAACGAGGTCGTCCTTAACGGCGATCTCGAGCTTCACCTTCGGCAGGAAGTTCACCATGTATTCGGCGCCGCGGTAGATTTCCGCCTGCCCCTTCTGGCGTCCAAAGCCTTTGACCTCACTGACGGTCATACCTTCAACGCCCAGTGGCGTGAGGGCCTCTCGAACCTCCTCCAACTTGAACGGCTTGATAACGGCCATGATCAGCTTCATTTCGTTAATCCTTTCCGCTTTTTGGCCACGTCCCGGACGGGCAAACACCGACAACGCCGGCGCCCGTCGCTGATAATGCCGGGCCCTATGGCCCGAATTCGCTGCGCACAACTTCAAGAACCGTGCCGGAATCCATACAAGTTGGTTTACGCCTTTATTTTCAATGCATTACGCAGATACAGGTGTCGTCTGGCGCTGCGAAATTGTGCACAATGTTTGTTCAAAAATGACATTTTGCTCATTATTTGACCACCCAGACTGCCTGGACATTGATCTTTTATGGCGCGATTCTGCGCAGGTTCCGGTAAACCTGGAAAACCCGGTAAACCTGTAAAACAATGCAACCAGAGCAGACAGGTCATAGTCATAGAGAGTAAGCCAATGACGGATCGCGCGGCTGAGCACGAAACGGTGTCGGATGTCCTGATTGTCGGGGGCGGGCTGGTCGGCGGAACGCTGGCTGTGCTGCTGGCCAATGCGGGCCTGCGGGTCACGCTGGTCGACCGGATCGACCCGGCGGCGGGCCTGGATGCCGGGTTCGACGGCCGGGCGTCGGCCATCGCGCTTGCGACCCATCGGGTTCTGGTCGCCGCCGGATTGTGGGACATCCTGGGCCCCGGTGCCTCGCCGATCGAGGATATCCGTGTCGCCGACGGCAAATCGATGTTGTTCCTGCATTACGACCACAGCGACGTCGGCGACGACCCGTTCGGCTACATGATCGAAAACCGCAACCTGCGCCGCGCTTTATATAAAGCGCAGCAGGACGCACCGAACCTGACCGTCGTCGCCCCGGCCGAGATTGAGGGCATGGACCTGGAAGGTGGCTTGGCGTCGGTCACATTGAAGGATGGCCGGAGCCTGGCGGCATCGTTGATCGTCGGCGCGGATGGCCGCGCCTCGCAGACCCGGACCCTAGCCGGGATCCGATCGAGCGGTTGGTCATACGGTCAGACCGGGATCGTCTGCACCGTCGATCACGAACGACCGCACGGTTATGTCGCGCACGAACATTTCCTGCCGGCCGGGCCGTTCGCGATCCTGCCGATCCGGGGTGCGGCGGGCCGGGAACAGCATCAATCCTCCCTGGTCTGGACCGAACGCGAGGATCTGGCCCCCGCCCTGATGGCGCTCGACGACGATGCGTTCTTGGCCGAGATGGCGCTGCGGTTCGGTGATTTTCTGGGCTCGCTCGCCCTGGTTGGCCCCCGCTGGAGCTACCCGCTGACCCTCAACTTGGCGAACAAGGCCGCGGCGCGGCGCTTCGTGTTGGCGGGCGATGCCTTGCACGGCATGCATCCGATCGCCGGTCAGGGCCTGAACATGGGCCTTCGCGACGTCGCGGTTTTGGCCGAGATTCTGGCCGACGCGCGCCGGTTGGGCCTGGACCCGGGTGCGCCGTCGGTGCTTGAGGATTACGAGCGGGGCCGCCGCTTCGACAATTCCCTGATGCTGGGTATGACCGATGCCCTGAACCGCCTGTTCTCCAACGATATCGCGCCGCTGCGGGTGGCGCGCGACTTGGGCCTGGGCGCGGTCAACGCCCTGCCGGGTCTGCGCAAGTTGTTCATGCGCCACGCCATGGGCGAGGTCGGAGAACTGCCGCGCCTGATGCGGGGCGAGCGGCTGTAGCCAACTTAAAACCGCCTGGGATTGATCCAAATCACCGCGCTTGACCTCGAACTAACCTAGGTTTCGCCTTGGCGCGCGTTGGACGGAATGTTTGACGCGTTCGGATCAAGGATTTAACAGGAAGGCACGGCCCCGTCCGGGGTTGAAGAGATGCGATGATGGATGGCGCCATGACCACACCTTCGGCCAACACGGCACGGCTTCAGGCCAGCCTGGATAATTGCGAAACCCGCAGCGAGCCGTTTTCCCATTGGATTTTGGACGACGTCTTTACCGACGACGTGGTCGATGCCATCCGCGCCCTGCCGTTCGACGCGCCGCGCGTCGAATACAATGACGGCCGCCGCGCCGCCAATAACGACACCCGCAGCTATTTCGACCCGGGCCGCCGCGCCGAATTCGCCGTGTGCCAGGAAATTTCCGACGGTTTCCAGAACCCGGAAACGGTCAAGCGGATCGAAGACATGTGCGGCATCGACCTGTCGGGCAGCTACCTGCGTTTGGAATATGCCCAGGACCGCGACGGTTTCTGGCTGCATCCGCACAAGGACATTTCGGTCAAGAAACTAAGCCTGCTGGTTTATCTGTCCGACGCGCCCGAGGGCGAAGATTGGGGCACCGACATTTATGCCGGGCCCAAGGAAGAAGACTATTTCGGACCGACCCCGCACCAGAGCAACCGCGCCCTTGTGTTCGTGCCCGGCTCCGACACCTGGCACGGTTTTCGGCACAAGCCGATCACCGGCGTACGCCAGACCCTGATCGTCAATTACGTGGGCGACGCTTGGCGCGCGACCCATGAATTGGCCTATCCGGATCAGCCGGTTTAAGTCGCCGATCCGGGCCGGATTTAGCCCCCGCCCACGATTTTCCTTGCCTTTCCCCGCCGCCGACGCCTTGATTCGGGCAACAAGAAACGGCGACTGACTGGGAGGCAGGCCCCGTGGCGATTGAAGTACAATGGCGCGATTACGATGTCGTCGTGATCGGATCCGGCGGGGCCGGTAGTGCCGCCGCCGACGCGGCTGCCGAAAAAGGCGCGCGCGTTCTGGTGGTCTCGAAAGACCCCATCGGCTGCTCCGACACCAAAATTTCCGAAGGAAACGCAACGGTTCGCGGCTCGTCCAGCGATGCCGACACGGTCGAGGAACTGTCCGACAACCTGCGCTTTTCCGGCGCGGACCTGCAGGACCCGTCGATCACCGAAACCTATGCCCGCGACAACCGCGAAGCCTACGACTGGTACCGCGCCCATGGACTGCGGCCCAAGATCAATGCCGAACGCCAAGGCCCCTATGCCCGGCCCCTGGCCAAGGGCGGCCATTGGGTCGCGCGTTCGGTCGGCCATGCCAACGCGGGCGTGGCCTTCAGCCATGCCGGTTGGGACGCCGTGGTCGAAGGTACGCGGATCGACTATTTGGAAGACGCTTGGTTCCTGGACCTGGCGACGGAAGAAGCTGCCGACGGTCAGCGCCGGATCGCCGGGGCCCTGATCTACCACGCGGCGGACGGCGTGCTGATCGCCGTGCGCGCCCCGTCCGTGATTGTCGCTGCCGGTGGCCTGTCGACCCTGTTCTTCCCCAAGACCGACACCATGCGCGGCAACACCGGTGACGGCTACGCCGCCGCCGCCCGCGCCGGGGCCGACCTGGTCGATATGGAACAGGTGCAATTCCTGCCGTTCTGCCTGACCTCGCCGCCGTCGTACGAAGGACTGCTGATCGGCGAGCCGTCGACGGCCAGCTTCCTGGGCGTGCTGCGCGACCGCAACGGCAAGGTCATTTTGGACGGTGTCTACATGCGGACCCGCGCCGAATGTTCCGCCGCGATCATGCGCGCCGTCGCCGATGGGCGCGGATCGGAAAACGGCGGGGCTTATCTGGACCTGACCGGCAATGCGCGACCGCCCCGCTCGGGCCGGTATTTCATGCGCTATTTGGAAACGGGCATGCCGTCGGCCTACCGCACGGCGCGCCAAGCCCTGGGCAAACCGCAAATCCAATGCGCCGAACCCTGGGAGGTTCGTCCCGCCGCCCACTATATGATGGGCGGCATCCGCGCCGATACCGACGGGGCGTCCGTCGGCGGCGACGGGGCCGGTACGCAAAAGCTGGGTGTGACTGGTTTGTTCGCGGCGGGCCAATCCATGGGCGGCGTGTTCGGCGCCAACCGTTTGGGTTCGACCGCGCTGACTGAAAACGTCGTGTTCGGCCTTCGCGCCGGGCGGGCCGCCGCCGATTTGGCCCGCGCAGACAAACCCGGACCGGACCGTGATGCGGCCTTCGCCCCCTTGATCGCGGAGACGCAAGCGCGTTTCGGTCAGACGGGCGCACAGGCCCCGGCCGCGTTGAAACTGGAATTGCAGGAAGCGGCCTGGACCAATATCGGCCCGGCCCGCACCGCAGACACCCTGGATTTGATGGATGGGCTGATCGATGACCTGACCGCCCGCGCCGATGCGGCGGCGATCCCGGCATATGGCCTGTGGAATCAGGCCTTCATCGAATATGCCGAGCTGCGCAATTTGCTGGACGTGGCCCGCGCCGTGACCGTGGCCGCCCGTGAACGAGACGTCAGCGTGGGTGGCCATGTTCGCCTGGACCGACCGACCGCGTCGTTCCTGTCGGCCCCCTATTCGACCGTGGTCGCCCGCGATCCCGGTGCGGATCGGGCATTTGCCTATCGGTCCCGTCGGGTCGCCCGGCCGCGCACGCCCTTGCCGCGCCTGATGGCGATCCATCTGAAGGAGACTTGGCGGCAGTATGCGAACAAGGCGTTGCGCCTGTTGCCGCAGGGCGTGCTCGATTCCGTTTTGGAAAAGCGATACCGCAACATCGTTGGGCCGCTGCCGGATGCGCCCGCCGAATAGATCAACCGACCGCGCCCTCCCCTACCGACCGTAGAAGAACCGCCCCCCATGAAAGTCGATATCGTTACCAGCCGGAACGGCGTCCGCGAGACCGTTTCCTACGAATACCAGCCCCGCCACGACAAGGAACGGCCCATGGCCCTGGACGTGTTGCTCCAGGCCCAGGCAACGGCCATGCCGGATTTGGCGTTTCGTTACGGTTGCCGGGCGCGCAATTGCGGGGTCTGCACCATCGACGTCAACGGACGCCCGCGCATTGCCTGCCGCGCCCGGGTGCGCGACGGCGACAGCATCGAGCCGATGGCGACCCTGCCGGTTCTGAGCGATCTGGTCGTGCGCCGCGACGGCATCGCCCGCCAACTGCGCGGTCGCCTGTCGGCGGGTCAGCGGACCAACGACCTGAACGTCGAAGCACCTAAGGAATTTCACGATCTGACGGCCTGTATCGAATGTTATGCCTGCCTGGACGGCTGTCCCATGCATGCGCGGAATTTCGAAGACGACGCGCCGCCGATGGATCCGGTCCACGGCTATCGCTGGGGCAATCCGTTTTCGTTGTTGAAACTGCAACGCCAGCGGCTCGACCCCTGCGTGACCGAAGAAGGGCGTGCCGCGGCGTTGGATGCGGCAATCGACTTGGGCCTTGATGCCTGCGTCGGTTGCGCCGGCTGTAAATGCGGCGTCGGGATCGATCTGAAAGGCGGGGTCGTGAAAGAGCTGCTGACCGCCGCCGGAGACCGGGTGCCAACCTAACCGACAAATTTTGGGTTAAATGTTGGACCTGTAAGGCTTGGATCAGGTTGAGGTGTCAGTAATGGGATGATCTCCCAAGGATACCAAACCGAACTGCCAAGCCAATGACTCTCTCTATTCTGAAAAACGCGGATAAGACCGTCTGCTTCGCCGCGGCCTCGATATTGCTGATGGCCGCGCCCGCCGCTGCCCAGGACCGCTGCCCGGCGTTTCCCAGCGGACCCTATGCGGGCGACGTCAGCCATGGCCAAGTGATCAAGTATATCGAGGGCCGCTTGGGTGGAGATTGGCAGGGTTATATCGCCCATCAACAGGATCGCTTGCGCCGCCTGAAGGCCCTGGGCGCCGATGGCAAGGCTCTGCCGGTGACCCACAACGGCGCGAAGGTCGAAATTTCCGGCGCGGATCTGGAACGCTATATCGCCGTGACGGAAGGCCGCATCGGTGTTCTGCGCTGTCTGGCGGACAAGCAAAGCAGCGCGGTTCAGGCCAGCGCCGCGGATTTGAACGATTTCGCCACGGCGGCCGGCGGCACGCCCGTGACGGTCATGCCCAAGAAACGCCCCACCCAGATTGCCGAGACCCAACTTGCTCAAGCACCGAAAGCCCCGTCCCAGCCTGAACGGGTCCATGTGGAATTGCGAAATGCGGTCGGCAGCCCCTTGGACATTGAGGTTTCGGCCTCTTGCGAGGGCGATACGACGATTTTTCGCATCGTCAACAAAGGCCCGGAATTTCCCGATCCCGGTTCGATCACCGTCTATCAGATCGGCGGTGCGGAAAAGCGGACGGTGCGGACGCGGCGTGTCCAGCTTCGGCCCGATCAAAGCACGACCTTCAAGATCAAATCGTATCTGAACCCGACGGGTCAGCTCGGCCTGCACATCAGCCCGTCTTGGTACGTTCGGTCGTCGGGCCTTGATTCGGTTATTCGCTGCGGCAGCTGATCAGGGGTCGCGGCTTAGGCCCTTGGCCTCCAGGGCTTCCAAATAGCCGGCCCAGATTTCATCCTGCCGCGTGCCGACGTCATACAGGTATTCCCACGAAAAAATACCGGTGTCGTGCAGGTCGTCGAACTTCAGCCGCACGGCGTAGTTGCCCACGGGTTCCGCACCGATGATGTTGACGTGGCGGCGACCGGCGATGGTCGTCTTCTGCCCGGGGCCGTGCCCCTGGACTTCGGCCGAGGGGCTTTCGACCCGCAGCAGCTCCGCCGGGATACGGAACGAAGCGCCGTCGTCGAAATCGATCTCCAGCACCTTGTCGTCTTTTTTGATGCGCAGTTCCGTCGGCGTATGGCGGCTGCCGTGATTGCCGCTCATCGTCCGGCCCCTTCGTTGTCGGCTTTGATCTGCCGGGCTTCGTCCGGCAGCATGATCGGAATGCCATCGCGGATCGGATAAGCCAGGCCCGCGCGGCGGCTGATGAGCTCGCCCTTGGCGGCATCATAGTCCAGCGGCCCCTTGGTCACGGGGCAGACCAGGATCTCCAACAGCTTCGGGTCGACCTTTCCGGTGCCGCTCATGCGTGCCGTCTCCATAAATAAGAAGTCATCAGTGCGCGGTGCCGCCGGGCGTGTCCGTCGGGCCCAGCGCGGCCATTTCCAACAGTTCGGTCAGCAAGCTTGCCCGCGTTTCCTGCGATTCGCTTTCCAACAGGGCCTGCTTCTCGCGCAGATCGAACGGACAGACCATCGACAGCGACGTCACCAACAGACCGTCGGGTGCGTCTTCGATTGATTGCCAATCGGCTTTCATGCCTTGCGCATCGAAAAACCGCGACGCCGCCTGCAACAGGCGCGGGCGATCCATAACGACCGGTCCATCGGCGTCTTCGTCGGCGGCGAAGGCTGAAAAATCCGGGCGTACCCGGCGATAGCCGTTTTCCAACGATATTTCCTCGGCAATGCGGAACCGGCTTTGCCCCAACAGGGTGATCATCAGTCGCCCGTCGCCGGTTTCGGCGAAGCTGACGATCCGGCCCATGCAGCCGACACTAAAGACGTCGGGGGCTTCACGCAGGTCCGGATCGCGCGGCAGGTCCTCGCCCGGTGCGGGCTTGGGCTGCACCATGCCGATCAATCGGCCTTGACCCATGGCGTCCAGCGTCATGTTCAGATAGCGCGGCTCGAAAATATTCAGCGGCAATTGCCCGCCCGGCAGCAGCATGGCCCCGGGAAGCGGAAAGATCGGCAGAACGTCCGGTAGCGTACCTGTGTCGGGATATCGGGCGCCGAAGGCCATGGCGTCTGGCCCCGCGCCGCTTACGAAAACAGGACCGACGACAGACGGCGGCGGCCCGACATCGTCAGTTCATGCGCCCCGCCCAGGGTGTCGAAGATTTTGACCAGCTGCTTGCGCCCGGCTTCGTCGTTCCAGGCTTTGTCGCGGCGGACCAGCTCCAGCAACTCGTCGATCGCGCCCTCGGCATCGCCCCGCGCGAACAGGGCCAGGGAAAGATCGAACCGCGCCTGATTGTCTTTCGGATTGGCTTCGACGGCGGCGCGCAGCTGCGCCGGATCACCGGTCTGACCGACTTCCTTGGCCAGCTCCAGGGCCGAGGCCGCGGATTCGATATCAGCCTTGGTCCGCAGGTTGGACGGCAAGGCACCCAGGATCTCTTCGGCGTCTTCGAGCATGCCCAGCGCGATCTGCGCGCGCAGAATGCCGGAAATGGCGGCATCGTTGGCCTGATCTTGGGCCTGGACTTCCTTGAAGATTTCCAGGGCCAGCTCGTTCTCGCCCGAGTCCAAAGCAGCTTGCCCTTGTTCCAGGGCAGCGTCGAGCGGCGCCTTGGCCCCATCGGTCAATTTTTCGATAAACGCCTTCAGCTGGCTTTCCGGCAGCGCGCCCATGAAGGCATCGACCGGCTGTCCGCCCTTGAAGGCATAGACCGTCGGCAGGGACTGCACCCGCATTTGCGAGCACAGGTCCTGGTTTTCGTCGGCGTTGATCTTGACCAGCTTGACCATGCCGCCCGCCTGGGTGACCAGCTTTTCCAGCAGCGGGGTCAGCTGTTTGCACGGTCCGCACCAGGACGTCCAGAAATCGACCAGGACCGGCACCTGCATCGAGGCTTCGATGACGTCCGGAACGAAGTTCTGGATATCGGAATCCTTGATCAGCGCGCCGTCGGCGCCGGCCGGAACGGCCTTCTGTCCGGCAGGCTGGGCGCCGTCGCCGCCATTTCCGTCGGTTTTCGGGGTGGTCGTGCCGTCGGGGTTCAAAATGAATGCCATGGCCGGTTTCCGTCCTGTGTTCCGTTTATTCGGGGCCGGGTCGGGCCGCCGTGTGAGAATGTGCCCCAAAGATGGCGTTTTGTGCCCTGGGCTGCAAGGCCCCCAGGGTTGAGACGTTGTTTGGTGTTGAGGGGTTATCCCCCCGACCGCACGGGGCCGTCAAGGTCCGCAACCGCGGGGGCGTGTCCGACCGCTTCGAGAAAGCGGATCAGGTCTGCCGGGCGGATGGTGGTCGTGGCGGAATTGACCAGAGGATGAAAGTTGGCGGCCTCGGCCTCGGCGACGGCCCGGTCGAGCACCACGTTGACCCGGCATTCCATGTCGTTGATCGCGGCAAAGGGCGTGACCGAGCCCGGCTCGACCCCCAGAACCTCGATCAAGGCCTCGGCCCGCCCGAACGACAGATGGGCCGCGCCGATCCGATGGCGCAGGTCTTTCATGTCGATATCCCGGTCCTCGGCGGCAACGACCAGCCACAACTGGCCCTTTTTGTCCTTCAAAAACAGATTCTTGCAGTGCAGACCCGGCAGATCGCCGCGCAGCGCCTTGCTTTCCTCGACCGTGAATACGGGCGGATGGTCTGTGGTTTGGGCGTCGATCCCCAATTCGGTCAGAAAACTCAAAAGCTCGTCGCGGGTTTTGGCCATGATCGGCGGAACTCCAGGGCTGTGAACGGCCCTTCAGACATACAATTTCCGGCGGGGAACGGGCAATCGGGCGATAACTTTTATCTTCTTTGTCATAGGGGCTTGCATTCACCGCCGCTTCCCGTATATATCCCTCCCTCGCTAACAGCGACGCGGGCGTAGCTCAGGGGTAGAGCGCAACCTTGCCAAGGTTGAAGTCGTGAGTTCGAATCTCATCGCCCGCTCCATTTTCTCTCCAAAATTCCGATGAAAATGAAGCGTCCTGATCCGATGGATCAGGCGGCTGAACGGCGTTTGCGCATGTCGACGATCCAGGTCGCGCCCCGGTCGATTCCCCGGTCGACCCAGGGCGCCAGCAGGGCGATCCCCAGGACGGCGACGATCGGGCTGACCGCCGCCAGGTAGCGATCTTCCAGGTAAACCAGGGCATAGGCGATCGGATAGGCGATCACGAACAGCCATAGCCCGGCATAGGCGAAATGCCGCGAAGACAGAGCCATCGGTCGACCCTGGGCCCTGACCAGGGAAATCAGGACGACGAGCGGCACTCCGGCCAGACAGGCAATGCTGATGATCGTCGAGATCAAGCGCGCCAAGGTCCGCGCCGCCAACAGCGCGGCCTGATCGATCCGCCCATGCTCCAATAGGTTCCGTTTGAATTCTCCCGGCTTGGGAAAAGGCGAACCACCGCCGGCCCAGCGGCTCAGCCGTTCTGGCCCGGTCAGCGGCATAAACGCCAGCAGGGCGTAGCGCGGCGAAAACCGCCCCAGATAGATCTTGGCCCGGGCCAGCGGATACCGCCGCCAATGGTCAAAGAACTGGGCGTCCGCATGGCGCGCGATCTGCACCGCGTTCATGCCATGGCGCTTGATCAGGTGGACGTTGATCGCCGTGAAGGCAACGCCCGGGTTGGACGGCAACGGCAGCAGATCGGCGTCGGCTAACAATGGGTCCTCGGCAAACACGGGATACCCCTTCCGGGCCAGATCGACCACGGGATGGTACATCGCGGTTTGCCCCACGGTGGTGATGAAGCGTTCGCCGCTGCGCATCTGGTTCCAGGATTTGTAGCCTTGAATCCCGGCCATCAGCGGGGTCAGGAACACGGCCAGGGTCAACGCCGTCCGCAACACCCCCGTTCCGGTCCGCAGGCCCCAGGCGATCACGATCGGCCACAAGGCCAGATGCATGATCGCACCGGCTTCCCGGACGAAAAACGCGGCGAGCAGAATAACGCCCAAGCCCAAGGTCTCGATCAAGCGCGGTTTGCGCCCGTCCAACAGGGCGGATGCCATATAGGCCGCGAGGAAGGTCGTGGCGGTTGCGTTCAGGCTGTCGCTCAGGACACATTGATCCAGAACGAACGCCAGACCGAGGGCCTGTCCGCTTGCCGCCAGGGCCGCCGCCCAAATCCGGTCGGTCAACCGCAGGGTCAACCGCCAGATCATCGCCGTTGCCCCGACCGAGAGTCCTCCCTGAAGGATGACCAGGGCCCAATCCCACCCCTCGCCGAACAGCGCCATGGCGCCGGCGATCAAAGCCGGAAAGCCCGCGCCCCGAAATGCGGTAAGGGGGATGACCTCGGCGCTGAGGTCCAGATGCGTTGCCCAATCGCCGCCTTGGAGGATGATCTCGGCGAAGCGGACATATTCATTGCTGTCCGGAAGATAGACCGGGCCCAAAGCGATCAGGAACGCGGCTTTGACCACGATCACCACGGCCAGGAATATAGGAAGGGCAAAATCTCGGTATGGACCGGCCACCGGCGTTTCTCCCCCTTTGAGTGCATCTCGGCGACAGTTCTTATCGGGCATTCTGCAGCGAACGAAAAGGTGCGGACCGTATTTTTCCGGTGGCTGACTATCGCCAAACTTTAGCTTTTCATAACAAGCCTTTGTTTATAGGCTGTTATCGGACGTTCCGATCCGTCCGCCCGGGTGCCTGCCCCGGTCGGATCGGCCGTGTTGGCAGGCTGCCGCGCCACCCTTGGACACATACCAAGGGGCCGTGTGTTCTGGGAGGGACCCATGCCTGTGAAACGGGATCTGAAGACCGACGCGCTGTTGAAACAGGTGTCGAAGCTGATGCGCACCGGGGCCAAGGGGGCGCAGGCGGCGGCGCTCGTTCGCTACGCCGATCAGTACTTCGCCCATATGCCGCCCATGGACATCCACGCCCGCGACGCGGCGACCCTGGCGGGGCTGGCCAAAAGCCATTGGAAGACGGCGGCACGGCGCAAGCCCGGCACGCCGGCGGTGCGGGCCTATCGCCCCGATGCCAAGAAAGACGGCTGGTCGTCGTCCACCACCATCGTTGAAATCGTCACCGACGACATGCCGTTCCTGGTCGATTCAATTTCGTCGGAAATGAACCGGCGCGGGCTGACGGTTCATCTGGTGGTGCATCCGATCCTCAAGGTCCGGCGCGACAGCCAGGGCAAGCTGTTGCAGGTTCTCGATCCGGGGGAGCCGGAAGACGGTGCCCGGGTCGAATCCTGGATGCATGTCGAAGTCGACGAGGAAACCGCCGAAGGCCAGCGCGACATCGAAAAGGGCGTGCGCAAGGTTTTGGAAGACGTCCGCCTGGCGGTGCAGGACTGGCGTCCGATGCGCGAACGCATGGCCCAGATCATCGACGAGTTCCGCCACACCTCCGGCCCCGCCGCGCAGGAAGAAGCCAACGAGGTGCGTGAGTTCCTGCGTTGGATGCACGACAACAATTTCACCTTCCTCGGCTCCCGCGATTACAAGGTCAGCGGCAGTGGGACCAAGGTCTCCGTCTCGATCGATCGTAAATCGGCCCTGGGTATTCTGCGTGACATGAGCATGTCGGTGCTGACCTATGCGCCGGACCTGTCGAAGATCCCGCCCGAGGTTCGCGCCTTCATCGCTGATCCGGGCCTGATCGTCGTGACCAAATCGAACCAACGGTCGACCGTCCATCGCCGCGTCCATATGGATGCGATCGGGGTCAAGGTGATGGACAAGAACGGCCGGGTCACGGGCCTGCGCATCTTCGTCGGGCTGTTCACTTCCGCCGCCTATAACCGTAGCGCGCGCGACATTCCGCTGCTGCGCCGCCGGGTTCAACTGGTGTTGGAGCGCGCCGGCCTGCAGCCGGGCAGCCACGACGGCAAGGCGATGATGAACATTCTGGAAACCTATCCGCGCGATGAGCTGTTCCAGATTTCCGTCGATCAGTTGTTGGAAACCTCCATGGGCATCCTGCATCTGCAGGACCGCCAGCGCGTCGCCTTGTTCATGCGCCAGGACAACTTCGGCCGGTTCGTATCCTGCATGATCTATGTGCCGCGCGACCGCTACACCATGGCGCTGCGCGAACGGATGCAGGACATCTTGTGCGAGGCATTGAACGGTCGTGTCTCCAACTTCTCGACCATGTTGGGCGACGCGCCGCTGGCCCGCGTCCATGTGATCATCGCGACCGAGCCGGGCCAGGTTCCGGCCTTCTACGCCAAGGGGCTGGAAAGCCGGTTGACCCGCGCCGCCCGGACCTGGGGCGACGATCTGTCGGAAGCCCTGTCGGCGGCCTTCGGGGCCAAGGAAGGCTTGCGCCTGACGCGCCGGTTCCAACATGCCTTCGGGCCCGGCTACACCGCGCATTACAGTGCCGAGGACGCGGTCAACGACATTGTCGTGATCGAGGAATCCCTGACCGCCGACCGCATCGGTCTGCACCTGTACCGCCCTGCTGGCGAGCCGGGCAACCGGGTGCGGTTCAAGGTCTACCACCCGCAGGCGGCGGTGCCGCTGTCGGATGCCCTGCCGGTGTTCGAGCATATGGGCTTCCGGGTGATCGACGAAATCCCGCACGAAGTCAGCTGCGACAACGGCGACGGCGCCAAGATGCTGATGATCCACGACTTCGGTCTGGAAACGCGCGACGGCGGCGACGTCAATATCCCGGCAATCAAGGAAAAGTTCGAAGACGCCTTTGCCCGCGTTTGGCGCGGCGAGATCGAAAGCGACGGCTTCAATGCCCTGGTCGCGCGGGGTGGTCTGGATTGGCGCGAGGTTCTGGTCCTGCGCGCCTATTGCCGTTGTCTGCGCCAGATGGGTGTTCCCTATTCCCAGGTCTATATGGAACAGACCCTGGCCAAGCATCTTGGCCTGGCGGGAATGATCGTCGAGCTGTTCATGACGCGGATGGACCCGGGCGCCGTCGACGCCAAGGCCCGCGACCGCAAGTCGACGGCCCTGCACAAGAAAATGCGCGTCGCCCTGGAAGCGGTGACCAGCGCCGACGAAGACCGCATCCTGTCGCGCTTCATCAATCTGGTCGATGCGACCCTGCGGACCAACTTCTTCCAGCCTGCCGCCGACGGCGGTTACAAGCCTTATGTCTCGTTCAAGTTCGCATCACGGCAGATCGACGATTTGCCGAAGCCGCGTCCGTTGCGGGAAATCTTCGTCTACAGCCCACGGGTCGAAGGCGTGCATCTGCGCTTTGGCTTCGTCGCCCGCGGGGGCTTGCGCTGGTCCGACCGGCCGGAAGATTTCCGCACCGAGATCTTGGGCCTGGTCAAAGCGCAGCAGGTCAAGAACGCGGTCATCGTGCCGGTCGGCTCGAAGGGCGGGTTCGTCGTCAAACGCCCGCCCACCGATGGCGGGCGCGACGCCTTCATGGCCGAAGGCATCGCCTGCTACAAAACCTTGATCGCGGGTCTGTTGGACGTGACCGACAACCTGAAGGGCCCCCGCGTCGTGCCGCCCAAAAGCGTCTATCGCTGGGATGACGACGATCCCTATCTGGTGGTTGCCGCGGACAAGGGCACGGCGACGTTTTCGGACATCGCCAATGGGGTGTCGTTGGAATACGGTCATTGGCTGGGCGACGCCTTTGCGTCCGGCGGGTCGCAAGGCTACGACCATAAAGGCATGGGCATCACCGCCAAGGGGGCCTGGGAATCGGTCAAGCGCCACTTCCGTGAAATGGGCACCGATATTCAGAACGAGGACTTCACCGTGGTCGGCGTCGGCGACATGTCGGGCGACGTGTTCGGCAACGGGATGATGCTGTCCAAGCACATCAAGCTGGTCGGCGCCTTCAACCACATGCACATCTTCATCGACCCCAATCCGGACCCGGCCAAGAGCCATGCCGAGCGGGTACGGATGTTCAACCTGGGCCGGTCCAGCTGGACCGATTACGACGCCAAGACGATTTCCAAGGGCGGCGGCATTTTCGAGCGCAGCGCCAAATCGATCAAACTCTCGCCCGAGGCCCGGGCTTGTTTCGGCCTGACCAAGGATCAGGTTTCGCCCAACGAATTGATCCAGGCGATGTTGAAAGCGCCGATCGATCTTTTGTGGTTCGGCGGCATCGGCACCTATATCAAGGCGGCAACGGAATCCAGCGCCGACGTCGGCGACCGCGCCAACGACGCGATCCGCATCAACGGTCACGACGTCGCGGCCAAGGTCGTGGGCGAGGGTGCCAACCTGGGTTGCACCCAAAGGGGCCGGATCGAATACGCCATGAAGGGCGGACGTCTGAACACCGATTCGATCGACAACTCGGCGGGCGTCGATTGTTCGGACCACGAGGTCAATATCAAAATTTTGCTCGGTGCTGTGGTCGCCAAGGGCGGCTTGACCGAGGCGCGGCGCAACAAGCTGCTGGCCAAGATGACGGACGAGGTCGGGGAGCTTGTGCTGCGCCACAACTACAGCCAGACCCAGGCCATCACCTCGACCCAGGCCAAGGGCGGGCATGCGTTGGACAACCAAATCCGCCTGATGCGGATGTTGGAAAAGCGCGGCTTGCTGGAGCGGGCGGTCGAATTCCTGCCCGACGATGAGCAGCTCGCCGAGCGCGCGGCCCAGCACAAGGGCCTGACCCGACCCGAGCTGTCGGTGCTGATCGCCTATGCCAAGAACTGGCTGTACGACGAATTGCTGAAAAGCGACCTGCCGGATGATCCCTTCCTCTTGGACGAGATCGTGCAGTACTTCCCCTCGGACCTGCGGGTGAAGTACCTGGCCGAAATGAAGACCCATCGCCTGCGGCGGGAAATCATCGCCACCCGTGTTACGAACTCGATGGTCAACCGGGTCGGCGATACCTTCGTCACCGAGTTCATGGAAAAGACCGGCCGGGCCCCGGCGGAAATCGCCCGCGCCTATACCATCGCCCGCGAGGTTCTGCGCGCGCGGTCGATCTGGGCCGAGATCGAAGCCCTGGACAACAAGGTCCCGACGCGGGCTCAGACATCGATGCTGGCCGACCTCAACCGGTTGTTGGAATGGGTGACCCTGTGGTTCCTGCGCAGCGGCAAGGCGGGCCTGGACATCGGCTCCCATGTCGGGGAACTAGCGGCGGGCATGGCCGTGCTAGCCGATCATATTTCTTCG
>CAXGUG010000026.1:0-38896 GCA_964012715.1 uncultured Rhodospirillaceae bacterium | reverse complement strand
GATAGGCGTCGATGACGCGCTGGTCGTTCTGCACCTCTTCGGGCGAGCCATGGGCCAGCAGTTCGCCATGGGCCAGACAGTAGATCGTCTGCGCCATGTTCATGATCACGCGCATATTGTGCTCGATCACGAACAGGGTGATGCCCAGCTCCTCGTTGGCCCGCCGCAGGCGGTCAATCAGCCCGTTGATCAGGGTCGGATTGATGCCCGCCGTCGGCTCGTCCAACAACAGAACCTCGGGCTTGTTCATCAGGGCCATGGCGAATTCCAACAGCTTCTGCTGCCCGAACGACAAATCGCCGGAAATCAGACGCCGTTTTTCGTACAGCCCGACGAAATCCAACAGCCGGTCGACCTCTTCCATGGTCGCCCGGTCGGCTCTGTCCTTGAACATGTCCTTGAAGCCCAACTTGCGGTGCGGGATCGAGATCAACATGTTGTCGATACAGTTCATGTTGGAATAGATGCGGGTCTGCTGGAACGTCCGAAGCAGGCCCAGGCGCGCGATCTGCGGCACCCGGAGCTTGGACACTTCCTGGCCCTTGAACTTGATCGAGCCTTCATCGATCGGGTGATAGCCGACGATGGAATTGAACAGCGTCGTCTTGCCCGACCCGTTCGGCCCGATCAGCCCCGTGATACCGCCCGAAGGAACGGTCAGGGACACGTTGTGATTGGCGACCACGCCCCCGAAGGACTTGGACACGCCGGTCAGTTCGATAACGGGGGTGCCGGTCATTTCGCCGCCTCCTTGTTGTCAACGACGATGCCGAATTTCTCGGGGAACTTCTCCATCAGCCAACCCATGATGCCCTGTTGGAAGAACACCACGTTGACGATGATCAGAACGCCCAGGGCGACCCACTGCCAGCCCAGGAAGTAGGTCCAGGTGACCTCTTTCAGGGTGTGGAACAGAACGGCCCCCAGGACCGGCCCCCACAGGGTCCCCTTCCCGCCCAGCAGCACCATCGCGACCATGAAGATCCCGAAGGTCGCGACCGGAAAGGCCACTTCCAAGGGCTCGATAAAGCCGGTGATGTTGCCGAACACGGCCCCGGAAATACCCAGGAAAAACGCCGATGCCGACCAGGTTACGGTCTTGTAGCGCAGGGTGTGGATGCCCATCGCTTCGGCCTTTTGCTCATCATCGCGGATGGCGTTGATGGCCAGGCCGAACCGCGTGGCATAAAGCCAGCGGCAGAACAGGAAGGTCGCGACCGCGGCCCCGAAGCACATGAAATAGAACATCAGGGATTTGCCGTCGGCGCTTCCGGGGTAGACCGGCATGGCCATACCGCCGCCGGCGCCGATCCATTCCCAGGTTCCCATCAACTCACCGGCCGTCAGGGCGATGCCCAGGGTGCCGATGGCGAAATACGGGCCGCGCAGGCCGAACATGGTCCAGCCGATGGAGGCCGACACCAATGCCGAGCCGAAGCCCGCCGCCAGGATGCCGAGCCCCAAGCCCCAGAAATACTGGGAAATCGTATAGGGGAACTCGCCCGTTCCAGCGGCACTGGCCGCCGTGTACTCGCCCACGTCGGCGAACATGCTGACCTGAACGATGGCCGAGATATACATGCCCGAGCCGAAGAACAGGATGTTGCCGAGAGAGTTGTAGCCCATCTGCCCGCCCATCATGTCCCAGGTCAGGGCGAACAGCACCATGACCCAAAGGACCGCGACCTGAATGGTCAGGCCCGGCACCACGAAGGGTGCGGCAATGCCGAAAATAAGGATCGGCAGATGAAGTTTCGGATTGAATTTGTCCATTGTATTCAGGTTCCTAACTGCCGGTTCGGCTTATTGCACGACTTGCCGTAGACGGCGCATTTCAAGCTGCCGCCAGATCAGGACCGCGACCAGCAGGCCGACCACCGTCGCCTGTTGGTATTCCGCGCCCAGCACGAACCCGCCGTACTGTTCGACCACGCCCAGGCCCAGGCCCGACAGGATCACGCCCGGCAGGTTGCCGAACCCGGCCGCCGTGACGATCACGAACGAACGGATGGAATGGGAAATGCCGTAGAACGGCTGAATAACCCAGATCATGGAAATCAGCGCCCCGGCCGCGCCGCAGATCGCGGCATTCAGCGAAAACGTGAAGGCATAGACCTTGTCGGTATCGATCCCCATCACCCGGGCCGCGCGCGGATCCTGCGCCGTAGCGCGGATCGCCTGCCCCATGCGGGAGTTCTTCATGAATAGGACCACCGCGATCGCCAAAACGCCGCATAGCGCGAAGGCGACCAGCTTGATATCGGCGACCGTGACCGCATTATCGAAATACGAGCGGATGGCGAAATCGCTTTCGGCAGTCTGAACCTCGGGCCCGAACATCAGGTTCAGCGCCTGGGCCAAGACGATGGCGAGCCCGAAGGTCGCCAACAGCGAGGTAAACAGGTCCTTGTCGATCACCCAGCGGATGATCGCGGCATAGATGATCCAGCCGAAAATGAACATCACGACGATCGCGATCGGCAGGCCCCACAGGGGGTGAATCCCCTGTTTGCCCAACCACCAGGCGATATAGCCGCCCATGATCACGAAGTCGCCCTGGGCGAGGTTTTTCACGTTCATCACGCCCCACACCAAAGCCAGCCCGTAGGCCGCCAAGGCGAAGGTCGCGCCGACGAACAAGCCGTCGAGGAGAAGTTGAAGATTGAACACCGGTGCGGCGGTCAAAATTGTCAGGTTGTCCCACATATCTCTGCAGAATCCCTTTTCAAGCAGACGTCGTCGGTTTTCACACGGAGGCTTTCACACGGACGGCGTCTGTGTCGGCGAATGGCCGGAAATACGGAACGGTTGAGCAGCGACCGCCGCCCCCGGCCGGCGCTGGCCGGGGGCGTGTCGAAATCACTGCCCGTGACGTTCCGTCACGGCGGAGTAGTCGTGGATTACTGAGCCTTACGCGGCCAAGTCACGGGGTGCGACGCCCACTTGGACGGCGCGACCACGTTGTAGGAACCGTTCTGGATCTGGCGCAGCACCATCGGCTTGGCAACGTTGTTGCCGCCTTCGCTGAACTTCACCGGACCATAGAAGGTGTCCATCTCGATCGCGGAAATCGCATCGCGAACCTTGGTCGTATCGAAGGAATCGGCCTTTTCGAAGGCTTCCTTCCAGACCAGGACCGCAGCGGTCGCCTGAGCCGACTGATAAGGGACGTTCTTGTAACCGTCGAACGTGGCCTTAAACAGCTTGTCGTAATCGGCGGCGCTGCCGAAATACTTGTCCTTGTAGCTCAGCGTTTCCGACCATTGCGTGGGGCACAGGATGCCTTCGGTCGCTCCACCGAACTTGGACGTGATCTTCGCCGCTTCGCAGTGGGTCATGGCGACCATCGGCGTATCGATCTTCATTTCCTTGATCTGACGCGCACCGGTCGCGGCACCCTTGGAGTGGCCGGACAGCACCAGCAGGTCCGGCTTAAGCGCCTTAACCTTGGTCAGGGTCGAGGAAATATCGTTGAGATCGCGCGGCATCTTGTCGTCGATCACGATCTTCATGTTGTACTTCTTGGCGTCTTCCAGCACGCCGGCGCGCACGTCGAGCGAGAACGGATCGTTCTCGAACGCCATCGCAACCTTCACGTCGGAAGCTTTCTTACCGTTCTTTTCGGCAATCTCAGCCGCCAGGGCGATGGCGCTGGCCAAATACTGTTCGGAGGTCGACAGCACCGCGAACAGGTACTTGTAGCCCTTGTTGAACAGCGACCGCGAGGCGCCTTCGGCTTCGATCATCGGAACCTTGTACTTTTCCATGATCGGCGCGGCGGCCTTGGTCGTGGCAGACGAATACGGCCCCAGGAAGTATTTGACACCATCCTGGTTGACGAGGCGTTCCAGCAGCTGCGCGGTACGCAGGGGCGTGGACTCATCGTCATAATATTGAATTTTCAACTTGTAGGACTTGCCGCCGACCTTGACGCCGCCCATCTCGTTGATTTTCTTCACGCCCAGCTCGTAGCCGTTCTTGGCGTGGATACCGTTGGTCGAATATTTCCCGGTGAAGGAAATAGCCGAGCCGAGGATGATCGTGTCGCCGTCGACCTTGGCTTGCGCCGGCCCAGACAGCATCAACCCCGCGATCACCAGACCCGCGGAAGCGGCGGTGAGCATACCCTTGGTCTTCATGTGTGTCCTCCCAGACATTTCATGCGGACGTTCATCTTGTTGTTTTTCGTCCCTTTTTAAATCACACCGACCTGCTGCGGCTCCTCCCTCCGGCGCGAAGCCGGAAAGCCGCAAGGCCAGCCAGAAAGATATTAGCCATGTCTGAAGAGTGCGCAAGCGGGTTGCCTGGGGAAAGCCTGCAATCCACTGAAATTTAATATATAATTTTCGAAATGATCAGCTTTTTGCGCCGGGGGTCCAGGCTTTTACCTGAACCGGGCGACCGGACTGCGTAACGAACACTTTCGGCTTCACAACCTGCTGAACGCCGGGCGTATTTTCCGCGCGGACAAACGACAAACGCATGGCATCCAAGGTGATTTCAGTGCGCGCCCCCTTGGCGCGGGCTTGCTTATAAGCGCTCGTCCCTTTGGTAATCTGGTTCAGACGTTCCATCGACGCATGTCCGAATCGCCGCCACAGGCTGGCAAGATAGGCATCGATTTCTTGCGGGATGAACAATTCGACGTCGATGTTCGGCCGTCCACGGGAGAATCCGGCGTAGATATTCGGCTCCATCGGTCCCAGTTCGTCCGCCACGAAGACCGCCGGCATCAACTTCCGCCCGTTCTGCAGAACCGCGTAATAACCCTGCGCAAGGAATAACAGCCGCTGCAGTTTCTGCGGCTGCAGATACTCATTCTGCTCCAAAGCCGTATCGGCGAACCAGAACGCGACATCGAAGGCGCTGTTTACATCGGCTTGCATGGCTTTCGCCCTTATTTCCGGGGCCCATACGTCCAGGGGCCATCCGGAGTGCCAGGGGCCATCCGGAGTGATCGTCTCCGCACCGCGCGGACCGGCGGCTATTCAGGCAGAGTATGGCCGCCGATTGCCCAACGAAAGATTAACACGCCCCGGCCTCATCGGATACCCGGGCATAAAAATACCGGCCTTCGGCCGGTCCACTTCAAAACCAAAGGCCAGCAAGGCTTACAACCGCATGCTCAGGGTCATCCCGACCCGCGGCAGCGTTCCGTGAATGACCTGGGCGTTCAATTCGTATCGGGCGATCGCCTTGGTCACGAGGCCACCAAAGTTCTTGGGACGGCCTTCGTCTTCGCCATAGGCGGTCGGCGCGGTCACATCGGCTTGGATGATCTGGGCGAAGGTCTCATTCGGTGCGGTGAACCGGCCGCGGCCCAGGTTCGGATTGCGGCGCCGGTCATCCGAGAGAGTGCGCTGATCCTGGAACCCGTTGTCAGGCGCATTCTGGAACCCGAACTGCGCAGCGTCGAACGACAGCGCGTTGCTGCCGCTCATCTCCTCGATGCGGCCACGACCAGCCACCGCCGACGCACCCGACATGCGGGCGGTCGAAACGCTGGATATGGCCGGTGCGGCGGTCGGGTTGATCTTCGACATTTACCCGCGGGTTCTTTCCGTTCGACGTCACAAATTCAATGCGCCCAAGGCCCGCGATTGATGCGAACCTCAGGCACACTGCGCCCATTAAGGCGCAGCTACACCATTACATCAAACAACCTACTGGAATATTAACCATTGAACAAGGCGGAACGCCCGCCTTTCGCTGCCGATCAAGGGGCTATGCAGCCCCCTACTTTTCGGCCTTGTCACCGAGTGATGACACGAATTCCTCAATGGCGTCCGCGGCGCCGAAATCGAACACGTTCACGTGCCCGGCACCGGTCAGCCATGCACCGGTCTTTGGCTGCTGCGCGGCTTCGAACAAACGCTGCCCGTGGTCGAACGGCACGGTACGGTCCGCCGTGCCGTGAACCACCAACAGCGGCGCGGCGATTTCCTTGATTTTCCCGATGGAGTCATACTGGTCGTGGATCAACCGACGAACAGGCAGCCAGGGATAGATCACCGCCGCCACGTCGACCATGGACGTGAACGGCGCTTCGAGGATCAGGCCGCGCGCCGGCGTTCCCGCCCGCGCCAATTCCCGGGCCGCATGGGTCGCAACGCCGGTTCCCAGGGATTCACCGTAGATGACCATATCTTCGGGACGAACGCCCTGCCCCCTTAACCAGGCAAGGTTAGAGCGGGCATCCTCGTACAGCCCTGTTTCCGAGGGCTTTCCCGGATTCCCCCCATACCCACGATATTCGACCAACAGAAAGCCCCAGCCCTTCTTGGCGAAGATCGCGGCCTTATACGCCCGTCCGGCGACCGTTCCGGCGTTGCCGTGGAAATATACGATCACCGGCTGACCCGAGGTCGGCGGCTGATACCAGGAAAGCAGACGCAATCCGTCTTTCGTTTCGACCTGAATTTCTTGAGCGTCGAACAACCCCGCCGCCGCCGGATCGCCAGCCATCCCCCGCGTCGGATACATAAGCACCCGCTGCCCGACATACATCCCGACGACAACCAAGGCGTAGGCCGCAACCGCGATCACCACTGCGTAGACGAGAACTTGCGGCAACCCGATTACCTTTCCGCCACGTCCGGTTACAGTCCCAGGACGCGCCACATCATTGCGTCGTTTCGGATGGCGTGGGCAGGACCGCAGGAGAGTCCGGCAACGGGCCCGGCGTGTCTACGCCTTGCGGGCGTCCAAACAACACACCCATCGGGCGCGCACCTTCCTTGAAGCCGGTCTCAGGCGCGCCGGGTTGCCCGGCAATGCCACTCGTCCCGCCACGTCCAACCGAGTTCCCCGACGCCCCCCCGACACAGGCGAACTGCGCCCCGACGGGCGTCACCATCGGGCAAAGCGTGTAGGTGTTGCCTGTAAACGTGACGCCTGCCCCGTACCGGGCACAGGTTTCCGAGGCCAACTTGGCGACCTGCGCCTGTGTCGCGCCGTATTTCGAATAACAGACTGTCAGGGCGCTCATCGTCTTCGGCGTTTTGGCGAAATCGGCATGATCACGGTCATAAAGCGCGGGATTATAGAGATAAGGCGCTGGCGCGGTGCACCCCGCCACCATCATCGCGGCAAGACCGGTCGCGACCATGGCCCGCAGGCCTTTCGTCCGAAATTGATCAAGGATTTTGGAAATCGTCGCCATAGTCCCGCTATACCGCCTTTTCCCTGCAGGGCATAGCCCCTACGCAAGGTCGACGATCTCGTAACTAGCTAAAATTTTATGGAATTTTGTCCATAAACTAATGTTTCGGAACGGTTTCACCTTTCGCGTACACTATTACCAAAGGCATAGCGCCTTTGCGGTGGAAAGCAGGACAACTTCTGCCGGTTGGACATTCGAAGTGGGAGCAGATCGATGGCACGCAATGGACGAAGCGCAGCGGTGAAACGCGGTCGCTTTCGGCCGTTCAGGGCGCTGATCATCGTTTTCGTGTTGCTTGGCGGGTTGTTCTCGTTGCTGGCGCACCTTGCCTCCCCCGCACCGGAGCCCGTCGACCCTGTCGCCCAAAGCAACCTGATCGGCCAAATGGCCGACATGGAAAGCAAGAACCGAGAAGCCGAACACATCGGCACCCAGGCGCTGCGCCTGTATTCTTCTCGGCTCAGGAACTCGGTTGAAGAACCCAGCTTCTTCATCGGGCCGATCGAAATCGGCATGACATACGGCAAATTCCTGGAAATCATTCCGACGCCGGAATCCCTGAAGGCCGCGCAAAACGGGGTGATCGGGGTCATGCGGACGGACAAGGGCGTGTTTACGGCGCATTTTTCGTCAGCGCACAAAGACGCCCGAGCATTTCGCCTGAGCTATACCCAGACGTTTCATTACCATAGCGAACGCGAAATCACGGAACACCTCGGCAATTTGTGGGGCAAGCCCTCGACCTCGGAATGCACGAAGCTGAGTTTCGGCAACGGCCAGGACTGCCGCTATCAGTGGTGGCCGGTCAACGGGGTTAAGGTCAACGCGCAGCTCCGCGTCACCAACGAGCGCCTGCACGGGCGGCCTGAAATCGTCCTGCGCGTCGATGCCGCCGACGAACGCCGCGAAGGCTATCGCTGGTCCGCTGCCCGGGTCGCCTCGGACTCCCCTCGCTAAACGTTTTTCCAGTTACCGTTTCACGGGGCGAAACGCGCGGAAACCTGCGCTCGCGCCCTCTTGCTCGCGGTGACGAACCGTGCAAGTTTATGCGCCCCCATTTTGGCGCAAATCAAGAAAGCGAAAAGGAACAAAGTCCGATGCCGGATTCAGCCGAAGCCGCCCACACCAAACAGGTGAAACCCCAGTTCAATTGGGAAGACCCTTTCGATCTTGTCGGTCAGCTGACCGAGGACGAGCGCATGGTCGCCGAAACCGCCCATGCCTACGCCCAGGACAAGTTGATGCCGCGGGTGTTGGAATCGTTCCGCAATGAAACGTTCGACCGTGAAATCTTCAATGAAATGGGTGAACTCGGCTTCCTCGGCCCGACCGTTCCCGAACAATACGGCGGCGCCGGCGTCAACCACGTTTGCTACGGCCTGATCGCGCGCGCGGTCGAACATGTCGATTCCGGTTATCGGTCGTCGCTCAGCGTCCAGTCGTCGCTGGTGATGTATCCGATCTATGCCTATGGCTCGGAAGAACAGCGCATGAAATATCTGCCGCGCCTCGCCACGGGTGAGTTCGTCGGCGCCTTCGGGCTGACCGAACCGGACCATGGCTCCGATCCGGGCGGCATGAAGACCCGCGCGGAAAAAGCCGATGGCGGTTATGTCCTGACCGGCAACAAAATGTGGATTTCCAACGCCCCCATCGCCGACGTCTTCGTCATCTGGGCCAAGCTCGACGGCGTGATCCGGGGCTTCATCCTGGAAAAGGGCATGAAGGGCCTGTCGGCGCCGAAGATCGAAGGTAAATTCTCGCTCCGCGCTTCGCTGACCGGCGAAGTCGTCATGGACAACGTGTTCGTGCCGGAAGAAAACCTGCTGCCCAATGCTTCCGGTCTGGGCGGCCCGTTCGGCTGTCTGAACAAGGCCCGCTTCGGCATCGCCTGGGGTGCCTTGGGCGCCGCCGAATTCTGCTGGCATGCGGCCCGTCAGTACACCCTGGACCGCACGCAGTTCGGCCGTCCGTTGGCGGCGAACCAATTGGTGCAGAAGAAACTGGCCGACATGATGACCGACATCACCATCGGCCTGCAGTCCTGCCTACGGGTCGGCCGGATGCTCGACGACGGCGTCTGCCCGCCGGAGAACATCTCGATGATTAAGCGTAACTCCACCGGCAAGGCGCTGGACATCGCCCGTACCGCCCGCGAAATGCACGGCGGAAACGGCGTGGCCGATGAATTCCACGTCATCCGGCATATGCTTAACCTGGAATCGGTTATCACCTATGAAGGCACGCACGACATCCATGCCCTGATCCTGGGCCGCGCCCAGACCGGCATTCAGGCCTTCACGGGCTAATCCCGGCGTTTCGGCCAGCCCCGTGCCCACGACCACCAACGCCACCCTCCCCCTGTTCGCGGGAGACGACGACATTTGGTGCCAAGTCGTGAACCGTGCACCGGGGCCGGTCAAACGCGGCGCATTATTCCTCGACCGTGACGGCGTCATGGTCGAGGAAGTGCCTTATCTCCACAAAATCGAAGAAGCCCGCATCGTGCCCGGCACGGTCGCGGCCATCCGCGCCGCCAACGCGCGGGAAATCCCGGTCGTTGTCGTGACCAACCAGGGCGGGATCGGCCTGGGTAAATACGACTGGCCGGATTTCGCCCGCCTGCATGAATGGATGTGGGACCGGTTCGCCGAACAGGATGCCTTCGTCAACGCCCTGATGGCCTGCCCGCACCACCCGCGGGGAACGGGCCTGTTGCGGGCCTCGGAACATCCGGACCGTAAGCCCAACGACGGCATGTTGCGCCGGGCATTCGACATTCTGCCCATCGATCCGGCAAAGTCCTGGATCGTCGGCGACAGAGAGGTCGATGTTCAGGCCGGAAAATCCGCCGGTTTGGCGGGTGCGGTGCACTTGCGCTCTCATCACAAGGATTTCGATTCCGCTCGCGAACAAGCCCTTGCCTTGGAAGAACCCGGCTTCCCTGTTTTGATGTGTGATGACGCAGACGACCTGACCGGCCTATTGGCCCCGCTATGGGATCAGTAATCTAAACCGGTTTTAGCTGCCTTCGGTCGGGTGAACCACCCGGTCCCCCCCTGCCTTCCGCGCCATCACCAGGGCCTCTTCTGCGGCCTCCACCAAGGTTCTGGCGTCTTTTCCGTCACCGAATTCGGCGACCCCGCAACTTAGGGTCAAACCGCCGGCGCCTCTTCCGGGAACGACTTCAAGTCCGGCCAATGTTGCGCGGATATCATGCAGCAAATCCTCGGCCTGGGCCCCGGTCGCGCCGGGAAGGACCAATCCGAACCGGCTGCCCGCCAAACGGCCACAGGCATCTGTCCGCCGAATGCGGGCGGTCACGGCGGCAGCAAGATACCGCAGCACCATGTCCCCCGCCGGATATCCATGCAGCGCGTTGAAGGCCGAAAAGTGATCGATCGCGAAGGTGACATAGGTCAGGTGCCGCTGATCGCGGGCCGCGCGGCTGGTTTCATGGTCCAGCTGCATCTTGAGATGCGTGTGGTTGTACAAGCCCGAGACCGGATCCTTGAACGCGACCCCGCGCAACCTGCGGGAACGCCGGGTCAGGTTCCGAACCAACGGCAGCAAGGTCGTGCCGCGCACCGGCTTTTGCAGGAACGCCGCCCCACCGGCCAAAAGGGCTTCGAGCTGGCGGTTTGGCTCATCCTCACCAGATAGGAAGACCACCGGAATACTGGCGTAGCGGTCATCCTGGCCAATGACCTGGGCCAACTCAGCACCGGTGCAATCCGGGAGATAGAGATCGAACAGGAAAAGGTCCGGCACGAAAACGTCCAATTCCTTTTCCAGGTTCGCGACGTCTTCGACGACATGCGCGACCATGCCGGCTTTTTCCAGCACCAAGCGGACATAGGCAGCAGACGCCGGGTCGTCGTCGACGATCAGAATGCGGCTCGGCTCGTCCGTGTGGAATTCGCCCAATTTGTTCAGGACACGCAGCAAATCAACGATATCCACGGGCGCGGGAAGAAATGCGGCCCCGCCGCGGCGCACGGCGTCAAGCCGAGCCGACAATTCGCCGTCTGTTCCAGATGGCCCGAAATAGATCACGGGCGGCTTCTCCGCCTCTTCCACTTCGGCCTCTCCGTCCTCTTCGTTCGACGTGTTCAGATCAGCCAGCACGGCCAAAACAGGTTGTGGCGCGATACCTGGCGCCGGAAGCGCCACCGTCTCGAAGCCATGCCGGTGCAGCGCTTCACGCAAACGATGCGTTTCCTCGCCATTCGAAAGAGCCAGACGAACGCGGTGCTGAACCGCGGTATCGGCATCCCCCAATATCGTGCCGGTTTCGGCCGACTGCGTGTGGCCTGTCGATCCGGCCTTACCGGCCTGGTCCGCTGCGATCGCCTTCAGTTCGGCAAAAATTCTTTGAACCTCATCCGCCGCCTCGCGGCTTGCTGCCTCACCCATAGCAAGGCAGGCGGCCTCCAGCCGACGGGCGCAATCGCTGACGTCCTGTAAGCCGAATGTCCCGGCGGACCCCGCCAGCTTGTGCGCGCTGGCGCCCAGATCACGCAGCGCAATGGCGTCTGTCGGGGCGGTCCCGGCCAGTTTTTCCATGGTCTTGATGGTCGCAGGAAGCTGCGCTGCATAGGACGCCGCCAGCGCCGCCAGGCGTTCGGCCAGAGTATCCTGTTGTCCCATGTCCGTCCTCCCCATTGGCGGACCGGCGATGATTATTCGGCGCCGTAGTGGATGTAATCCGCCCAGGTCCGCTCCAGACGCTGCAGCGCCTGACACACCTCTTCAACTTTAGGGTCGTCGATGTATTCGCTGAAGGACTTGGCGTTGTGCTCTTCCAATGCCTTGACCTGTTTAACGACGGCATGCGCCTTGTCGGTCAGTTTCACGGTGACCGAGCGCTTGTCGTGCTGGGACCGTTCCTGGGTCAGGTATCCCATGTCCGTCAGCTTCTTGATGTTGTAGGACACGTTGGAGCCCTGGTAGTAGCCGCGCTCCACCAGATCGCGGATCGCCATCGCTTCATCGCCGATATTGGCCAACAGCAAAGCCTGCACCCCGTTCAGGTCGCGGACGCCCAGACGGTTCAACTCAGCGCGGATCACGTCGATGAAGCGCCGATGCAAGCGTTCGATCAGGCGCGTCAGTTCGGAATAGGTTCGGCTCACGTCCGCTCTCCTCTGTCCAATAAACAGTTATAGTTTCTCTTTCTTTTCGCAACAACGGCCTGCACAAAATCGCGGGACCTATGGTCGGAATTTTCATCGCGGTGTAGGCTATGCCCATGAAAAAATTGCATGTCGCGATCGCCATCATTTCGCTTCTGCCCCTGAGCGCCTGCGCCACGGGCGAGGTTCCGACGCCCGAGGAAATCAAACAGGAAAACGCGGAAAACCGCGCTCGCCAACTTGTCCGTGTGGGCGACGCAACCAAGGCCGGTGGTGATGCCGCCTCGGCCCTGGCGTTTTACGAACGTGCCCGCCTTAAGCAACCGGACTGGCCGGAACCCTATGGCCGCATCGGGGACACCGCCCTGGCCTTGGGCATGGCCGAGGAAGCCGCCGCCGCCTTTACCCGCCTGACGGAACTCACGCCGAACGACACGGCGGCGCATCTGAACCTGGGGCGGGCGTTGATTGCCCTCGACCGTCCGGCGGACGCCATCACCGCCTTCACCGCCGCGCGCGATCTGGCGCCCAAGGATCACCGCCCCCTCAATGGCCTGGGGATCGCCCAGGACCTGTCGGGCAACCACGATGCAGCGCAGGCGCTGTATCGGGCCGGGCTGGCCTTGGCGGCGGATAGCCTGTCGCTTCAGAACAACCTGGGCCTGTCGCTGGCCCTGGGCGGAAAGTTCGATGACGCGATCAAGGTCCTGGGCGATGCCGCCAAAAGCCCCAACGCAGGCCCCCGCGCCCGCCAGAACCTGGCCCTGGTCTATGGCCTGTCCGGCGATATGGACCGCGCCGCCAAGATCGGCCGCCTGGACCTGAGCGAGGCCCAAGTGCGAAGCAACCTCAAACGCTACGAAGCCTTGCGGGCATTGTCTGATAAGGCGCGTGCCCGCGCCGTCCACACCGGGCGGGATACGGACGGCTGACGGCGTCAATTTACGACGTCTGAGCAATAGTCGACCGGGAGACGGCACCCCTCCGTCTCCCGGCCAGGTTCACCGCCCGACCCCTAAGTAGAGGCGGCTCACCCAATTCATCGTCCAATTCCGTTCGGTTCGCGTTCATGCGCATCGGACCCTCAATTCAGGCCACCCAGGCCGTCGATCGCGCTCAGGATCGCCGGGCCCAGCAGGACCACGAACAACGACGGCAGGATGAAAACGATCAACGGCACGGTCAGAACCGCAGGTAGCCGCGCCGCCTTTTCCTCGGCCTTCATCATCCGGTCGTTACGGAATTCGGTGGACAGCACGCGCAGCGACAAGGACAACGGCGTGCCGTATTTCTCGGTCTGTTGCAGGGTGTTGACCACGCCCCGGATCGACGCCAAGGCGGTTCGCTTGGCCAAATTATCCAGGGCCTGTCGGCGATCCGGCAGGAACCCAAGCTCGACCGCGCAAAGGCTTAGCTCTTCGGCCAATTCGGGACAGGCCGGGCCCGTTTCCCGCGCCACGCGGGTCAGCGCTGCATCCAGCGCCAGACCGGCCTCGGTACAAATCACCAGCAGGTCTAACGCATCCGGCAGGCCCTTCTGCATCGCCTGTTGGCGCTTCATACGGGCGTTGGTCACGAAGATTTCCGGCGCATAAGCCCCGACGACCACGGCGGCCAGGGCGATGAACAGCTTGCCCATGGGCGGCAGGGCCCAGATCCCGGCGACGTAGACCAGCAGAACCGCAACCGCGCCCAAAGCGAACGGCAAGGCCATCTTGGCGAACAGGTAAATCACCAGGGCATCCTTGGACCGGTGCCCGGCCTGCGCCAGACGCAGGGTAATGGCGTCGGCCTGACGCGTTTTCAGGAGTTTCAGGCGTTCGGCCACGCGGCGCATGAAATCGACGGTCGTTTCCCGCCGCCGCGCCCGGTTGCCTTGGGTCGCCAACATCGCCTGGCGCAGCTCATCCCGGTGCGTACCGACGCTTTTGACCCGCCGGGCCATCGGGTCGCGAACCAGAAGCGCGCTCCACACGGCATAGACGGCAAAGCCTGCCGCCCCCGCAGCCATCAGAACGATGGCGTCGCCGCCGCCCAATCCGGGAATGAGGTCGAGCAGGTTCATATCTCGAACCTCACCATCTTGGCCATGACCAGGATTCCCGAGCCCATGGCCCCCAACCCCGCCGCCAGCATCAAGCGGCCGCGCGGGTCGGTGAACAGCACGGTCTCGTACTCGGGGTTCATCAGATAGATGATGCAGAACATCAGAAACGGCAGCGCGCCCAAGATCATGGCGCTGGCCTTGGCCTCGGACGACATCGCCTTGATCTTCAGGCGCATCTGCTTGCGGCGGCGCAGGATTTCCGAGAGATTTCCAAGGGTTTCAGCCAGGTTACCGCCCGTTTCCTGCTGCACCGACAAGCTGACGACAAAGAATTTGAACTCGGCGATATCCAGGCGGTGCGCCGCTGCCCACAGGGCTTCGTTGACCTTGGACCCGAACTTGATCTCGTCCGTGATACGGCGGAACTCACCACCCACCGGGTCCGGCAGTTCCCGGCCCACGGCCTTGATGCATTCCGTGACCGGCAGGCCCGAGCGCAAGCCGCGCACCATCAGGTCGATGGCGTCGGGGAACAGATCGTTGAAGTTGGCCGTCCGTTTCTTGGCCATGCCGGAAACGACGATATGCGGCAGCAACAGTCCGGTCGCGATGGCCAACAGGACCGCGACCGCCGGGTTAAGATGCAGGCCGAAGAAGCATCCCGCGAAGACCGCGATCGCCAGCCCGGCCGAGACGGATATATAGGCGCTGACGGAAATCCGCCGCCCGGTTCGCGACAATCGACGACGCAGGGTATCGATGCGCGGCAGCATCTGCGCCAGGGCTTTGTCCAACCCTTTGCCGCCCGTGTCGTCGCGACGAAGGTTCACGACCGCGCCGGGCGCCATCAACGGCCCCGCCTTGGCGCCCGAGACGGCACGGACCCGACGCGCCAGGGTACGCGCCTGCCGCCCCCGCCCCGCCCCCAGGGCGACCCAAGCGGTGACCAGCGTCACGAACACGCCAACAGCAATCAGCAGGATGTCCATCTCTGGCCTATCCTCCCTGCTTGCTTGAGTGGTCGGGCTGGGACATGGCTTCCAACAACGCCTTTTCCAAACCGAAGTATTTTGCGTTGGCGGCGAAAGCCGGGCGCAGGCCCGAGGACTTGAAGCTGCCATACAGCTTGCCGTCGGCGTCTTCGCCTTCGAATTCGAAAGTAAACAGGTCCTGGGTGGTGACGACCTCGCCCTCCATGCCCACGACCTCGGTGATATGGGTGATGCGGCGCACCCCGTCGCGCATGCGGGCGATTTGGACGATCATGTTGACCGCGCCGGCGATCTGCGAGCGCACGGCCTCGTTCGGCAGCTTTACTCCGGCCATGGCGACCATGTTCTCCAATCGCGTCAGGGCCTCGCGCGGGCGGTTGGCGTGAATGGTGCAGAGCGAGCCGTCATGGCCGGTGTTCATGGCCTGCAGCATGTCCAGCGCCTCACCGGCGCGAATTTCACCCAGGATGATCCGGTCCGGGCGCATGCGCAGGCAGTTCTTGACCAATTCGCGCTGGGTAATCTCGCCCTCGCCTTCCAGGTTGGCGGGGCGGGTTTCCAGGCGCACCACATGGGGCTGCTGCAATTGCAGTTCCGCCGCGTCCTCGATGGTCACGATGCGCTCGCCGGGGTCGATCATCCGCGACAAAGCGTTCAACAGCGTCGTCTTGCCCGACCCCGTGCCGCCGGAAATGATGATGTTCAGGCGCGACCGCCCGGCAATCCGCAGCACCGTCGCCATGGCGGGCGACAAATTGTTCTGCGCCTCCATCTTTTCCATCGTGATCTTCTGCTTGGCGAATTTCCGGATCGAGATCGAAGGACCGTCGATCGCCAGCGGCGGAATGATGACGTTGACGCGCGAGCCATCAGCCAAGCGCGCATCGCACAACGGCGAGGTTTCATCGACGCGCCGCCCGATCGCCGAGACGATGCGCTGCGCCACGTTCAGAACATGGGCATTGTCGCGGAACCGGACGTCGGCCAGTTCCAGACGCCCGCCGCGTTCGACGTAAACCTGGTCCGGGCCGTTGACCATGATGTCGGTGACTTTCTCGTCGGCCAACAGCGGCTCCAACGGGCCCAGGCCCAACATGTCGTGGAGCAGCATGGTCACCAGATCGCGCTGCTCGATCAGATTCAGGTGAAGCTTTTCCTCGGCCAGGATTTCGCCGATCAGGTCGGTCACCTGACGGGCCAATTCGGCGCGTGGCAGTTCCGCCGCCTTGGACACGTCCATCCGCTCCATCAGCATCGGCTGCACGCGTTCCTTGGCCAGCCCCACAGGATTGGGGACGGACACCCTGCCGCTTTCTTCCTCGGCCTGGGGAAGCGCCAGCAGTCGGTTCAACATCTCGGTGATGGCGTCGCGCCGCTCGCCCTCGGCCAGGGTCTCGCCGGACATCGACAATTCCGCATCCAGGATGACGCCGATACAGGCTGCCTGATCGCCGCGCGAATAATCCTTTTGCAGAAGCTCTTTCGCCCCGATCCGCACGCTCGGCCAGACCTTGTCGACGGCCCGTTCGATCGCTTCGGGCCGGTAGTCTTCCGCAACCTCGGCTTCGGCTTCCTCGGGCTGAGCCGGGCCGCACGGGGCCGGTGCCCGGCGGGATTCCAGGGCGACGACTTTGGAGGTATTGCGGCGGCCGAAGCTCATTTGCGGCCCCCCAAGATCATGCCGAACAGGGATTTACCACCCATCGCCTCGTCATCGCCGAGGGCAAGGTCACGCGCCATCGCGGCGAATACCCGGGCCGCCTTGGCCCGGGGGGCCAAATGGACCATCGGCTTGCCCAGGGCCATGGCCTGCGCCTGAGCCTTGGTTTCATCGGGCAGGACATAGGCCGGTTTCGGCAGGCCCGCCTTGATCGCGTCGGCAACGGCCAGCTCGCCGTTCTTCGCCGCCCCGCCCTTGTTCAAGATGATCTCGACCGGTAGTTCGGATTGGGTCCGGGCATCGACCGCTTCCTTCAGGCGCAGGGCATCGCGCAGCCCGGCCAATGTCGGCTCGGTCACCAACAACAGGCGGTCCAGACGCGCCAGATGTTCCGCCAACCGCCAACGCGGCAGGTCGACCACCACCTGATCGAACGCGCCCGAAAGCAGATCGAACAGAACGTCCAGGGCGCCATCGGCAATGGCCGGCTCAATGGCCACATCTTCCTCTCCCGCCAGCAGCGACAGGTTGTCGGACGCCCGCACCATGGCGCGCTCCATGAACAGGCTGTCGATGCGGCCCGGGTTATCCAGCGCCTCCTTGAAACCGCGACCCGGCTCCAGGTCCAGCATCATCGCGGCGGTCCCGAAACGCAGGTCCAGATCGACCAAGGCGCATTTACCGGGCGCCTCGACCGACAAAGCCCAGGCCAGATTGACCGCGACCGTGCTGGCCCCTGCCCCGCCGCGGGCGGAGACAACGCCGACCACGGCGCCACGCCGGGCCGGGTCGATCTGCGCCACAGCCGGTGCTTGATCTTCGGCAGCGGCCAATCGCTCGAACGCGTCGGCCAATTGAATTGCGGCGACCGGCTTGACCAGATAATCGGCGACGCCCAGGTCGATCAAACGGCGATAGGTTGCAACGTCATTGACGGCACCCAGCACCAGAACCCGGGTATCGGGATGGCAGAGATCGGCGAAAGCATTGATAGCGGCAATCGGGTCTTCCTGATCGGACAGGTCCAGCACCAGATAGCGGGCCGGAACCACATCGGCCAGTGCAGCCAGGGCCGCCTGGGTATCCCCGACATAGACTTCGCCCGTGAAGCCGGCGTCCTGGGCTGCGCGTTCGACCAGGGTGCGGGTGACCTCGTCGGCAACGAAGGCCATGAAGGGCTTTCCCGGGGCAGTAACGGCAACCGCCCGTTCCGGTGCGGGGCTGCTCATTTGTCGCCTCCCTCGCCGCCGGAATCCTGGCCGGAGCCATCGGCCGGCGCCGCCGATGTCGACTCTCCCAGAAGCGGCTTGGTCTCGCCCGTGCGATACCGTTGGATACTCAGGACTTGGGCCTCGCCGTCGCCCAGCCCGGCGCTGCGGCCCTGAACCAAATCGCCCGGATTGGCAACCATCAGCCCAAGGTTGACCGCGGATGCGCACCCCCAGTTCGACGACGGCTGGTTCGAATGGGTAATGCCGCCGCGACCAGTCCAATCCGGACAGCCGGGCAAGGTCACCTGGTAACGGTGAACGACCAGACGCACCGCGTCCGACGGCATCTTCGGATCGTCGTCGATAACAAGACCGGACGACAATTGTTTGAGCTTCAGATAGGCCGCGACCCGTACCGCCCGATCGCGCGCCAGATCGCCGCCCCCGGCGGGAACGGCGACTTCAAGGGCATCGGCCCGATCCACGCCCTGACGGGTGAGGAAGGCGTCGATATCCTGCGCCGCCGCCGGATCCAGCGTCACATAGCCCGGGGCAAAGGGCACCATATGCGCGATTGCCACCGGCTGAACCCGGGGTTCGCGCGTCGGCTGCGGGTCATAGGGCGCATAAGCCTTGAAATCGGGGATGTGATCGCAAGCCCCCAGCAGTGCCAAACAGATCAGACCGATCCAGGCCGGTTTGCGGGTGTTGCCGGGAATTCGGTGGTTCGGGGTCTTCATAACAACGCTCCTGGGGTTTGAAGTCGTTGGGGGATAGGGGTGGTTCCTGGTCTCAGTCCTCGAATGCGAAGCCGACCGGGCCGATCAGGCCGCGACCGTCCTTGGTCACGGTCTTGGGCTTGCCTGGGGCGTCGGCATGGCGGCCGGTCGATCCGCCGATAATCCGTTCGATGTCGTGCGGGGCTTGATAGCCGTCGGTCGGCGCGGCCAGCTTGCGGCGCGACGTCGGCTTGACGATGTAGGGGGTGACGATGATGACCAGTTCCGATTCTTCGCGTTGGAAGCGATCTGATTTGAACAACCCACCCAGCACCGGGACATCGCCCAGCCCGGGAAATTCGGAAATGCTATGGGTCACGTTGTTCTGAATAAGCCCGGCGATGGCGAAGCTCTGGCCGCTGCCCAGCTCAATCGTCGTCTCGGCCCGCCGGGTCGTCAGCGACGGCACCTGGAAATTGTTCAACACCACGGAATTGGTGTTGGACAGCTGGCTGACCTCCGGCTTCACGTGCAGATTGATGCGATCCCCGGCAATGGTCGGGGTAAAGGCCAGCGACACGCCGAATTCCTTGAAATGGATGACCACGCGATCCTGTCCTTCGGGCACCAGGATCGGGAACTCCCCGCCGGCCAGGAAGCTCGCCGTCTCGCCGGACATGGCGGTCAGGTTCGGTTCGGCCAGGACGGTGACCAAGCCCTCTTCCTCAAGCGCGTCGATGACCCCATTGACGTCCAGCGTGAACCGGCCGCTATCGGCCGAGAACGGTCCCGGATTGGCCGTCAGGGTATGGGTCACCAGGGTCGAGGCAAAGGGATTGGCCGTGGCGATGCCGAAAGCGAAAGCGCCGATCGAGCCGACCGCGTTCCAATTAAAGCCCAGTTGCTTGTCGATGTCGCGCGACACCTCGGCGACCCGAACCCTCAGGTTGACCTGGTTCGGCGCATCCACGCCCAGACGGTTGATGACGTTTTCCGGCGCACCGGCAAAGGAGGCAGCCAGGCGGCGAATATCCTCGGCCTTGCTGGCCGACGGCACGACACCGTCGACGATCAAAGCCCCGTCGATGCTGTCGACCGTGACGTCCTGATCCGGGGCCAGTTTGGCGATGGCGCGGCGCAGGCGGGACAGGTTATGCCCGACCGAGATATCGACGTTGGCCAGGACCCGCTCGGCCTGATCCACGGCATAAAGCGTCGTTTCACCCGGGGCCTTGGCGAACAGATAGACCAGCGAGGGCGATTTGACCTGAACGTCGGCGATCCTGGGGTCAGCGATGAACACGGTCGAGGCCGGGCGTTCCAATCGAACGAGGCGACCCTTGTTGACCTCCATCTTGATGTTCTGGCCGGCGGGGCTGATCACCTCGAACCGCCCGGCGGTCACGCCCTGCGCCTCGGCGAAGGCGGCCAGGGGCGGCGCGAACAGAAGGACGATCAGCAGCGCCAATAGCACCCCCGCCGCCAGGATCAGGCGCGTCCAACGTTTGACCTCGCGGGCCTGGGGGCGTTGATCGAAGATATCCATTGCCGACGTACGCATCTCGGTCCGCTCCTCAGAAACTGGCCTGTTCGGCCTTGTCCGCGCGCAGGACATGAACGCCGCGCGAACCGCCGTTACGGGACCCGAACCGCTTGTCGCCAAGCATGCTCATGATGTCGAATTCAAGGGTGTAGCTACCGCTCAGCTCTTCGCCCGTGTCTTCCAGCGGCTCCATCGCGCCGACGGAACGCGCCACTTGCGAGAACCGATCCGCCGGATCGTCGCTATGACGCGCCAAGGAATGCAGGCTCAGGCTGACGCCGCCCATCTTGATCGCCAGGGCGACTTTTTCCGCCTGCTTGGGTGTGACCTGAAGGGTCGCCGTCTTGGCGATCTTGGCTTGGCCGTCACCGCTTTCGACTTTTTGATCGATCGCGATCACCCGCACGCCGGACAACAGTGTTTCGGAAAAATCGATCCGCTTGGCCTTAGAGCCCTCGGCCCCCTGCGCCCGGCCGTTCTCGACCCGCAGGTGCCCAATGAAGATCACGTCGACCATGTCACCCGGAAAGATGAACCCGGAGATACCGGTGGTCGCGTCGATCGGCACGGAGACGGCCCGGCGGCCCGGCTCCAACACGGCTGCAAGGAAGCCCCGCTCGCCCGGCTGCACCAGTTTCAGGGCCGTCACCGGCTCGCCCGCTGTGATCCGCGTGCGCACCACCGACCCGTCGAACACGGCCATGCCGCGCGGCTTCGGCGCATCACCGGCGGAAGCCATCGGCTTGACGCCCTTCGGCGCCTCGCCGCGCACGACATATCCATCGGCGACACCGGCCTTCGGCCAAGCGACCCAGCGCAGGTCGTCGGCGCGAACGAAACGCCCCGGTTCCATGGTTTCCTTGGCGACCAGAACCTGGCGCGTTTCCGCGGCCTGGGCGATTTGCGCCGGACGCGACTTAAACGCCGCCTGCTGCTTGGTGATCCAGGACTTGGCGAACATCGCCGTTCCACCGGCGGCCGCCAGGGCCACGACGATCAGCAGAATTCCGCGAATGGACATGACGATATCCCTCCGTACCTGGGCTTAGCCGATGAACCGCATGGCGGCAGGCGCCGGCATGACAACCAGGGTGGCAATGACAATGGCGACGGCATAAGGGACGTCGCGCCCGATCAGCGTCCGGGCGAAGCCGTCTTCGCCATGGTCGGCGGCGAACTGCGCCAATCCGAAACGCCATTGCGACGACTGGGCCAGGCCGATCACCCCGCCGCAGATCGCCATGATCAAAAGAAACTCGAGGAAGCCCGCCGGCCCGATCCACAGGGTGACCGCGGCAATCAGCTTCACATCCCCACCGCCAAGGACACCCAGGGCGAACAATCCCGTTCCGATGGCTAAGACCGCCGCCGCCAACAAAACGGCGCCCAGCACGTCCGCCTCGGCCCCCGGCAACAACGCGTAGGCCGGGTACAACGCGGCAATTGCCATCGTGATGGAATTGGGGATGCGATATTCCTGAAGGTCGGTCAGCGCCGCCAGGCAAAGCAACCCGACGAACAGAGCCAGGGGGAAGGCATGCAATGCGAACGAGAGGGACATTTGGGGGCCTTTCCGATATGGCGGGGGCCTATTGGGGTGTGGCGTCCCGCCCGGGTTCACGCAATTGTTCGTCGCTGCGGTACTTTCGGTTTCGTAAGGAAATTTGACTAATTTAATAGTTTGGTGATTTGGGGTCTCCGTCCCCTCCCCCTTCGGAACCCCGGGGACCGGGGGGACCGGCTTTGGGGAGCTGGAGTTCCGAAGTACGAACCCGGACAAGGGTTCTGGGGAGGGACATGGAGATCGTAGGGCAGTCTAAATTTTGCTCTGCCCGAAAGTCTGGTTAGCCGCCGACGGCCGTATCCAGCTCGCCGGAGACGGCGGTGAACATGGCATCCAGCGAACCGCCCATGGCGGTCAGGGCGCCGATAGCGGCAACGGAAACAAGCGCGGCGATCAGGCCGTATTCGATGGCGGTCGCGCCGGACTCGTCCTTCTGCAATTTCTTGAAAATGGTCTTCATGGCATCTCTCCTGATTTTCCCTTTCGAGGATCATCGCGTCCTCGATGGTCAAATTATTTATGACTAAAGTTATAAGTCAAAAATTTTATTTGCTTAGAAACATCAGTTACTTTCAAATTACTTTTATTTAAAATTTTATCTAATTTTTATTCGTGTTTTTCCGCAAAGGTTTTATTTGACGGGTTTGAATTTGCGTCATTACTACTTCGAGGCTACCGGGATCGTCGGATCGAGAGCGCCTGGAATGATGCAACTAATTGAAAAATATTGGAATTTATCGGAAAGACTAAGGGCATGCCGACGCGGCGGCGTGGCTGTTTTTCTGGCCCTGGCCATCGTTCCGGTGATCGGCTTCGTCGGTATCGGGACGGATGTCGCCCGCGCCTATCTGGTCAAGTCACGCCTGTCATCGGCATTGGATGCGGCGGCACTTGCCGGTGGCCGGTCGTTTTTTCTGACGACCCGCGATGCCGATATCGACATGTTCTTCAACGCCAACTTCCCGTCGGGCTATCTCGGCGCGACCGTTACCGGCCCGATCAAGGACCCGGACGTCGACAACGAAACCCTGGAGCTGACAGCTTCCGCCGTAGTCCCGACCAGCTTTATGCGGGTGCTCGGCTATCAGGACATGACCGTCTCGGCCTATGCCCAGGTAAAGCGTGAATTGATCGCCTTGGACGTCGTGCTGGCGATAGATATGTCGGGCTCCATGACATCGTCCGCCATCGGCGGCGGATCGCGCATCGAGGCGGCGCGGACGGCCGCGCATACCCTGATCGACATCCTGTTCGGGACTTCGTCCAACAAGGATCTACTAGGGATCGGCCTGGTGCCGTGGAATTCAAAGGTCAATGTGACCGTCGACGGCGAAAGTTACGACCATGCCCTGACGACGGAAGACGCCGCCGAAGCCGCCTACATCCACCCTGTTACGGGAGCCGCCGCGAGCACTGTCTTTAACGTCAACAATTCCCCGGTCCCGCTGTTGAACGACCCCGGCCCCGATTGGACCGGCTGCGTGTTCCAACGGTATTCGGATGACGGCGACGACAGCAACGACGGCGACGTGATGCTCGACATCGCGCGGATCGGGACCTCGGATTGGTTGGCGTGGGAACCGATCGGCCCCGACGGAGACCCGCTGTCGGGCTGGTCGAACTGCGCCATGTCGGTTGGCGGGCAGGAATGCGGGCCCTGCTTGAGCCACGGCATCACGCCACTACAGCATTCCAAAACGGTGATCGGC
Source organism: uncultured Rhodospirillaceae bacterium (assembly GCA_964012715.1). Taxonomy (GTDB): domain Bacteria; phylum Pseudomonadota; class Alphaproteobacteria; order Rhodospirillales; family Casp-alpha2; genus UBA1479. The sequence goes on along the minus strand of CAXGUG010000026.1, from coordinate 15,154 downwards.
GAAAAGGTCGATGCCCTGACCTCCCCCCAGGGACAGACCAACATTCCCCAGGGCTTGGGCTGGGCTTGGCGGGTGCTGATGCCGTCAGCGCCGTTTACCGAGGCCTTGCCCGACCCGCCTTATCGGCGGCAACAGGCGATCCTATTGTTGACCGACGGGCAGAACGTCGGCGGCTCCGGCGACGGCTATAAGGCAATTTGGGGGACGGGCAGCGATGCCTTCGACGAAATGAACACCCGATTGGTGACCTTGGCGAACAATGTCAAAGCTTCGGGTGTGATCGTCTACGTCATTCAGTTTGCGAACGACGATGCGGACCTGAAGGCGGTGTTGCAACAGGTTGCAAGTGGGCCGGATGCCCCGTTCTACCATTTGGCGCCCGGGGCGGCGGAACTACAGAACGTCTTCCGCGAAGTGGCCAACCACCTCACGGAACTCCGGCTTTCGAAATAATCGGCGGAACGCGTCTTAGGCTGCGCCGGACATGATCCGTTCCAGATTACGGCTGGTGCGCCCCAATCTGCCACTTTGAGCCTTTGCTTGGGTCAATTCGCCTCTGAATTTGCCAAGCGAGCTTTCAATGCCGCGGCATTCTTCACGCAATTGAGACATGGTGAATTGCAGCAGACGGACTTCGGTCAATTGCTCGTCCAACGCGTCCTCTACTTTTCGGATGGCATGCCACAGTTTGTTCATTGTTGTGTTCCTTATTGCGTATCTTTTTTGCGTATACCCCCCCATACGCAAGTTCCGGGCCAACTTCGCGCCTTGGAAAAATTCATTTCTCTCCAGGTTGTATACAATCGCTTGCAAATGCCCCGGACCTGCGGCAACAATTTTGCGTTAGATTTGCATCTACCCCCCAGGCATATCCCGGCGCGACCGGCTTTACCGAAGACAGGACCAGATGGCGTCTAAATCGTCCGTGCGCATCCTGCTTGCGACGCTCCTGATCGCTGGAGGAGCGGCGGCCTATTACGTCACTTCCGACAGCGCGACGGACAAGCAACCAGCCAAATCCGGCGGCAAGCCGCCAACCCCCGTCATGGTCGCGAAGGTCACGACCCGGACCGTACCGGTCACGATCCGCGCGATCGGCACGATCCAGGCCATGGCCACGGTTTCGGTCCGCTCGCGCGTCGATGGCCAGATCATGGAAACGGCCTTCACCGAAGGCCAGACCGTGGCCAAGGACGACCCGTTGTTCCACATCGACCCGCGCCCGTTCCAGGCCCGCCTGCGCGAAGCCGAGGCCAATCTGGCCCGCGATCAGGCCGCACTGGAAAAGGCCAAGGGGGACTTTCAGCGCTATCAATCCCTGTCCGGCAAAGGCTTTTCGTCGCAACAGAAATACGAAGAAGCCCGCGCCGCCATGAATGGCCTGGCGGCGACGATCCGCGCCGATCAGGCGGCGGTCGATCTGGCTAAGCTGAATCTGGAATTCACGACCATCCGCGCGCCGATCACCGGCCGCACGGGCAGCGTGCTGATCCAGGCGGGCAACTTGGTGAAGGCCGACAACCAACAGCCGCTGGTCGTGATCAATCAGGTCGATCCCATTCTCGTGGCCTTGTCCGTGCCGGAAAGCCACCTGCCGGAAATCAAACAACGCCTGACCGAAGGAACCCTCCCGGTCGAGGCGACCGTGCCCGACACCATGCATAAGCCGCTTCGCGGGCGCATCGTGTTCGTCAACAACGCGGTTGATACCCAAACCGGCACGATTTTGCTGAAAGCCGAATTCCGCAACGCCGACGGCTTTCTGACGCCGGGGCAGTTCGTGCGCATCGTGTTGGAAATGAACGCCATCGAAAACGCCAACGTGGTCCCGGAACGGGCGGTCCAGACAGGGCAGAAAGGCAGCTATCTGTTCGTCGTCAATCCCGCTGATATGACCGTTGCCCCCCTGCCCGTCACCCCGGGCCCCGTGGCGGACGGCCAGGTTGTGATCGGCGACGCGCTGAAGCCGGGTGATATCGTCGTCACCGACGGACAGTTGCGCCTGTTCAAGGGCGCGAAGGTGAGCTTCGGCGGCAAGGACGGTAAGCCCAAGGCCAAGACGGAGAAAAGCGGCGCGATGAAATCGGGCAGCTGATTTATGTCAGGCGCCACAGGATAGGAGCGGTCCAAACAGGCCGCGAAATAAGCGATGACGTTGTCGGAATTGTGCATTCGGCGCCCGGTCATGACGACCCTGGTGATGGTCGGGTTGGTGCTGTTCGGCGTGTTCGCCTATCGCGACCTGCCGGTCAGCGAGCTTCCCAACGTCGATTATCCGACCATCGAGGTCTCGGCCAGCCTGCCGGGCGCCGTGCCCGAAACCATGGCCGCCGCCGTGGCGACCACGTTGGAAGGCCAGTTTTCGCGCATCGCCGGGGTCCGCAACATGACCTCGATCAGCGCCTCCGGCACGTCGCGCATTACCCTGGAATTCAATCTGGACCGCGATATCGACGCGGCGGCGCTGGACGTGCAATCGGCCATTTCCACCGCCTTGCGCGCCCTTCCCGACGACATGACCGACCCGCCGTCGTTCCGCAAGATCAACCCCGCCGACTTCGCCATTTTCTATATCGGGCTGAGCTCTGACACCCTGCCGATTTCGATGGTCAACGACTATGCCGACACCATGCTGGCGCAGCGCCTGTCGACCATCAACGGCGTCGCCCAGGTGCAGATCTGGGGGCAGCAGAAATTCGCCGTCCGCGCCCAGGTCGATCCGGACGCCCTGGCGACACGCGGCATCGCTATCGGCGAGGTCGAACGCGCTATTCGCGGCGGCAACAGCTACCAGCCCACGGGCACCCTGAACGGCCCCGACCGCGCCATCTCGGTGAAAACCACCGGACAAATGAGCGACGCCGCCGCCTACAACAACCTGATCGTCGCCTATCGCAACGGCGCGCCGGTCCGCCTCAGCGAGGTCGGCACCGCCGTCGACAGCGTCGAAGCGACCCGCGTCGCGACCTATTTCGGCAACCGCCAGGGGATCATGCTGGCGATCTACCGTCAGCCGGGGTCGAACACGGTCGAGATCGTCAAACAGATCAACCAGATCCTGCCCATGTTCCGTCAACAGCTTCCTGAATCCGTGAACCTGGAGGTCATGTACGACCGCGCCCATTCGATCGAGGAAGCGATCCTGGACGTGGAATTCACCCTGGTCCTGGCCGCCGCCCTGGTCGTGATGGTGATCTTCCTGTTCCTGCGCAATTTGGCGGCCACGGTGATCGCCAGTCTGGCCCTGCCCATATCCGTGATCGGCACGTTTTCGATCATGTACATGATGGGCTTCTCGCTGAATAACCTGAGCCTGATGGCCCTGACGCTATCGGTCGGGTTCGTCGTCGACGATGCCATCGTGATGCTGGAAAACATCGTCCGGCATAAGGAAAAAGGCCTTTCGGCGATGGAGGCCGCGCTCAAGGGCTCCAAGGAAATCGGCTTCACCATTCTGTCCATGACCCTGTCCCTGGTCGCCGTTTTCATCCCGGTGATGTTCATGGGCGGCATGGTCGGGCGATTGCTGCATGAATTCGCCATGACCATCAGCGCCACGATCCTTGTCTCGGGCGTGGTCTCGCTGATGCTCACGCCGATGATGTGCAGCCGCTGGATCCCAGACAGCCACGGCGAGGCCGAGGCCCCGCGCAAAGGCCTGTTCGCCCTGTCCGAGCGGGCATTCGACGGCATGCTGCATGCCTATGACGTGACCCTGCTGTGGTGCTTGAAGCGAAAGCCCCTGGTGATGGTCGTATTCCTGGGCACCCTGGTCGGCACATGGGGCCTTTATTCGATCATCCAAAAGGATTTCCTGCCGGCCGAGGATACGGGCCGCCTGATCATCTATACCGAAGGCGGTCAGGACGTGTCGTTCGACGCCATGGCGCGCTATCAGAAACAGGTCGCTGAGATCGTCAACAAAGACCCGAATGTCGCGGCCTCGATGTCGCGCGTTGGTGCTGCCGGAAGCCGTATCACCAACAACTCGGGCCTGTTGTTCCTGCGCCTGAAGCCGCGAAGCGCCCGCCCGGACAAGGACGTCAACGTGGTGGTGCAGAAGCTACGCCGCAAACTGAACAAGGTCGCGGGCATCAAATCCTTCGTCCGCAATCCGCCGGCGATCCGCGTCGGCGGCCGCCTGTCCAACGCCCAATACCAATACACCCTGCAGGATCTTGACCTGGAATCGCTCTACAAATGGTCCGAGATCATGGCTGACGAGTTGGCCAAACTGCCCGGCTTCCAGGACGTAACCACGGATTTGAAGATCAGCAGCCCCTCGCTGGTCGTCGATATCGACCGCGACCGCGCGGGCACCATGGGCATCAAGGCTGAAGAGATCGAAGCTGTTCTCGCCAATGCCTATGGCGGGCGCAAGGTTTCGACCATTTATACCGCCGCCAACCAGTACGCGGTGATCCTTGAGGTCGCGCCGGAATTCCAGACCGATCCCGAGGCCTTGAAGAAGCTGTATATCCGAGCGCCCGGCGACCGGCTGGTGCCGCTCGCCGCGGTGACGACCATGCGCCGGGGCGTGTCGCCCCTGACCGTCAGCCACCAGGGGCAACTGCCCGCCGTGACCATTTCCTTCAACCTGGCGCCCGAGGTTTCCCTGGGTACGGCCATCGACCGGGTCCATGCGCTGGAGCGGGAAATTCAGATGCCGGTGACGCTGACCACCAGCTTCCAGGGCACGGCCAAGGTGTTTCAGGAATCCCTAGCCGGGATGGGGATGCTGTTGGCGTTGGCGATCATCGTCGTCTACATCGTGCTCGGCATTCTCTACGAAAGCTTCATCCACCCGCTAACGATCCTGTCCGGTCTGCCGGCGGCGGGCGTGGGTGCCTTGATCGCGTTGATGGTGTTCGGCATGCCGCTGACGCTTTACGGCTTCGTCGGGATCATCATGCTGGTCGGGATCGTCAAGAAGAACGCCATCATGATGATCGACTTCGCCCTGTCGGCGCAGCGCGAGGACAACCTATCGCCCGAAGACGCGATCTATCAGGCCTGCCTCATCCGCTTCCGCCCGATCATGATGACGACCATGGCCGCACTGATGGGCAGCTTGCCCATCGCCATCGGCTTCGGCCAAGGCGGCGAAGCCAGGGCACCCCTGGGCCTGACCGTGGTCGGGGGATTGCTGCTGTCGCAGATCATCACCCTGTACCTGACGCCGGTGGTCTACATCTACCTGGACCGCCTGTTCGCCCGACGGGCCAAGCGGGACCGCCACGCCCCGGCGGAGTAATCCCTACCCTGGAAAACGCGCCCGGGTGGCGTTGGCGAAGGCGACCAGGGACAGCATTACCGGCACCTCGACCAGCACGCCGACCACGGTGACCAGCGCCGCACCCGAATTCAGGCCGAACAGGCTGATCGCCACGGCCACCGCCAGTTCGAAGAAATTGGACGTCCCGATCAGGGCGCAAGGGGCCGCGACATTATGCGGCACCCGCCACACCCAGGCCGCGCCATAGGCGATGACGAAGATGCCGTAGGACTGGATCAGCAACGGCACCGCGATCAACGCGATCAACAACGGCCGCTCGACGATGACGTGCCCCTGAAAGCCGAACAGCAAGACCACCGTGGCCAACAGGCCCAGGATCGAGAACGGCTTGACCGCCCCGGTGAACCGGGCGACCGCAGCCTCTTCCTTTTCGGCGGATCGTCCCTGGGCCAGGAAATGACGGGTCGCCATCCCGGCGGCCAGGGGAATGACCACGTACAACGCGACCGACAGCAGCAGCGTTTCCCACGGCACCTGGATATCGGTAACGCCGAGCAGGAACGCCACGATCGGGGCGAAGGCGAAAACCATGATGACATCGTTCAACGAAACCTGAACCAGGGTGTAGTTGGCGTCGCCCTTGGTCAGATACGACCATACGAAGACCATCGCCGTGCAGGGCGCCGCACCCAACAGGATCAACCCGGCGATGTATTGATCGGCATTGGCTGGGTCGATCAGATCGGCGAACAGCGTTTTGAAGAACAGCACGCCAAGGGCCGCCATGGTGAACGGCTTGACCAGCCAATTGACGACCACGGTGATGACCAGGCCCCGAGGCCGCTTATGGATCCCGCGCAGGCTGGCGAAATCGACCGCCACCATCATCGGATAGACCATGGCCCAGATCAGCACTGCCACAGCCAAATTGACCGAGGCATACTCCCAACCGGCGATGACCTGAAACACGCCCGGCGCGACGTTCCCCAGAACGACGCCGGCGACGATGCACAGCGCAACCCAGACAGATAGATACCGTTCGAAAGAACCCATTACGCAACCTCGTCATTCGATTTGTCGGCGCCGATTTCGGCCACCCGTTTTTGCAGCGCCATGCGGTCCAGGCTTTCCATCGGCAGGTTCAGGAACGCCCCGATCCGATTGCTCATGAAGCGCATGGTCTCGGCAAAGGCCGCGCGTTTGACGGCTTCCGTTCCTTCGACCGCCGCCGGATCGGGCACCCCCCAATGGGCGGAAATCGGCTGCCCCGGCCAGATCGGGCAAACTTCATGGGCCGCGTTGTCGCAAACGGTAAAGACAAAATCCATCACCGGCGCGCCGGGTTCGGCGAACTCATCCCAGCTTTTGGAGCGCAGCGAGGCCGTCGGCACATTCAGATTATTCAGCAGCTCCAGGGCGTAGGGATTGACCTGCCCCGCCGGCTGACTACCCGCGCTATAGGCGACGAAGCGGTCGCCGCCGTCACGGTTGAGAACGGCCTCGGCAATGATGCTGCGGGCGGAATTACCCGTGCAGAGAAACAGGACATTGTAGGGTTTCGGCGGATTAGCGCTCATCGGCGGATTCCTTGTTCGGCGAACAGGCCAAAGGGTCGGCGTATCCGCAGATATCGGGCCGGCCCTGGCAACAATCTTCGGTTAGGTAGTCGATCAATCGCCGCGTGCCATCGACATCGGCGGCATAAAGAATTTGCTGGCGGTTGCGGGTCGCCCGGATCAACCCGGCCTGGCTGAGCTGCGCCAGATGGGCAGACAGGGTCGATGGCGGGACACCCAATTGACGAGAAATCTCCCCGGCCGGCAGGCCGCTGGGGCCCTGGCGCATCAACAGTCGGAACACCGCGAGGCGATGCTCCTGGGCCAAAGCCGCAAACAGCTCTATGAAATCCTTGTCTTCCATATTTCGGTTATTCCCGAAATACAGAAAAAAAACAAATGAATTTATGGTTGCAGCCCGAACAGCAGGCAATCACGCAACAATGGTCAGGGTGTAATCTGCGCCAACGAACCGAAGCGAGGCCGGAACACGGCGCGGGAATACAGCCGCGTCGGGTCAAGAACGCCCGTCATCATGATCGGCTGAAATTCGAAGAATACCTCGGCAGTGATGACGTTTTCACCGTCCCGCACAACGAAGCCGTTGGGCAGAACCGGCACATCGCCGACGTCGCCGAAACGGCTGCCCGCCCCAACCGCGCCATAGGTCCGCTGCCAAACGATTGCGGGATCACCACCGTCACTGGTGATGGACGAGATAATCACCCGACCATCGGTCTGAACGTCATACGGGGTCATGACCTGGTCCGAGGCGGCGAAGAAGGACGTGATGTCGCCCTCGGTCAGCTCCGGCATGCGCGAGATCAGATCGCCCATGGTCGCCGCGGTGCGTTCCAGCTTTTGGTTGATCAGCACATAGCGCGTGACCTCGACCCCCGACATCAGCAGCCCGGTCAGGACCGGTACTGCAAATGCCAGTTCGACCGAGATCGTTCCTCGTCCGTCGCGGCGCAGTCGTTCCAAAAGTCGGCGCATCCATCCCATGGCGACCTCACCCGCCCGGCGCCGGGGCGCCGATGGCCTGGTCATAAGGCTCGTTTCGCACGGCGATGGCGGACCGCAGGGTGAACTTGCCGTCATGCCCGATCAGATTGCCGACCAGCGGCGTACGCAGCGGCCAGGCATATTCCATGCGATAGGCAACGATCGATCCGGCGTCGCCCGCGCCTTCCTGCCCGATATCTGAATCGTAGCTGCCGTTGCCGTTCTCGTCGGTGAAGGTCTCGCCCGGGTCATAAGCGCCGTTGCCGTTGCCGTCGACATAGCTTTCGCCGCGCCCGACATCGCCAAAGGTCGGATAGACCCGGACCTCGATTTTGGCGTCCGACATGTCGACAAGGCCGATGGTACGCTGTTCCACGATCGCCAAGATTTGATCCAAGCGCGTCGCCCCGTCCGGCACCTGGCCGGTAATGCCGAAACGCGCGGCATCGCGCAGGGCGCTCTCCATCAGGGTCGAGATGAACATGATCATCCCGAACTCGACCGCGCCGACGATCATCAACACCATCAGGGGCGCCGCCAGGGCGAACTCGATCAGCGACGAGCCCTGCTGGTCGTCCGCCAAGGGGCCGCGTTTAAGGCGCACAAATCGTGATCGAATGCCGAGCATGGCCGGGATTCCTTTCCCGGCCAGCCTATTACCGCCCCACCAAACGGGCAAAAAAATTAAGTATTTTCAATATTCTATAAAACTTTTCTAAAATTGTCGGCATCAGCCTTGACCTTGTCGCCGGGGCAAAGCCTAATGCGGCGGCCGGCCCAAACCGGCCCCAAGAATTCAACAATCCACCTGGGAGCCCATCCATGAAATTGCTGCGCTACGGTCCCAAAGGCGAAGAACGTCCGGGCCTTCTGGATGCCGCCGGTCGCATCCGCGACCTGTCCGACCGCCTGCCCGACATCACGCCGGAAACCCTGTCCAGCGACCGCCTGGCCCGCCTCAGCTCCATGGACCCCGAAGAATTTCCCGCCGTCAGCGGCTCACCCCGCCTGGGCGCGCCGGTCAACGGCGTCGGCAAGATCGTCGCCATCGGCCTGAACTATGCCGACCACGCGGCGGAAGCCGGCATGGACCTGCCGGAAGAGCCGATCATCTTTTCCAAGGCGATTACTTCACTGTCCGGCCCGAACGATCCCGTGGTTCTGCCTCGGGGCTCGCAAAAAGGCGACTGGGAAGCCGAACTGGCCGTCGTCATCGGCAAGCGCGCCCAATATGTCGAGGAAGCGGACGCGGGCGATTACATCGCCGGATACGCGGTCATGAACGACGTGTCCGAGCGGGCGTTCCAGCTTGAAACCACCGGCCAATGGGTCAAGGGCAAGAGCTTCGATACCTTCGCCCCGTTCGGCCCTTGGCTGGTCACGCCGGACGAAGTACCCGACCCGCAGAACCTGCGCATCTGGTGCGAGGTTTCGGGCCAGATGATGCAGGACGGCAGCACCAAGACCATGGTGTTCAACGTCTTCAATCTGGTCTCGGTGGTCAGCAGCTACATGACCCTGATGCCGGGCGACATCATCGCCACGGGCACGCCCCCGGGCGTCGGCCTGGGCATGAAGCCGCCGCGCTTCCTGAAGCCGGGCGACGTCATGCGCGTCGGCATCGAAGGCCTGGGCGAACAGAAGACCGAGGTCAAAGCCTGGACCGACTAACCTGTCCGGCAAACGAATTAACGAACGCGGCGGCTTAGGCCGCCGCTTCTCGTTTGATCTCGTCCCAGGTGCTTCGCATCCATTCGACGCAGGCGATCGCCTGTTCGAACAGGGAATAGCGGCAGCCCTCGCCGTAATCCGGATTGGGGATGAACTCGGTCGAGATCTGACCCAGCGTGGCCTTCGGGTCGGTGACGCGGTGGCGCATCACCATGCGGATGCATTCCTTCCACGGCTCCAGCAGGCTGCCATCCCAGTCGGCGTGATACTCACCAGGCCCCGGTTGAACGAAGGGGTACTGAATGCCCCGTCCGATCCGTCCGTCCGGATGGCGACCCGTCAAATTCAGCGGATTGTTGGGGATAGCGGCGCGGGCATGGCAGTGGCGGACCCAGCCCGCATCGATCCATTGCTGCACCACGTTGCCCGGCGTATAGGGGTCCAGGATCAATTCGCCCCGCGCGATTTGACCGGCGGTGTCGAAGATTTCCTGTTCCTTTGGGTTGTCGATCTTGAAAATCGTATGGCTGTGGTCGAGCGTGATCGCGAACGGCACGCCCCGCGCCTCGACCATATTGCCGACGCGCGCGACCCGGTTGAAGTCCTCGGACCACATATTCACATGGACCTCAAAACAGGGAACGACGCCGTACTTGTCGCCCAATTCAGCCGCCCATAGATAGGCCGCCGCGACCTCGTCATCGGTCACGATGTGGCCTTGGGCGTGGTGCAGCTTGATCTGCGTGTTGTGCACCAGGGAGCCCAGACGCTGCCCCGTTTGCAGGTTCTTTTCCAACAAAGCCTCGTCCTGCCCCAGGACGTAGAACCAGCCCCCCGCCCGCACCGGCAGGCCGTATTTATCGCGCGCCCGCTCGAAATCCTCGATCTGGTCGGGGTCCGGCGTCTTGTCGACGTAATCGAACACGCCCGCGTCTCGAACCATGCGAAAGCGGGTGTCCACGTCGGGCATGGGGTCGGCGTGGGTATGCTTGATGCCGTTGGTCTGAATGCCGAACAGCAAGTCTTCGGCCATGGTCTCCTCCCTGCTCCGGACAATGCCGGAACGTCATGCTAGCGCAGCGGAGGGAACAGGTAACGCGGGATTTACGCCCCAATACCGAAACGTTCGCGAATGGCCCGGGCGACGTCTTCCGCCGGATTGAGCGGCGGATGCGACCAGTCTTCCCAGGCCGTATCCGCCGTCAGCGGGCGGGCGTAGCCGTTATCGAATAGGAAATCGTGGAAGCGTTTGTGCTTGGGCGTGATCAGCGCGTCGGGAGCATAGAGGTAAACCGGGCCCGGCCGGGCGCAGGCTTCGGTCGACATCGATACTGAATCCCCCGTGACCACAACCGTATCGGCGTGAGCCAGATAGCCCATGTACGGGTTCCCTGCGGGATCGCCCCAGCGATAGATGTAATGGGGCACCTCGGCGACTTCTTTCAACAAGGCAGGCATGGTGCCCGGGTCTTCCGATTCCTCGACCCGCCGGCTGGTCGATACCAGCAACGCCCCACCCCGCGCCTTGGCCATTCCGGCGGCCAGCCGCGCAACTTCGCCCGCCATTTCCGGGCCGAATTCACGACGGCGGGTGCTGCCGCCGACCATCAGCGCGATCAGCGGACGCGGCAAGTCGGCAAATGCCGCCTGCCATTCAACAGCAGCATCGGCCAGCACATCCGCCGTCACCCCGTGCGGGGCGGCGGGAATGCTCAGGATATTGGCCGCTGGGGCGCGCGCGTCATGAGCCGGTTGGGCGATCAGATCGAAATCCCCCGCCCCGGCCCCCGGATGCATGATGTGAACCAGCTTGGTCCGCCCGCCGGACAGCTTCTTGATCTTGCGCGCGACCGAAGCGCTGCGCCGCCCGGCCCCGATGATCAAGTCCGGCCAGGGCGCGGTCAGACGGGCGCGGCTTTCCGCCGTGATCGCCAGGAACGACGCCCCCAACACCGCGTTGTGCAGGCGGACGAAGGGGCTATAGACGATATCCTTGTGTTCGAACGGCAGGCCCAGAACCTTGGCCACGCCCAGGCATTGGCTGCGGTTTCCGGGCCGGTCGTCGGCCAGAACCCAGATCAGCGGCGCGGTTTGTGCGGTTTTGGACATGGCCCCGCTTATGACACGGCCCCTGTCGCCAAGCTAGGCCATTCGTCGATAGGACTTCCGGCCAGCTTACCTTGTTGCGCACAACCCCGTATGAGAACCGTCGATGGAAACGTTTTCGACGATCGGCGATATCGCCAACAACCTGCTTGGTGCCCGTACGCGCCATGTGTGGGACTATTGGTGCGCGAAATGGTCCGGCGACCGGGCTCCGGGCTGGTCTACTTTCAACCTTATGGACCTCTACAAAGACGCACCCATATGCCTGGTGCTCGACGTCCTTCCGGGATCGGACCCGATTGATTATCGATACCGCTACGTCGGCACGATGATCGTTCAGTACCGATGGAAACTGGACGTCCCCGATCATACCGGACTGACCTTCTTCGAAGCCCGACATCAATACGACTTCAGTGAAGTCAAAATCATCTATGACCGATGCACCACGACCGGCCTGCCCGCCTTGATGCACCGAAATTTCGATGCCCATGACGCGACCGGGGTCCATGAGCGCCTGGTCCTGCCGCTCACGGCGCCTGACGGGAAGGTCGATAAGTTGGTGGTTGTGGTTGAACGCCTGCGTGAAACCCTGAAATCGACCAGGACCGAAGCGCAGTTGTTCTGAAAAAGAACCTTGGTCCTACTGCGGCCAAGCGCCGCCACTCAGCCGCGATTATACCTGCGCAGGAACGAGGCGTGATCCTTCAGATAGCCCCGGTATTGCCGAACCAGAAACAGATTTCGACCCAGGGTCAACGGCGAGATCACCAAAGCCAGAACTGCCAGAATACTGACCGCCAAAACCACGTAGCCGGCCTGCGCCCCCTCGGATTGCGCGCCTTCCGGCGGGCACGGCTCCAACCCAACTGCGCGGAATTCGCGCAGCCGGGCTTGATAATCGGGCGCATCGGCCGACAGTTCGAAACACCCCGGCCCGCCGTTGTCGAAGCTGACCCAGCCGACGGACAAGGCGCTCAACCAACCGACGCTGAGCGCCAGGAAAAATACGGAAGCCCAGGCCAAGCCGACGGCCATGGAAAGTTTGTCGCGGATCCACTGTTCCTGTTCGCTGGACAGGACCAGATGCAAGTTGTCGTCCCTTGGGCGCGGATCGGATGGCGCCTCTGACTGCATGATCTCCGTCTCCGCCAATTGTCGCTACGACATCAACGCTTCGTATGCCGCCGCACGACCGACCGCCGATTTGTACAACGGCTTGCGCACCTGCCAGTTGGAGGCGGTCAGCACGGCATTACCGGATTTGTGGAATTCAAGGCAGGCCGGGTCCCATTCCAGGCCCAGGAACTCGATCAGGGCGCGGCTCTGGCCTTCCTGATCGGCGATCAGGTCTTCATAGCGGACGTCGTGAACCGGCAAATTCAGGACCTTGGCCCAATGATCCATCACCCGGTCCTGCGCGGCCTGCATGCGGGCGATGTCGCCCAGGTCCGTCGACCAGGTCAGCCCCTGGGCGAAGTTGGTAAAGTAACATGACAATGCCGTATCCTTGGGATCGCGCAGGCAGCGCACGACCCGCGCCCCCGGCATCAGCATCTGCGCCAAGCCCAAAAGGAAGATGTTAAACGGCGTCTTGTCGATGACGCGCGCCGCTTCTCCGCGCCCGGCCAGCAATTGCTTCAGGTAAGCGGCGGCGAGGTCCCCGACCCGCGCAGGGTCCAGATCATCCAACCCTTCCGGGAAATCGGGCAGCAAGCGGGACAATGAATCCAGTTCGCCCGCCCCGGCCCCCTGCGGATGGCTGGAGACGATCTGCTCGACCAGGGTCGTGCCCGAACGCGGCATGCCGACGACCAGCACCGGCGCCGCCGTGGCGTCGCCCACCCCTTTGAACCGCGCAAGGAAGTCACGGTCGACGGTATCGATGATCGCGTCCACCCATTTATCCAGGCGGTCGGCATCGAAGCCCTGCCCGGCGCCGTCCAACAAGCGGCGGCGCATGGCATTGCCCTTGGTGAAGGCATCGAACGCCCCGGCGGTGTCGCCGCGACGGTCCTTGGCCGCGCCCAGGGCGAACAACAACTGCGCCGTCTGGTCGTTTTCCGGGGCGGTTTCCAGCAAGGTCGCCAATTGCGCCTCGTGTTCCTCGGTCAGCGCCCCGGCGGCGGCCAGATTGACCCAGGCGTCGCCCAGGCCCTGATGGGCCTCGACCGCGCGCAGGAAAGCGTCTTCCGCGCCTTCGGTATCGCCCTTGGCCAGCAACACCGTACCCAGGCCGGACCAGGCCCCGGCAAAGCGGTCGAACCGTTCCACCGTGTCGCGATAAGCCTCTTCCGCCGCGTCCAGATCACCGGATTTGAACAACGCCCCGGCCAGATTGGCCCGCGCCTCCAGATAGCCGTCGCGATGGGTCAACGCCCCTTGGAACGCATCCAGCGCGCCCACGATATCGCCCCGCGCCATCAAGACGTTGCCGAGCGCGTTGTATCCTTCCGGATAATCGGGTTTCAGCGCCAGGGCGCGGCGGCAATAGTCCTCGGCCCCGGCCAGGTCGCCCAGGCGGCGCAGAACCACGCCCAAGTTTCCTGGGGCCATCGGGTTGGTCGGATCGATCTCGGCGGCGCGGCGATAGAGTTCCGCCGCCCCGGCCATATCGCCCTTACGGAAATACAGATTGCCCAGGTTGATATGGGCTTCCAGATGGGCCGGGTCCAATTCGACGGCGCGGCGGCCACAGGCCTCGGCCTCGCCGATGCGATCCTGAAGTTCCAGCGCCACGGCCAGATTGTTATAGGCCTCGGCATTGTCCGGGCGCAGTTCCAACACGTGGCGGGACGCGGCCTCGGCCTCGGCCCCGCGTCCGCACAGGTTCAAAACCGCCGCCAGATTGGCGTGGATCGACGGATCGCTGCCGTCGACCATCGAGGCCGCGACCAGATGATCCGCCGCCTGTTCCAGCCGCCCGGTGCGATATTCGATCAGGCCCAAAAGGTGAAGGGCCTGCACCTCGCGCGGGCGTTCGGCCAGAACCTTCTGGAAGGCGTCTTCGGCCTCGGCGTAGCGTCCCTCGCGAAAGGCACGCACGCCCGAGGTAAGCCGCGCCCGGCCCTGGGCCGAGGGCTTATCGGCGGCACTGGCGAATTTCTTCTGACGACGCCGTTCCTGACGGTTCACGAGATTGGCCCCTCCCCGGCACGGCCCGCCGGACATGAACAGCCACGCAGCAGGCATTGGATAGAAGAAGGGCCCGGTCTGATATCGACCGAGCCCGAAAGTCGGAAGGAAGAATAGTGGCCACAGGTTGCCGTGCCAAGCGATCAGGAGACCGGAACACCGAGTGATCTCCCTGGGAGGGCTTGTAGGCCACGGCTGTACACCAACTGGCATATGGTATACCAGATGCCATTTAATTACGCAAGTTTGAATATTATAAAACCCGGATCGGACATCCCTCACCTTCCGCTGCGGCCTGCCGCCGCGGTTTTCCGCTTTTCCCCAGGCGGCCAAGCTTGCGGGTCACCGGGGAAGCGGCTAAACGAAAACCGCTATACACATTGATGCACCAGCCGCCCCACCGGAACGAGGCCCGCAATGACCACCCGCACCGAAGCCGCCCGCGAGA
>CAXGUG010000025.1:0-39429 GCA_964012715.1 uncultured Rhodospirillaceae bacterium | reverse complement strand
AAGGACGTGGTGATCGACATGATCTGTTATCGCCGCCACGGCCATAACGAAGGCGACGAGCCGATGTTCACCCAGCCGCGGATGTACAAGACCATTCAGGTCCATCCGACGACGCTCAACATCTACGCCCAGCGGCTGATCCGCGAAGGCGTGCTGAGCGAGGATGAAATCGAAAACCAGATGCAGGGCTTCATCACCGCCATGGATGACGCCTTCGAAGCATCGAAGGGATACAAGCCCAACAAAGCCGACTGGATGGACGGCAAATGGGCCGGGATGGCCGTGGCCACGGGCGATGCCCGGCGTGGCGAAACCGGCTGCAGCATCGAGTTCCTGAAGGAAGTCGGCCACGCGCTCAGCCACGTGCCGGAAAACTTCAGCCTGCACTCCAAGATCGTCCGTCAGCTCGACGCCAAGGCCAGGATGTTCGACACCGGCGAAGGCATCGACTGGGCGACCGCCGAGGCTCTGGCCTTCGGCACCCTGGTGGTCGAAGGCCACCCGGTCCGCCTGTCGGGTGAGGATTCGGAACGCGGCACGTTTTCGCAGCGTCACTCCGTGCTGATCGATCAGGAAACGGAAGACCAGTACACGCCGCTGAACAACATCCGCTTCGGCCAGGCCCCGTTCGAGGTTCTGAACTCGCCGTTGTCGGAATTCGGTGTGCTCGGTTTCGAATACGGCTATGCCCTGGCCGAACCGCAGACCCTGGTGCTGTGGGAAGCGCAGTTCGGCGACTTCGCCAATGGCGCCCAGGTCATCATCGACCAGTTCATTTCCTCGGGCGAACAGAAGTGGCTGCGCATGTGCGGCTTGGTGATGTTGCTGCCCCATGGCTACGAAGGCCAGGGGCCGGAGCATTCGTCCGCCCGCCTGGAACGCTATCTGCAGAATTCGGCCGACGACAACTGGCAGGTCTGCAACTGTTCGACCCCGGCCAACTACTTCCATGCCCTGCGCCGTCAGCTGAAGCGTAACTTCCGCAAGCCGCTGATCCTGATGACGCCGAAATCGTTGTTGCGCCACAAGCTCTGCGTGTCGCGTTTGGACGAAATGGGCCCGGATACCACGTTCCACCGCCTGTTGTGGGACGATGCCTATCTGGCCGGCAAGCTGGCCCCGGACAACAAGATCAAGCGCGTCGTGCTTTGCAGCGGCAAGGTTTACTTCGACCTGTACGAAGAACGCGAACGCCGCGGCATCGACGATGTCTACCTGCTGCGTGTCGAACAGCTCTACCCATTCCCGCGTCTGGCCCTGACCGAGGAGTTGTCCCGGTTCAGGAACGCCGAAATCATGTGGTGCCAGGAAGAGCCCAAGAACATGGGCTCGTGGAACTTCGTTCTCGAACCGCTTCAGGACGTTCTGGAAGACCTGCCGACGCAGCAGTTCAAGCCGCTCTATGCCGGTCGGGCCGCCGCCGCGGCCCCGGCCACGGGCTTGGCCAGCAAGCATAAGGCCGAGCTGGACGCCTTCCTGAACGAGGCATTGACCGTTCAAGGGTCGGCGCCCACCCGGGCGAAGGCCCCGGCCAAAGCAGCAGCCAAAGCTCCGGCGAAAGCCCCGGCCAAGGCTGCCGCCAAGGCACCTGCCAAAGCCCAAGCGAAGGCCCCGGCCAAAACGCGCGCTAAGGCGCCCGCGAAAGCACCGACCAAGGCCCCCGCGAAGGCAGCCGCTAAATCACCGGCGAAGGCCAAGGCCCCGGCGAAAGCCAAGGCTCCGGCCAAACCCGCCGCCAAGAAGTAACATCGGGACCATCGCAGGGTCCAAGGTCAGACAATATCAGGGGAAGAATTCATGACCGTTGAAGTTACCGTCCCGACGTTGGGCGAATCCGTCACCGAAGCGACCGTTGGCAAGTGGACCAAGGCGCCGGGCGACGCCGTCGCCCAGGACGAGCCATTGGTCGAACTGGAAACCGACAAGGTGACCATCGAAGTCAATGCGCCCGCCGCCGGGACGCTGGGCGCCATCGCTGCCGCCGAAGGAGCCACCGTGGCCGTCGGCGCGCTGTTGGCGCTGATCGAGGAAGGGGCCGCCCCCGCTGCGGCCCCGGCCAAAGCCGCCGCCCCGGCCGCCGCCGCCAAATCAGGGGGTGGCCAGATGGTCGACATCGTCACCCCGACGATGGGCGAAAGCGTGTCCACCGGGACGCTCGGCAATTGGGCCAAACAGGTCGGCGACATGGTCGCCGCCGACGAAGTCCTGGTCGAAGTCGAAACCGACAAGGTCACGATCGAAGTCAACGCCCCGGCCGCCGGCCGGCTGGCATCGATCGACGCCGCCGCCGGATCGGAAGTCGGCCCGGGCGTGAAAATCGGCGCGATCGAAGCCGGTGCCGAAGGCGCCGTCGCTGCCCCGACGGCAGCTCCCGCGCCCGCCGCCAAGCCTGCGGCGGCACCGGCGCCGAAGCCCGCTGCGGCCCCCGCCGCCCCGGCACCTGCTGCGCCGGCCGCCGCCGGATCGCGCCCGCCGCTGTCCCCCGCCGTGCGCAAAATGATCGACGACAACGATCTGGACCCCGCCCGCATCATGGGCACGGGCCCGCAGGGCCGGATTACCAAGGGCGACGTGATGGCCGCCCTTCAGGCCGGCAACGCCAAGCGTCAGGCCGCACCCGCCGCCGCCCCTGCCGCCGCCCCGGCGGCTGCCGCCCCGGCGCTGACGACCGACAACATGTTCGCCCCCCGCCCCGAGCGCCCAGCCAACGAGCGCGAAGAACGGGTCAAAATGTCCAAGCTGCGCCAGGTCATTGCCCGGCGTCTGAAGGAAGCCCAGAACACGGCGGCCATGCTGACGACCTGGAACGAGGTCGACATGGGCAACGTCATGGCCCTGCGCAACGAGTACAAGGACGTGTTCGAGAAGAAACACGGTGCCCGCATGGGCTTCATGTCGTTCTTCGTTCGCGCCGCCTGTATCGCGCTGAAGGAATGGCCCGCCGTCAACGCCGAGATCTACGGCGACGAGATCATCTACAAAAACTATTACAACGTCGGCGTCGCCGTCGGCACGCCGCAGGGTCTGGTTGTTCCGGTCCTTAAGGAAGCCGACAAGATGGGCTTCGCCGATATCGAAGGCGGCATCGCCGACTTCGGTCGCCGTGCGCGCGACGGCAAGCTGGGCATGGACGAAATGACCGGCGGCACCTTCACCATCTCCAACGGTGGGGTGTTCGGCTCGCTCAATTCCATGCCGATCCTGAACGTGCCGCAATCGGCGATCCTGGGCATGCACTCGATCCAGAAGCGCCCCATGGTCGTGGGCGACGAGATCGAAATCCGCCCGATGATGTATCTGGCCCTGAGCTACGATCACCGCATCGTCGACGGACGCGAGGCGGTCAGCTTCCTTGTCCGCATCAAGCAGTGCATCGAGGATCCGCAGCGCATCCTGTTGAATGTCTAGGACCGCGCCCTACGTTTTAAAGAACGAGACTCCCGAAACTCGATCAGGAGCGATCAAATCATGAGTGACGCTTACGACCTGGTGGTCATCGGCGGCGGGCCCGCGGGCTATGTCGCCGCCATTCGCGCAGCCCAGTTGGGCATGAAAACGGCCTGTGTCGAAGGCCGCGGCACCCTGGGCGGGACCTGCCTGAACGTCGGCTGCATTCCGTCCAAGGCGATGCTGCAGTCGTCGCACCACCTGGAAATGGCGGAAAAGGAATTCGCCCATCACGGCGTCGAGATGACCGGCGTGAAGGCCAACCTGAAGACCATGCTCGATCGCAAGGACAAGGTCGTTCAGAGCCTGACCGGCGGCATCGAGATGCTGATGAAGAAGAACAAGATCGACTACATCAAGGGATGGGGAAAGATCGAGGCCGTCGGTAAGGTTTCGGTCAAGCCGCTGGACGGCAAGGGCAAGGCCCAGGTTCTGGAAACCGCCAATATCCTGATCGCGACCGGCTCCGAAGTTACCCCCCTGCCGGGCATCGAGATCGATGAAAAGCAGATCGTGTCCTCGACCGGCGCGCTGTCCCTGCCCAAGGTGCCGAAGAAGCTGGCCGTGATCGGCGCCGGCGTGATCGGCCTGGAACTGGGTAGCGTATGGCGGCGGCTTGGCGCCGAGGTCACGGTCGTCGAATTCCTGGACGTGGCCCTTCCCGGCATGGACGGCGAAGTGTCCAAACAGGTTCAGCGCATCCTCACCAAGCAGGGCATGACCTTCAAGATGAAGACCAAGGTCACGGGGGCCAAGGCCGCCAAGACCGGCGTGACCCTGACCATGGAACCGCGTGATGGCGGCGACAAGGAAGAGATGAAGGTCGACGTGGTGCTGGTCGCCATCGGCCGCCGTCCCTTTACCGAAGGCCTGGGCCTGAAGGAAGTAGGCGTCGAGGTTTCCGATCGCGGCTTCGTCACGGTCGACGAGGATTATCAGACCAACGTCGAAGGCATCTACGCCATCGGCGACGTCATCGGCGGCGCGATGTTGGCCCACAAGGCCGAGGACGAAGGCGTGGTCTGCGCCGAGATCATGGCCGGCCAAACCGGGCATATCGATTACGGCGCCATTCCGGGCATCGTCTATACCCATCCCGAAATCGCCTCCGTCGGCAAGACCGAGGAGCAGTTGAAAGCCGACGGCGTGGCCTACAAGTCGGGCAAGTTCCCGTTCACGGCCAACTCGCGCGCCCGCTGCAACGCGGATGCGGACGGCTTCGTGAAAATCCTGGCCGACGCCGCGACCGACAAGGTCCTGGGCTGTCACATCGTCGGCCCGCAGGCCGGCGACCTGATCCAGGAAGTCGTCAACGTGATGGAATTCGGCGGCTCGTCCGAAGACATCGCCCGCATCTGTCACGGCCATCCGGGCCTACCGGAAGCAGTCAAGGAAGCCGCTCTGGGCGTCCACGGCCGGGCGATCCACATCTAAGCATTCCGTTTCTCGCCCCCGGGGGGCTGACCACGCGCGCTTGCGCGTCCGTCATCCCCCGGCGGTGCGGAATTCTCCCAACATCCAGGATTTGAACGCCAGCACGGCGGGGTCGGCGGTGCCTTCCGCCGTGGCCATGACGTATTCGTTGCCCGAGGGGACGAAGCCGAACGGGGCGACGATGTTGCCGCGCGCCAGTTCGCCCCGGATCAATTGCTCCGGCACCACGCCGACGCCCAGGCCGCCGCGCACCCCTTCCAGCAGAAAATAATAGTGGTCGAACCATGTGACCGAGCCGCCCTGCGGCAGGTCCGCACCGGCATCCGCCGCCCAGTCCTTCCAGGCGCTGGACCGGGTCCGGGTATGGACCAAGGGCGCGTTTTCCAAATCGGCAATGGATCGGATCGACAGGCTCGCCGCCAGGTCGCGGGACAGCACCGGCCCCATGGTTTCCGCCTCCAGCAAGGTGACCTCGACCCCCTTGGGCCAAGGCGGGCGGCCGACACGGATGGCCACGTCATAGGGCACCGCCGGGGCATCGAGCGGGCCTACTTCCTCGACCAACTTCAACTGCACGCCCGGCCAGGCGGCCTTGAACAGGTAAATCCGGGGGATCAGCCATTGCAGCAAAAAGGTGCCCAGGCAGGACACGGTGATTTCCCGCCCATCGCCGCCCGGTCGGACGGATTCGACGGCTCGGGCAATCTCGCGCAGGCCCTCGCCCAGCCCCTTGGCCAACCGCTCCCCGGCCGCGGTCGGTGCGACGCCGCGCCCCCGGCGGGCCAAAAGGGCGATGCCCAAGTCATCCTCCAACCGCCGGATCTGGTGGCTGACGGCGCTATGGGTCACCGACAATTCCTCGGCAGCAGCGGTCAATCCGCCGGTCCGGACCACGGCTTCGAACACCCGCAAGGCATTGAGAGGTGGCAGGTTTTTCATAATTCGTTACTTTTTCTCACGAATTAATCGAATTCTTATCATTAAATCATTTTAAAACAATAAGTTAGTTTCACACGGTCACGCAAACATGATTTTTATGCGCCAAGCGCGCTTGCGGAGCGAGTGAAATATGGAAACCTGGGTTCTGGCCCCCGTTCTTTTGGCCGCCGTGCTGCACGCCGGCTGGAACCTGCTGGTTAAGATGCGCGGCGACAAACTGGTAATGATGGGCGTGATCGACGCCGGTCATGGCCTGTTGTCCCTGCCGCTGCTCCTGTTCTTTCCGTTTCCCCATGCGGCGGCTTGGCCGTTCATCTTCGCTTCGGCACTGTTGCATGTCGGCTACAAGCTGTTTCTGGTCCGCGCCTATCACCATGCCGACATGGGGGTGGTATACCCCATCGCCCGCGGCATGGCCCCGGCCCTGGTCGCGCTCGGGGCCTTCGTATTCGCCGGGGAGAATCTCAGCTCCGCCCAATTGGCGGCGATCATCGCCATTGCCGTCGCCATTTCAGGCCTGACCTTCGCCAACGGCTGGCGCAACATTCCCCTGATCGGGCTGTCCTGCGCCGTCGGCACAGCGATCTTCATCGCGTCCTACACCGTGGTCGACGGCATGGGCGCACGGCAGGCCGGCAGCGCCCACGCCTACGCTCTGTGGATGTTCGTCTGCGACGCGGTCGTGTTCACCCTGGTCGTGCTGGCCCGGCGCGGCAAGCGGCTGTTCCTGACCACGGCCCTGGAATACTGGCGGCCGGGCATGTCGGGTGCCGCCATGTCCATGGGGGCCTATTGGATCGTGATCTGGGCGATGAGCATCACGCCCATGGCCCCGGTCTCGGCGGTGCGTGAAACCAGCGTGCTGTTCGGCGCGCTGCTGGCGGGCTTCGTGCTGAAGGAAGGCCGCATTGCCTTGCGCTTGTTGGCGGCAATCGTCATCGCGGGCGGGGTCGTCAGCCTGCAGTTCTAGGCTGCTTTCCTACCCCTTGCCGCGCGCCCGGGGATGGGCGTTTTCATAAACGGCGGCCAACCGCCCCAGGTCGACATCCGTATATCGCTGCGTGGTCGACAGCGAGGCATGGCCCAATAATTCCTGAATGGTCCGCAGGTCCCCGCCCCCTGCCAGCAAATGCGTGGCGTAGGAATGGCGCAGCGCATGGGGCGTCGCCGTATCGGGCAGGCCCAAAAGCTTGCGCAGATCGCGAACCCGCGCCTGCGCCACCCCGGCGGACAGCCGCCCACCCCGCGCCCCCAGGAACAACGGCGTCTCGCCGTCGCCCGCAAAGGGACAGGCGGCGAGGTAAGCCGCGACGGCTTTTTCGACCTGGGGCAGGATCGGAACCAACCGGTCCTTATTTCCCTTGCCGCGCACGATCATGGCATCGGCGCGGTTACCGAACTGTCCCGGCGCGCGGTCGCGGTTGATGCCCAGGGCCTCACCAATACGCAGGCCGCAGCCGTACAGCAGCATCAACAGCGCCTTGTCCCGCAGGCCGATCCAGCGATCGTCGGCCATATCCTCGGCGGCCAGGATCAAGTCGAAGGCGTCCTCGACCGACAGAGCCTTGGGCACCGATTTCGGCACGCGCGGCGTGCGCAGCGCCCCGATCGCCGAATTTCGGGCGATTCCCTGCTTTTCCAGAAACCGGAAAAACCCGCGCAGACAGGATAAAGCGCGGGCGATCGATGTCCGCGACAGCCCCCGACGGTCCAGGTCCGCCAACCAGGCACGAAAATCCAACGGTTTCAGGTTTTCGATATCGGCCAGCCCGGGCGGTCCGCCCAGATGGCCTGCCAGGAAATTCAGGAAGGCCGACAGGTCGTGCCGATAGCCCGCCAGGGTATGGTCGGAAAATCGCCGCTCGTGAGCCAACCAGTCCATCCACCGCCCCACGGCGGCGTTCAATCGTGGATCGCCGGTCAGCTCGAGGGCGAAGCTCACACCGGCGGCTCCTGCATGCGGTCGATGCAGTTTTCCAGCACGCGGGCGATGAACACGACCAGTTCCGTGCCCTGGCCCGGCTGAAAGAACGAATCGCTGCGCGATCCCAGGGCCATCAGGCCGACCGGGGTCGACCGGCTGGGCCGGAGGCGCGCCACGGCGGCCGATTGGACCAGCCCGGCGGCGGCGCCGAACACGCTGCCGTCGTCGGCGATATCCCGATACAGCTTGGCCGAGCCGCCCGCCCCCAACAGGGCATCGACCAAACCCGGCTTCAATTCACCGATTTCCGGCGAAACCAGCCAGGACAGGGGATTGCCCGAGGGCTCGAAACCGACGCAAACCACGTCGACGTCCAGCAGGCGGGGCAGGTCGTCGGCGATGACCTCGATCAGCGAATCGAAATCCCGCGCTGACAACAGGGCCAACACCGCCGCATGGGTGCGCTGCTGGACCGACATGTTGGAACGGCTGGTTTCGATCACGTCGCGAACGCATTCGCGCAGTTCCTCGACCGCTTCCTTCTGCTGATTCAACAGGGCCTGTTGGAAATCCACCACCTGGGCGCCGTCGCGCACCGGTTCTTGCGCGAATCGACCGGGCATGTTCATGAAGGACAGCACCTCAAGGTGCTCCCGGAAGAAATCGGGATTGGCCACCAGAAATTCAGCCACATCGTCTTCCGAAACGCGGAAATCCGCCGTTTCCATGTTATCCGACATAGCCTCGTCGTTCCCCTGGGACATCCGTCCCCTCCTTTCGTCCATACGCGCGATGAAATCGCGGCCCCTTGTCGCCTATTATAGTCCCAAGCACGCTCGCCCCATAGGACGCCCCGACCGAAGGGCCACAGGAACCGCACCCACCGATGACCACGCCCGCCCGCCCGAACGGATCGCCTTCCGATGACGGACCGCCCCCGACTTTCGGTGCCGGGGCCCACGTTGCCGTTCGCCTGCCGCTGCCGCTGACCGATGCCTACGACTATCGGGTCCCGGCGGGCCTGACCCTGGCGGCGGGCGATTTCGTGCGCGTACCGCTGGGCCCCCGCAAGATGACCGGCGTGGTCTGGGGAAAGGGGGCCGGGGATGTGCCCGAAAACCGGATGAAGGAAGTCACGGCGCGCCTCGACGTGCCGCCGATGACACCCGAGGCCATGGCCTTCGTCGATTGGGTCGCCGACTACACCCTGAACCCGCCGGGCGCGGTCTTGCGCATGGCGCTGAGCGTGCCCGAGGCGCTGGAACCGGCCAAGGCGCTGACCGCATATCGTGCCGCCGATCCCCTGCCCGACATCAAGATGACCACCGCCCGCGAACGGGTTTTGGCCGCCGCTGGCGAGGGCCCGCCCCGGCAAGCCGCGGACCTGGCCCGCGCCGCCGGCGTCACACCCGGGGTGATCAACGGCCTGGCCAAGCTGGGTGCTTTGACAGCTTGCGACCTGCCGGTCTTCGCCCCGCCCGAAACGCCGGACCTGTCGCGCCCCGGCCCGGTTCTGTCGGGCGACCAAGCCGCCGCCGCCGATGCCCTGTCCGCCGCCGTGTCCGACGGTTTTTCGGTGCAGGTTCTGGAAGGCGTGCCCGGATCGGGCAAGACCGAGGTTTATCTTCAGGCCGTGGCCGATACCATCCGCCAGGGGCGGCAGGTTTTGGTCCTGCTGCCGGAAATCGCCCTGTCGGCGCAGTGGCTGGAACGGTTCCGCGCCCGATTCGGCACCGAACCGGCGCTCTGGCATTCGGAGGTGACCCAGGCCCAGCGGCGCGAGACCTGGCGCCACATGGCCGAGGGCCGGGTGGACGTGGTGGTCGGGGCCCGTTCGGCCCTGTTCCTGCCCTTTCCCGACCTGGGCCTGATCATCGTCGATGAAGAACACGACAGCTCGTTCAAACAGGAAGAGGGCGTGGTCTACAACGCCCGCGACATGGCCGTCGTTCGGGCCCACCTGGGCGCGTTCCCGATCGTTCTGGTCTCGGCGACGCCGTCCCTGGAAACCCAGGCCAACGTCGACCGGGGGCGTTACGCCCATCTGCACCTGCCGGGGCGGCACGGCGGGGCGGAACTGCCCGACGTCGATCTGGTCGACATGACCAAGGCCCCGCCGCAGCGGGGACAATGGCTGTCGCCGCCGCTGCGACAGGCGATTACAGAAACCCTGGAGCGGGGCGAACAGGCGCTGTTGTTCCTGAACCGCCGGGGCTATGCGCCGCTGACCCTGTGCCGGGCCTGCGGCCACCGCCTGCAATGCCCGCAATGCACGGCCTGGCTGGTCGAACACCGCCTGCTGCAACGCCTGCAGTGCCATCACTGCGGCTATCAGATGGCCCCGCCGCATACCTGTCCGTCCTGCGGGGCCGAGGATTCGCTGGTGCCCTGCGGCCCCGGGGTCGAGCGCCTGGCCGAAGAGGTCACGAATCTCTATCCCGACGCCCGGGTCGCGCTGGCAACCTCGGACAATCTGTATAACCAGCGCACGGCCAAGGAATTCGTCCACCGCATCGAAAACCATGAGGTCGACCTGATCGTCGGCACCCAGATCGTGGCCAAGGGCTATCACTTCCCCCTGCTGACGCTGGTCGGCGTGGTCGATGCCGACCTGGGCCTGTCGGGCGGGGATTTACGCGCGGCCGAGCGGACTTATCAGCTGCTGTACCAGGTCGCGGGCCGCGCCGGGCGGGCCGAGCACCCGGGCCGAGTGCTGATCCAGACCTATATGCCCGAACACCCGGTGATGGCCGCGATCGCCGCCGGCGACCGCGACAGCTTCATCCGGGCCGAGGCCCAATCCCGCGAAGACACCCACATGCCGCCCTATGGCCGCTTGGTCGGGGTAATCGTATCCGGCACGGACGAGGCCGCGGTGGATGCCGGGGCCCGCGCCTTGGGCCGGACCGCGCCGCAAGGGGCCGACGTCCAGGTTCTGGGCCCAGCCCCCGCCCCCCTGGCGATGATCCGGGGACGACACCGCCGACGACTGCTACTGAAGGCCGGACGCGGCACCGCCGTACAGCCGATCGTCCGCGCCTGGATCGCGCGGGCGCAAATTCCGAAGAAAGTTCGCGTCCAAATCGACATCGACCCCTATTCTTTCATGTAGATCGGTAGGGAAATCGGCCTTTCGAAAGGGCCGGGAATCAACGGCAAATCGGTTTGATTCACAAACTGTGAAAAAAGCGCGCCGCCTCTGGTTGCATGGGCGAAACCTCTGTGGTAGGACTGGCCGCGCTTTTCAGGCGGGGTCCGCCGGAACGGGCAGGTTCATGCGCCTTTCAACGGGGTATGAATCGGTCAAAACCGGCGCTCAAGGGTCCGTACAAAAAACTTACTCAAGGGGTTTCCCAGGTGTCATCGGATATCGCAGGCGCTTCCGGTCTAGCAGGCCGCTACGCGACCGCCCTTTACGAATTGGCCGAAGCCGACAAACAGTTGGACACGGTCGCAGCCGACCTTAACGTCATTCGTGACATGGTCGATGAAAGCGCCGATCTGGCGCGCCTGATCCGCTCTCCCGTGATCGCCCGCGACGACCAAGTCGCCGCCATGGATGCGATCCTTACTGCGGCGGGTGTTTCCGAACTTACCAAACGCTTTGTCGGCGTCGTTGCGCAGAACCGTCGTTTGTTCTCGCTGACCGCCATGATCAAGCAGTTTCAGGGTATTTTGGCCCAGCGCCGGGGCGAGTTGACCGCCGAGGTCAGCTCTGCTCAGGAACTGAGCGCCAAACAGCTTAAAACGATCGAGGATGAACTGAAAAAGGCCATGGGAACCAAGGTTTCCGTGGACGCCCGGGTAGACGAAGACCTGCTGGGCGGCCTAGTGGTCAAGATTGGTTCGCGCATGATCGATTCCTCGATCAAAACCAAACTTCAGCAACTTCGCTTAGGCATGCGATAAAGGGGATCCGACCATGGAAATCCGCGCCGCGGAAATCTCCGCCATTCTCAAGAAACAGATCGCCGACTTTGGCTCCGAAGCCGAAGTCGCGGAAGTCGGTCAGGTGCTGTCCGTTGGTGACGGTATCGCTCGCGTCTACGGCCTGGATCAGGTGCAGGCCGGCGAAATGGTCGAATTCCCGGGCGGCATCAAGGGCATGGCGCTCAACCTGGAAACCGACAACGTCGGTGTCGTTATCTTCGGTGACGACCGCGACATTAAGGAAGGCGACACCGTCAAGCGGACGGGCGACATCGTCGACGTTCCGGTCGGCAAGGGCCTGCTGGGTCGCGTTGTCGACGGTCTGGGCAACCCGATCGACGGCAAGGGCGACATCGAAGCCACCGAACGCCGCCTGGTTGAAGTCAAAGCCCCGGGCATCATCCCCCGGAAGTCGGTTCACGAGCCGGTGCAGACGGGTCTGAAGGCTATCGACAGCCTGATCCCGGTCGGCCGCGGCCAGCGCGAACTGATCATCGGCGACCGCCAGACCGGCAAAACCGCCGTGATCATCGACACGATCCTGAACCAGAAGTCGGTCAACGAAAACGCCAAGGACGAGTCCGAAAAGCTCTACTGCGTTTACGTCGCCATCGGTCAGAAGCGTTCCACCGTCGCCCAGCTGGTCAAGACCCTGGAAGACTACGACGCGCTGAAATATTCCATCGTCGTCGCCGCCACGGCTTCCGAGCCGGCGCCGATGCAGTTCCTGGCCCCCTACACGGGTTGCGCCATGGGCGAATACTTCCGCGACAACGGCATGCACGGCGTCATCTTCTATGACGATTTGTCCAAGCAGGCTGTCGCTTATCGTCAGATGTCCCTGCTGCTTCGCCGCCCGCCGGGCCGTGAAGCTTACCCGGGCGACGTGTTCTACGTTCACTCCCGCCTGCTCGAGCGCGCGGCCAAGATGAACGACGAACTGGGCGCTGGCTCGCTGACCGCTCTGCCGGTCATCGAAACCCAGGCTGGTGACGTCTCTGCGTACATTCCGACCAACGTGATTTCGATCACCGACGGTCAGATCTTCCTGGAAACGGAACTGTTCTATAAGGGCATCCGCCCGGCCGTTAACGTCGGCCTGTCGGTTTCCCGCGTCGGTTCCGCCGCCCAGACCAAGGCCATGAAGCAAGTTTCCGGCTCCATTAAGCTGGAACTGGCCCAGTACCGCGAAATGGCGGCCTTCGCCCAGTTCGCTTCGGACCTGGACCCGGCCACCCAGAAGCTGCTGGCCCGCGGCGCGCGTCTGACGGAACTGCTGAAGCAGCCTCAGTACTCGCCGCTGACCGTGGCCGAACAGGTTGTCGTGATCTTCGCCGGCGTGAAGGGCTATGCGGACGGTGTTGCCGTTGGCGACATCACCGCCTTCGAAAGCCGTCTGCTGGACGCGGTCCGCGACAAGGGCGCCGACATCCTGGGTGCTATCACCAAGGACAAGGCCATCAGCGACGAAACCTCGGAAAAGCTGTCGAAATTCCTCGACGACTTCTCCAAATCCTTCGCGGCCTAAGCGTCGGGACAGGTCAAATATTGACGGCCGCCCGGCCCTCCGGGCGGCCAACCTGACGAACGAACGAGGAAAGCGCTTTCATGCCTTCGCTCAAGGATCTGAAAATCCGGATCAACAGCGTCAAATCGACGCAGAAGATCACCTCGGCCATGAAAATGGTGGCCGCGGCCAAGTTGCGCCGCGCCCAGGAAGGTGCCGAAGCCGCCCGTCCCTATGCCCTGCGCATGGAGAGCATGGTGGCGGCCATCGGCGCCAACATCGGCGACCCGGAAGCGGCACCCAAGCTGCTCGCCGGGACCGGTAAAAACGACGTTCACCTGTTGGTCGCCTGCACCGCGGACCGCGGCCTGTGCGGCGGCTTCAACGGGTCGATCGTTCGCGCCGTCCGCAACACAGCCCGCCACCTGAAGATCGAAGGCCATACGGTCAAGATCCTCTGCGTCGGCAAGAAAGCGCGTGACCTGCTGCGTCGCGACTTCGCCGCCGACATCGTCGAAACCTTCGAAGGTATCGGCAAACGCGGCGTGAAGTACGACGAAGCCGAAATGGTTTCGACCAAGATCATCGAAATGTTCGAGGCCGGCGAATTCGACGTCTGCACGGTTGTCTTCAACCGCTTCCAGTCGGCGATGACGCAGATCGTCACCAAACAACAGATTATTCCCTTCCAGGCGCCGAAAGACGAAGAGGGTGCGGAGAAAGCCTCCGGTCCGTCCGCCGTCTACCTGTACGAGCCGGAAGAAAACGAAATCCTCTCCGACTTGCTGCCCCGTAACCTTGGGGTGCAGTTGTTCCAGGCGCTGTTGGAAAGCTCCGCTTCGGAACACGGTGCGCGTATGACCGCCATGGACAGCGCGACCCGCAACGCCGGCGACATGATCAACGGCTTGACGCTGACCTACAACCGGACGCGCCAGGCCTTCATTACCAAAGAACTCATCGAAATCATCTCTGGCGCGGAAGCGCTCTAGAGTCCGCTTGAACGGGAGCTAGGAGACTATGGCTACTAACAGTGTCGGTAAGGTGTCCCAGGTTTTGGGCGCCGTCGTGGACGTCCAGTTCTCGGGTGATCTACCCGCGATTCTGAACGCCCTGGAAGTTAAAGTCGGCGATCAAACGCTGGTTCTCGAAGTGGCGCAGCACTTGGGTGAAAACACCGTGCGCACCATCGCCATGGATACCACGGACGGTCTGCAGCGCGGCGCCGAAGTGTCCGACACCGGCGACAGCATCTCCGTCCCGGTTGGCCCGGAAACGCTGGGCCGCATCATGAACGTCATCGGCGACCCCGTTGACGAACGTGGTCCGGTGAACACCAAGAAGCGTTCCCCGATCCACCGTTCGGCCCCGGAATTCGCCGAACAGTCGACGGAAACCGAAGTTCTGACCACCGGCATTAAGGTCGTCGACCTGATCGCCCCCTACGCCAAGGGCGGTAAGATCGGTCTGTTCGGCGGCGCCGGCGTCGGCAAGACGGTTCTGATCATGGAACTGATCAACAACGTCGCCAAAGGCCACGGCGGTTACTCGGTCTTCGCAGGTGTGGGTGAACGTACCCGTGAAGGGAACGACCTGTACCACGAGATGATCGAATCCGGCGTTATCGACCTCGAAGGCGGCAACTCCAAAGCCGCTCTGGTCTATGGCCAGATGAACGAACCGCCCGGAGCCCGTGCCCGCGTCGCTCTGACCGGTCTGACCCAGGCGGAATACTTCCGCGACGAAGAAGGTCAGGACGTGCTGCTGTTCGTCGATAACATCTTCCGTTTCACCCAGGCAGGCTCGGAAGTGTCCGCTCTGCTGGGCCGTATTCCTTCGGCCGTGGGTTACCAGCCGACCCTGTCCACGGACATGGGCATGCTGCAGGAACGCATCACCTCGACCAAGAAGGGCTCGATCACCTCGGTCCAGGCCATTTACGTCCCTGCGGACGATTTGACCGACCCCGCGCCGGCCACGTCCTTCGCGCACCTGGATGCGACGACCGTTCTGTCGCGTCAGATCGCGGAATTGGGCATTTACCCGGCGGTTGACCCGCTCGACTCGACCTCGCGTATCCTTGATCCGCGGATCATCGGTGACGAGCACTACAAGGTCGCGACCAGCGTTCAGCAGACCCTGCAGACCTACAAGTCGCTGCAGGACATCATCGCGATCCTGGGCATGGACGAACTGTCGGAAGAAGACAAACTGACCGTCGCCCGCGCCCGTAAGATCCAGCGCTTCCTGTCGCAGCCCTTCCACGTGGCCGAAGTCTTCACCGGCACGCCGGGCGTCCTGGTTCCGCTGGAAGAGACCATTAAGGGCTTCAAGGGCATCGTCAACGGCGATTACGACCACCTGCCGGAAGC
Source organism: uncultured Rhodospirillaceae bacterium (assembly GCA_964012715.1). Lineage (GTDB taxonomy): Bacteria > Pseudomonadota > Alphaproteobacteria > Rhodospirillales > Casp-alpha2 > UBA1479. Next base: position 23,876 of record CAXGUG010000025.1, on the reverse strand, counting down.
GGCGTTCTACATGGTCGGCACCATCGACGAAGCCATCGAGAAGGCCAAGAAACTGGCCGCCGAAGCGGCTTAAGGCCGGAATTTAGGCAGAGGACACCCTGTACATGGCCGATACGATCCAATTCGATCTGGTTTCGCTTGAAAAGCTGGTGGCGTCTCAGCCCGTCGAGATGGTTGTGGTGCCCGGTAGCGAAGGCGACATGGGTGTCCTTCCCGGCCATTCGCTGCTGATCGGCACGATCCGTCCGGGCGTCATCGACGTCCATGAGGGCGGCAACGTCACCAACCGGATCTTCGTCAGCGGCGGTTTCGTCCAGGTCGATCCGGAAACCTGCACGGTGCTGGCTGATGAAGCCGTCGCCGTGGCCGATATCGACAAGGCAGCCGCCACGGACCGTCTGCAGAGCGCGCAGAAGGCCCTGGCCGATGCCGGGGACGACACCCGGGCCGACGCCGAAGCCGAGGTCAAAGTCGCGGAGGCGCTGGTCGCCGCCGCCGGCTAACACCGGACCGAATACGATTTCAGAAACGCCGCCCATTCGGGCGGCGTTTTCTTTTTGGCCCACTGCCGGTTTGCCAGGCGCCGATTTGATTAAACAGATTGGATCAGCCGCCGAAGCCACCGCCGACGCGATTAACTACTAGAAGCTCGCGCCCAGCGCGAACAGCACCCGCAGGTCGTCATCGCTTTCGGTCGATACGTTGCGATTCAAGGGCTTCGCCACCTGAATATCGGCATAGGCCAGATCGTTGACGGTCGTCCGAACACCACCCCCGACCGAGGTCAGGGTTTGGCGGGCGCCGCCATCGTTCCAGACGACACCGCCGTCATAAAACACATACAGGTCATAGGAAGAAACCCAATCGACCGGTTTCTTGCCGGTATATCGCAGTTCCGCCAAGGCCCCCGCGCCGCTGTCACCAACCAGTTCCCCGTAATCGTAAGCGCGCCCATATTGGCTGCCGCCCAGCGAGAACTCCGCCCCGGTCAGGAGCGGCTGATTGGACCATTGACCCTTGGCCTGTACGAACAAGCCCAACCCGCCCCAAATCTTCTGCAGGCGGCGAAGTTCAAGCGTCACCTTGTCGAACACGGCCTTGCCGTCACTGCGCGACAGCAAACCGTTTCCAGGATTCGACGCCCCCAGGACATCCAGGCCCCGCGTGTAGGCCCATTTCGCGTAGATATCGCCGTTACCCAGAGACGGCCGGTAATACTCCACCCCCAACACGGCGAAACGGTTCCGGTCTTCGTAGTTGTCGGTGCCGTTGCGGTCCTCGCTTAGGTCGTAGTAATCCAACTCGCCGATCGCCCAGAGGCTTTGGTTACGGCTCCGCATCACCGGGTGGCGCAGCGTCAGATGGATGCGGCGGCTTTTCGATTCCGTATCGCTATCGGCCAAATAGTCGCCCGCATTGACCTTGCTGGCGGACAATGCCAGTTCCGCAGTCGTCCCCCAACGGCCGAGCGGCTGTGTCCAGCGGGCCGAGCCGTACAACAACTCCTGCGGGGCATCCGGCACCGTGAAGAAGCCCAATCGCAGCTGATCGCCCGTGGTCAATATTCCATTCGCCGAGCCGGACAACCAGGTCTGCAACCGCCCTGACGAAGGCGTGCCCCGGTTATCCAGATAGACATCCGCGTTATAGTCCTTGGTATCGAACCGCAGCTTCAGCACCTTCGCACCGGTCGTTGCGCCGTCGGCGACCTTGGAATCAGCCAGCGCGACCCCGGACAAATCATTGGTCAGCAACAACGCCCGCTCAATCGTTTCCAACCGGACGGGGCGCTCGGCAAGCACGGCATCGAAATAACCCGCAATGCGCGGATCGTCGACATCGAGGCCTTCCACCTCGATCCGTTCCACATACCCTTCCGTGACCCGGAGGGTCAGGACACCATCGACAACGTCCTGCGGCAGGGCATCGGCCTGGGAGAAAATATAACCTGCGTCCTGATAGAGCTTGGTGACGGCCTTGGCGATTTCACGGATTTCGACCTCTGTCACCGGCGTCGCAAGGTAGCGCCGATACAATGCCGCCAACTCCGCAGGCTCGAATGCGGTCGCGCCTTCGATAATGACAGCGCTGAGAACGAAGGAAATCTTCTCCCCGGACGGCAGCGGCACCGCAGGGGCGACAACACCTTGCCCCGGGCGCAGTTCTTCCGGCGGACGCTGGCGCTGCTCATCGATCCGCTTCTCGATCTGCGCGGGGCTGGACGCCGTTCCTGACGTCTGCGCCAGGGCAAACCCCGACCAGAGAGCGCAGGTCGCCACGGACAGCAGGAAACCGGTTTTTTTGATGGGGGAGAACTTCATTTAGGCGCCGAGTTAAACCTTCTGTTCGGTCCGGGTCTTCTGCATATCACCACATGTGAGTGTGGTTAAGCTTGCCCGCCTTATCCTGCATATATCGATCATACCCATGTGGCAATCATGGTTAAATTTATGACCGATTATGACCTACGTCACACTATCCATTCCGGAACATATGCATAATATGTAGATAACACGACTAGAACAATTCGTGAGAACCGGTGAATCAAATGAAATCCATGATCGCTATGCCCAAATTGGCCCTTCTCGGGGTGTTGATGGTGTTCTTTACCATAGCCCCCGCGACCGCCGATTCCGGCGCCTGGACCCTTGTTGAATCCAAGGGTTCGGTGCAAGTCACTTTCCAGGGCATTCGTCCGGTCGCGCTGACGACCGGCGACGAGGTCGCCCCGGGTCAACGCGTCACCACCGATGGTGACGGTCGGGCCGTTCTGCGTAACGGCAAGAATACGATCGTCGTCTCGCCCAACAGCGCGTTGGAAATTCCGGCCGTCGCCGATCCGTCGATGATGACGCGGGTTCGCCAATTGGTGGGCACCTTGTTGTTCGACGTGGAGAAGCGCAAAGAACAGCATTTCGAGGTTCTGACCCCGGATGTCGCCGTGGTCGTCAAGGGCACCACCTTCACCACCACGGTGGGATCGCAAGGCGCTGTCGTGCACGTCATCAGCGGTTTGGTGCAGGTCGCGGATATTCGTTCCGGTCAAACGGTCTTCATTCGACCCGGTCAGACGGCCAGCAGCCCGACCGGCGGCGGCAACCTGACCGTCCGCGGAAAGGCTGCGGGCGCCCCGGCAGCGGGTCAACCCGCCCCGCAGGATCAAGGCGCGCAGTCCGACACCGCCCCCGGCAAGCAGGCAAATGGCCCTGCGAACGGTAAAGGCGTGAAAATCGGGGCCAAGATTTCCGGCCAGAACGTGACCTTGGCACAGCTCAGCAACGGGCTTCTCCGTCAGGATGGCGCCCCCGGGCGCAGTGTCGGGCGCGGCAACGGAAGCGACAACGGCAATGGCATCAACGCGGCGTTCTCTCCGTCGGATAGCCTTGGCACCGGTGCCCTGAACCCCGGCGGCAACGTTCCGCAAGGCGTTGCCGTGGGCCTGACGGGCACCACGCCTCCCGGTCTCAGTGGCGCGACTCCTCCGGGCTTGGTCGGCAACACCAATGCCTTTGGTGGAAACCCGAACGCCGGTGGCGGCAGCTCCAACGCCCACGGCGGCAACCCCAACGCCGGTGGCGGCAACCCGAATGCGGGTGGCGCCAACGCCCAGAACTGATAATCTCTAATCGCCGGCGCAACTCGCCGGCGATTTAGTTACGTGAGGACAGTTCCATAGCCAAAAGCCGTGCATGGGCGGGCGCAAAGGCGGCAGTGCAAAGGCATGCCCCTTACCTCCTGATCTTTGCCGTTGTGTCCCTGCTGCATGCATTCGGGATGCTTTGGCCGATCGACCGCCTATTTATCGACGCTGGATATTCCCTGAACAAAAGGCCCGCGACCGAGCGGTTGGCCTTGGTTCAGATCGACCCGGTTTCCATCGACCGGGTCGGCGTCTGGCCTTGGCCGCGATCGTTGCATGCCCAATTGCTTAACCGTCTGACCGACGCCGGCGTGGTCGAAATCGGCTATGACGTCGATTTTTCCTCCCGGTCGACGCCGGACCAGGACAAAGCCCTGAAAGAAGCCCTGATGCGGGCCCGCAGCCAGGTCATCCTGGCCGCCTTTCGCCAACGCATGACCGCCCATGGCGGCGGCCTGTCGTTGCATGACACCCTGCCTCTGCCCGAATTCCGGGCTGCCGTGCAATTGGGGAACGTCATCTTCGCCCCGTCCCGGGACGGACTTATCCGAACCATGCGCACGACCGCGACGTGGCACGGCGGCGACCTTCCTGCGATGTCGGCGCTGCTGGCCGGACCGGCGTCGTTCGCTGTCCATACCTTCGACCTGGATTTCGGCATCGACATCGAAACCATCCCCCGCTTTTCCTTCATCGATATATTGGACGGCGTCGTTCCCGCCGAAAAATTACGGGGAAAGAAGGTCATCGTCGGCGCCGCCGCGACAGAGCTGGGCGATCAGCACGCCGTGCCCGTATACGGACGCCTGCATGGGATCGAACTTCAAGCCCTGGCCTTTGAAAGCCTTGTCCAAGGCCGGGCGCTGCATACCGCCAAACCGGAAGCCGTAATTGTTGGCTTGCTGGTTTTGACATTGCTGCTCGGCGCCCGGATGGAGGTCTTCTCCTGGCGCGCGGGAAGCGTCATCGGCGCCACCATCGGCGTTGGCTTCACCGCCGCCGCCCTGCTGATCCAGATGTATCTGGCCTTCATCATTCCCGTCACCGCCGTCCTGGTCCTTGTCGCGGGGCTGGTGATCTTCTCGGTCTATCGGGACCTCTGGGCCAATGCGGTCGTGATCTTCCGCCAACGGATGAACCTGATCCATCAGCGTGCGTTCATCCACGAAGTGCTGGAAAACAGCTTCGACGGCGTCGTCGTCACCAATGCCGGCGGGCGGATCGTCGCCCATAACGACGCCGCGATCAGCTTGCTTCGGGCTGACACGGAGTCCCTGGAAGAGGCGGACCTGAACTCCTTCCTGCCCGCGGACAAGGAATTCCTGTTCCCCGGCGACGATGAAGCCGCCGCCAAGCGGGCCGAGAGCAGCCCCCGCTCACCCGCCGTCGTCCGCTTCAACCCGACAGACGCGAAACCCTATTACCTGGAGTTCATGCCAGGGCGTTTCCGCCGCCAATCGTCCCGCCTGAACCCGTCCGAGCGGCGGACCGAAGACCGCTTGTTCTTTACCTATACCTTCCGCGACGTGACCGAGCGGGTGACGCATGAGCTGATCCAGAAGCAGGAAAAAGAGCGCGCCGTCGAACAAAGCCGCGCCAAGTCCGAGGTTCTGGCCAGCATGTCGCACGAACTGCGGACGCCGCTGAACGCCATCCTGGGCTTTTCCGAGATCATGAAGAACGAGGTCCTGGGCCCGCTGACCGGCAATTACCGCAGCTACGCCGAAGGCGTATACGAAAGCGGCCGCCACCTTTTGAATCTGATCGATGAAATGCTCGACGTCGCCAGCATCGAAGGCGGCAAATTCACGTTGAAAGAGTCCTATTTCAACCTGGGCCAGACCGTCGACCGATGCGTTCAGATCATCGATGGGTGGCAGGAAACGCACGAACGGTTCTTCAAGCTCGACCGCCCCGCAGTCCTGCCGATGATGTTGGGCAGCGACCGCCTGATCACCCAATGCATCATCAATCTGGTGTCCAACGCCATCAAATATTCCGCCCCTGGGGACAGCATCACCCTGCGGGTTCGCATGGAAAAGCATACCGGCGACTTCGTCATCGAGGTCAATGACACCGGGATCGGCATTGCCGAGGAACAATTGGAGCTGATCACCAAACCGTTTTACCGGGTCGCCGGATCGGCGACGCGCGATCACGCGGGCGGCGTCGGACTGGGATTGGCCCTGGTCCAATCCTATGTCGATGCCCACAACGGCCGCCTGGAGATTTTCAGCAAGCTAGGCGCCGGGACGACCGTCCGGATCACCCTGCCCGCCGAACGCCTGTCGCCGTCGCGCGGCGACGATGCCGACGAAACGGACCCAACGTCGGGAAAACGCTCCAACATCGTCGATCTGCGCAAAAACAGGTAAAGCCCCGACCTTACCGGTTCCATTACAGGGCGTTTTGTTGCGCCGAATGGGCCTGCTATAACCGTAACCCCCTCGCCCCGAAAGAAAGACGACCCCATGCGCCTTTACCTGGTGCGCCACGGCATGGCGACAACCAAGGACGTCAATCCCGACCGCCCGCTTTGCGAACAGGGAAAGAAGGACGTTGCCCGCATGGCTTCGTTCCTGGGCCGCGCGGGCGTGCGCGTGCCGCGCGTCATTCATTCTGAGGTTCTGCGCGCCCAACAGACGGCGTTGATCCTGTCGCCGGTCATCGGCCCGGGGCGCATTGTCGAGGAAATGAAGGATTTGACGCCCTCATCCCGCCTGGACACCCTGACCGAAGCGGCGGCAGCCTGGACCCAGGACACCATGGTCGTCGGCCATGACCCGTTCATGAGCCGCATCGTCTCGTATCTGACTTGCGGCGACGCCAGCGCCGGTGTCATCGGCTTCGACCCCGGCTCTATCGCTTGCCTGGAACGGGATCCCATCGTGACCGCCAAAGGGGGCCATTGGATGCTGATGTGGCACATGAGCCCACTGCTGCTCAGCCCGTGAGGACGCCATGACCGCAGAATTCCCGATCTCTCCGGCGGCAATCATCCTACTAGTAGTAGGCCTGTACCTTCTGGTCCGCGTGTTCCTGCTGTCGCGCCCGATGCACGAGCGGACGCTGACTGAAATCTTCGAAGACATGCTGATGGAGCTGATCGGCGCGGCCGTCGTGGTCATCGCCGTGCTGATCGGGCTTCTTTTTTTCTAGGATCGCCGTTTCGGCGGGCGCGCGGCGGCTTTTCGCGCCCCTTTGCCCTTCGGTTTCCAGGACGCGCCGCCCGCGGCGCGCTTTTCCGCCCCCGGCTTGCGGCTGACCAGTTGGCTGGGCGCCGTGCCGGGCGCGCCCAGGCCCAGGTCGACCGCTTCCAGGCGACGGACTTCGTCGCGCAGGCGGGCCGCTTCCTCGAATTCCAGGTCGGCGGCGGCCTTTTTCATCTTTTCGTTCAAATCCGCGATCACGGCCTGCAGGTTGTGGCCCGCCAATTCCGTTTCGCCGGACACACCCGTATCGACCGTGACGTAATCGCCCTCGTAAACGCTTTCCAGCGCGCGGGAGAAGCCCTTCTTCACGCTTTCCGGGGTGATGCCATGGGCAAGGTTGTATTCCTGCTGCTTTTCGCGGCGGCGACTGGTCTCGCTCAGGGCGTAATCCAGGGCCTCGGTCGTCTCGTCGGCATAGAGAATGACCCGCCCGTCGACGTTTCGCGCCGCCCGGCCGATGGTCTGAACCAGCGAGGTCTTGGACCGCAGGTAGCCCGGCTTGTCCGCATCCAAAATACAGACCAGCGAACATTCGGGAATGTCCAAACCCTCGCGCAAAAGGTTAATACCGACCAGTACGTCGAATGCGCCCAGACGCAAATCACGGATGATTTCGATGCGTTCCAGGGTGTCGATGTCCGAATGCATGTAGCGGACGCGCACCCCCTGTTCGTGCAGGTACTCGGTCAGGTCCTCGGCCATGCGCTTGGTCAGGGTCGTGACCAGGGTCCGCTGCCCCTTGGCAGCCGTCTCCTTGACCTCCATCAGCAGGTCGTCGACCTGATTTTCGACCGGACGGACGATACAGAGCGGATCGATCAGGCCCGTCGGGCGGACGACCTGCTCGGTTATTACGCCCCCGGTACGTTCCAGCTCCCACGGGCCCGGCGTGGCCGAGACGAACACCGTCTGCGGGCGCATGCCGTCCCATTCCTCGAACTTCAGCGGGCGGTTGTCGATACAGGACGGCAGACGGAAACCGAACTCGGCCAGCGTCGTTTTGCGGGCGTAATCGCCTTTGAACATGCCGCCGATCTGCGGCACCGTGACGTGGCTTTCGTCGACCACCAACAAGGCGTTTTCCGGCAGGTATTCAAACAGGGTCGGCGGCGGGTCGCCGGGGTCCCGGCCCGTAAGGTATCTGCTGTAGTTTTCGATACCGGAACAATGTCCCGTGGTCTCCAGCATCTCCAGATCAAAGGTCGTACGTTCCTGCAGGCGCTGGGCCTCTAGCAGCTTGCCCTGTTCCTGTAATTCAGCCAGACGGACCTTCAGCTCGGCCTTGATCTGGGGGATCGCCTGCATCAGCGTCGGGCGCGGCGTCACATAGTGGCTGTTCGGATAGACAATGATCTCGTCCAGGGCCGCGACCTTCTCGCCGGTCAGGGGGTCGATCTCCCAAATGGCTTCGACCTCGTCCCCGAACAGGGACAGCCGCCAGGCCCGATCCTCGAGGTGCGAGGGGAAGATTTCGACCACATCGCCCCGCACCCGGAACGTCCCCCGGAAAAAAGCGGCGTCGTTGCGCTTGTATTGCAGCGCAACCAACTGCTTTAGCAGTTTGTCGCGCTCGATCCGCCCGCCCGGTTTCAGGCGCACGATCATCTCGGCGTAGGTTTCAACGGCGCCGATACCGTATATGCAGGACACAGAAGCCACGATCACCACGTCGTTGCGTTCCAATAGGGCGCGCGTCGCCGAATGGCGCATGCGGTCGATCTGCTCGTTGATCGAGGCGTCTTTCTCGATATAGGTGTCGGTGCGCGGCACGTAGGCTTCGGGCTGGTAATAGTCGTAATAGCTGACGAAATATTCGACCGAGTTCTCGGGGAAGAATTCCTTCATCTCGCCGTAAAGCTGCGCCGCCAGGGTCTTGTTGGGCGCCAGCACCAGGGCCGGGCGGCCCAGGTTGCGGATCACATGGGCCATGGTGAAGGTCTTGCCCGAGCCGGTCACGCCAAGCAGAACCTGATCCCGCTCCCCGGCTTCCAGGCCCGCGGTCAATTCCTTGATCGCCTGCGGCTGGTCCCCGGCGGGGGAATATTCGCTTTGCAGGTCGAACGCAGCGCCGCCCTCCACCGCCGCCCGCTTGGGCGGCTGGAACACGCACGGGGCGTTGGGAAGTTTATCGGTCGCGCTGTCCATGGCCATGGCTACTTATATAAGCGGCGGGGATGACCCGGTCACCCCCGCCGTATGAAAAGTCTGAATTCGGCCGGGGCGGACGACTTTCGCCCACCCCGGAAACAGGTTCGGTCAGCGCTGCGCCAGGACGCGGTCGACCATCTCGCCCGACAGGCCCGTGTAACGGGCGGGGTCGAGAAGCTCGTCCAGTTCCTCGGCGGACATCACCGCGGTGACGCGTTCGTCGGCCAGCAGCAGATCGCGGAACACCAGATCCTTCTCAAAGGCTTCCATGGCCGCTTCGTAGACGACGTCGTGGGCCGAGTTACGGCCAATAGCTTCGCCCAGCTTCATCATCACCGCTTCGGACAGCAGCAGGCCGCCGGAGATATCCAGGTTCTTGCGCATGTTGCCGGCGCGGACGGTCAGGCCGCCAACGACGAAGGCGATCTTGCGCACGGCAGCCTCGGTATAGCTGCACAGGCGCGGAATGAAATCGCGCTCGCCCTGGTTGGCGATCTTGTCGCGCTCGTGTTCGGCGACCATGCCTTCGAACGCGGGCGGCACACAGGCCCAGGCCAGACGCGCCAACGACTGAATGCCTTCGCAGGTCGAGGGATTGCGCTTCTGCGGCATGGTCGAGGAACCGACCTTGCCCGGCTGATGCGGTTCTTCCAGTTCGGCCAGCTCGGTCCGCTGCAGGGTCGCGACCTCATGGGCGATCTTGCCCATGGTCCCGGCGACCAGCGCCAGGGCGCAGGCGTACTCGGCCGGGCGGTCCTTGGCGACGTGCCAGCTGATGACCGGCGAACCCAGGCCCAGGTCGGCCATCATCTTATCGGTCACGTCCGGGCCTTTTTCGCCCAGGGCGGCAAAGGTGCCGACCGCGCCCGAGAACTGACCGACCAGCACGCGCGGGGCCATTTCCTTCAGGCGTTCCTGATGGCGGCGGACTTCGTCCAGCCAGACGGCGACCTTGTAGCCGAAGGTCACCGGCAGGGCCTGCTGACCATGGGTGCGCCCGGCCAGCGGCGTGTCGCGGTGTTCCTTGGCCAGCTTGGCCATGTTGGTTGCGACTTCTTCCAGGCCTTCGATCACCAGGTCCAGGCCATCCTTCATTTGCAGGACCAAGCCGGTATCCATGATGTCCTGGGTCGTCGCACCCCAGTGCACGAACTCGCCGGATTTCTTATTACCCTGATGTTCGCAAACCTGCGCCATCGCGCGAACCACCGGAACGATCGGGTGGCTGGTGCGGGCCATCTGGTCGCGCAGATCGTCCAGATCGTACAGGCCGACCACGGCAGCGTTGGAAATGTGGTCCGCCGCTTCGGCGGGAATGATGCCCAGGGCCGCCTCGGCCCGGGCCAGCGCGGCTTCGACGTCCAGCCACTTCTGCACGGTCATCTTATCGTCGAAGACGGCGCGCATCGCGGCGGTGGAGAATTGGTCACGGAAAAGGGTTGAGTCGATAGTACCGGCGGCCATTGGAGTCCTCCTTTGAAGGTTTTTCTTGGATTTGCCGGTCGCCGGACGGCGGCCGGAGATGAGGGAAAGACAGAGTTATGAAGGCCGGCATGTTAGTCGCAATCGCCGCCGATGATAATCATATTCAGCGCTCAGCCGTTACAATCAGCCGCAAAGGGCCGCCCGGCGTCCAATCCGTAAACGGAAAACAGGTGATCAGCGTCAGAACATCCGCCTCCGGATGCAGCACGACCTGCTCCTTGCGGGTGTCGATCACACGTTGCTCGACGATGCGGTACGTCACCTCGCCCCCGCCGGGCCGCTCGACGCGAATGCGGTCGCCGATCCGGGTGTCCTGCAGAAAGGCGAAATGGGTGTCGCGATGGGCCGAGACCACGCTATGCCCCGGCTCTCCGGGCAGGGCCGTGCCGTCGACATGGCCGGGGCCAAACGCCAGCGAGCTACCCGACGCCCCAGCCAGGACGATTGCCTGAGCCCCCAATCGATCAACCGACAAACGCGCGACCGGCGTCATGTCGGCCCATGGCCAGGGTTGTGCCGTACCGTGGGCCGCGCCATGGGTCTTTCGGGCGCGATCCCAGGCCTGTTCCAACAGAATTTGCGCGACCCAGCCCTTGGCCGGGATATAGGCCCCCCATAAAAAAAGTCCCAGACCGGCGGCGGCAACAATCGCCGCCACCGATCTGGAGAGTGCTGCATAGGCAGGGAGCAAACGTAAACGGGGGGCAAGCGCCGCCATCAATCAGCCTCGCCCGTATCCGAGCGGCGACGGCGCGGACGCGGCCCCCGCCAACTCAGGGTTAGAATGGCCAGGGCCGCAATCACGAACAGCACACCCAGCCCCATATAGGCATGGGCCGGGGTCGCCGTCTGCGGGGCCGCCGCCAGGGGCGTGCCCGAGACGGCAGCGGCCAGATGCGCCGTCACCGCCGGATCGGTGCGGTTGAAGGCCAGGGTCGCGGCCCGGCCCGGGGCCGTCGGGGCCATAGTCTTGCGCAGGGTCGGCGCCGGGGCAGGGACGGGCCCGTTCGGCGTGCCTTCGATGGCGTCGCGGTCCCACCCCGCCGGCAGGTTGACCGGCACCTGCCCCTCGGCCAGGGGCACACCCGCCGGTCGGCCCGGTTCCTTATCGACCGCGACCAGGCTGGTGAACTTGCTGATCAGATTCAAAGACAGGGCCGTGTCGATGATCTGCTGGCGAAAGGCGTCGCGGGCGTCGTTGGCGGCGCCGGGATCGGTCATCGTTCCCGCCGTCCGCATGTCGTCCATCAGTTCGCGGATTTTCTCGCGCCCCCAAAGGGCCGCCACGCCGGGGGCCGGGGCCCCGCCGCCGATGGTCACCGACTGTTCCCAGAAACGCCCGCCCAGGCGGCCCGAAACCTTCAGGTCCGGTCCGGCGTCGTTCAGCTTCATCAGGACGACCAGGGGTTCCCCCGCATACAGATCGGGCAACCGCCGGGGCCAGATTTCCGGCCGCTCACCGCCGGTATCGGCGTCGTGGGTCCAGGTCAGGGCGACGTCGGTCAGGGCCGGGCGTTCCAGCTTCAGGAACAATTCGGCCATGCGTTCGGCGACTTCGTCCGCCGATTGGATGAATGTATAGGTCCCCCGCCCGGCGGCGGCGGCGCGGGTCATCAGAAACCCGTTAGGGGCCGAACCGATACCGACGGTGAACAGGCGCGCATCGCCGATCCGCCCGTTGATCAGGGACAGCAGACGATCTTCATCCCCGACCGCGCCGTCAGTCACCAGGACCACCTGGCGAAGGCGCGTCCGCCCATCGTCGGTCGGATTGACGTCATGCACCCCGGCCAGGGCGGCGGTCACGGCGTTGACGATCTCGGTCCCGCCCTCGGCAGTCAGGCCGCGCACATAAGCCTTGGCCCGCTCGACCATCTTGGTCTCGGCCGGAACGGGCATGGGCGTCAGGTCGGAATAACCACCGGCGAAGCGGATAATGCGGAAGCGGTCATTGGGGCCCAGGCGGTCGAGCGCCATGATCAGCGCCTTCTTGGCTTGCTCGATCGAGGTTCCCTTCATCGAGCCCGATGTATCGATCACGAAGGTCACGTCCCGCGCCGGGCGCGGCAGCGACAACCCGGCCCCGCCGGACACCGGCGGCATGACCATCAACAGGCCATAGATCTCGCCCGCGACCTTTTCCCAGAAGAACCCCGCTTGCGGCGCATCCGCCGCGTCGGCGGGGGCCCAGCGCAGAACGAAATCCCGGTCGGCGGGCACGCCGTCGCCGTTCAGGCGCACCACGGCGCGGTTCGCGTCCGGGCGCTCGACCCGGATATCGTGGCTGGAACTGGTCAGGGTTCCGATCTGGAACCCGGCATCGATGGCGATGTCCAGGCGCACAGGATTACCCTTGCCGTCCTCGGCGGCGCGCAGGGGCGGCGTGATTTTCGAGGCGTCGGGCACCACGTCCGTATCCCGCGCCCAGCCGGAGCCACCGGCGAAGTTCACCGGGCGGGCCTGACCGGGGATATAGCGTGGCCCGACGACCAGCGGCAGACGCAGGGCGAATTGGCCGTCGCGAAAATGCAGGCGTTCCTGAAATTCGATGGAAACGGTGACCGTTTCATGCGGCCCCAGGTTGGCGACGGCGGTGGAAAATATATTGGGCCGCTGCTGTTCGACCAGCGATGCCCGACGCCCGGCGGTCTTGGCGGCGGTATAGATGCGGCGCGCCTCGCCCCGCTCTTTGATCACGCCCTCGGTCACGCGGTCGCCGACCGTCACTTTCAAACGGTCGACCGCGCTGTCGGGCGGCAGGGGATAGGTATAGATCGCCTCGGTCCAGCGATCGGTCGGGTTCTTGAAATGATGGGTGATCGCATAGCGGGCGACCAGGCCGGAAACGGTGACCTTGATCTCGGTGCCCAACAGCGGGATCGCCCGCACTTGGCCCTCACCTTCCGCGCCGTCCTTGTCCGTGGCATCCGCGTTCGCAGGCAGGAACAAGCCGCCCATGTCCATCACGGATGCCGGAACGACGCGGGCAAGCGTGCTCGGCGCGTCGGTCCGGGCCGATGCCGCCGCGACCATACCGAACGCCACCAGTGTCACCACGAACGCCAGGGGGAAGGCCCACCAGCGGCGGCCGATGACGGATACGATGGGCATGTTGCGGTCTCCTCCCGGCGGGCTGCGCCGATACGTTGCTTCGGTGCGTTATTTCGGACGCTGGAAGTAAAGCCCGGGAGTGAGGCCGCCCAAGGGTTGGTCAGGGGTGATTTTTGGGCAGGCTGGCCGCGTTTTCGCCACAGTTCGCCCGCCACGGGAACTCTGTTGGCATCAAGGCCGCAACTTCTGATAGGTTACCGCGCCGCACCCCAGGGTTTTGGTTCGAGGAGAGACATCCATGCACAAAAGCACCATTTGCCTGCACCACGGATACCGTGCCGACCCGGCCACGACGTCCGTCGCCGTGCCGATTTATCAGACCACGTCCTATCAGTTCGAAGACACCGGCCACGCCGCGCGCCTGTTCGGACTGGAAGAATTGGGCAACATCTACACCCGCATCATGAACCCGACCTGCGATGTGCTGGAAAAGCGCATGGCCGCGTTGGAAGGCGGCGTCGCCGCATTGGCCGTGTCGTCGGGACAGGCCGCATCGGCCATGTCGATTCAGAACATCGCCCAGGCCGGTGACAACATCGTCGTGTCGACCGACATCTACGGCGGGACCTGGAACCTGTTCGCCAACACCCTGAAGACCATGGGGATCGAAACCCGGTTCGTCGATCCGGTCGACCCAGAAAACTTCCGCAAGGCGACGGACGACAAGACCCGCGCCTATTACGGCGAAACCCTGGCCAACCCGAAGCTGCGCATCTTCCCCATCGCCGAAGTCGCGGCCATCGGCCGGGAACTTGGCGTGCCCCTGATCATGGACAACACCGCCGCCCCGACCCTGTGCCAGCCCATCGCGCTGGGCGCGGCCGTGGTCATCTATTCCCTGACCAAATACATCGGCGGTCACGGCACCTCGATCGGCGGGATGCTGATCGACGGCGGGAACTTCGATTGGGACGCCCATGCCGAGCGCTTCCCCCTGCTGACGCAGCCGGACCCGAGCTATCACGGCGCGGTCTGGACCGCCGCCGCGAAGGGCCTGGGCGCGCCCATCGCCTATATCCTGAAGGCGCGGGTGACCATGCTGCGCGACATGGGCCAGGCGCTCAGCCCGTTCAATGCCTGGATGTTCATCCAGGGGCTGGAAACCCTGCCGCTGCGCATGCGCGAGCATTGCCGCAACGGCGAGGCCGTCGCCAAATACCTGGAAGCCCACCCCAAGGTGGCCAAGGTGATCTACCCCGGCCTGGAGAAAGACGCAGCGATCCGCGCCCGCAACGAATCCGCCATCACCGGCGGTTGGGGCGGCTTGATCGGGTTCGAGGTGGCCGGCGGCGCCGAACAGGGTGCGAAGTTCATCGACGGCCTGAAGCTGCTGTATCACGTCGCCAACATCGGTGACGCTCGGTCGCTGGCGATCCACCCCTGGAGCACCACCCACCAACAGCTGAGCGACGAGGAAAAGATCGCCGCCGGCGTGACCGCCGGTTACGTCCGCCTGTCGATCGGGATCGAGCATATCGACGACATTATCGCCGATATCGATCAGGCTCTGGCGGCCCTGGGCTAACCGCGCCGCTCACCACGAACCCTTTCCCGGCAGGCATGCACCATGCCTTGCCTGCCGGGACCGAGGGGCGTAGTCTCCGGGCGGCCTTTTTTCAAAGGCCCCCACGACAGATTTCACATCAAACACGCTACAAGGACCAGATCATGGCTTTCCTCGCCGACCGACTGAGCGCCATCAAGCCGTCCCCGACCATCGCCGTCACCCAGAAGGCCCGCGACCTGCAGGCCCAGGGCAAAGACGTTATCGGCCTGGGCGCCGGTGAACCGGATTTCGACACTCCGCCGCACGTCATCGAAGCGGCGAAAAAGGCGCTGGATGCGGGCATGACCCGCTACACGGCGATCAACGGCATTCCGGAACTGCAGGACGCGATCATCGCCAAGTTCAAACGCGACCACGATCTGGATTACACCCGCGATCAGATTCACGTCAGCTGCGGCGGCAAGCCGGTGATCTTCAACGCCATGATGGCGACCGTGAACCCCGGCGACGAAGTGATCGTCCCGGCCCCGTTCTGGGTCTCCTATGCCGATATCCCGGTGATGTTCGGCGGCGTGGTCAAGGTCGTGCAATGCGGCGAGGAAACCGGCTTCAAGCTGACGCCGGAACAACTCGACGCGGCGATCACGCCGAAGACCAAATGGCTGATCTTCAACTCGCCGTCCAACCCGACCGGCAGCGCCTACACGCGCGACGAGATCAAGGCCCTGGCCGAGGTCCTGTTGAAGCATCCGCACGTCTGGATCTTCTCCGACGATATCTATGAAAAGCTGGTCTACGACGGGTTCGAATTCACCACCCTGGCCCAGGTCGAACCCCGCCTGTACGACCGCACCGTGACCATGAACGGCATGTCCAAGGCCTATTGCATGACCGGCTGGCGCGTCGGCTATTGCGGCGCCCCGAAAGAACTGGTCAAGGCCATGACCATGATCCAGTCCCAGGGCATCACCCATACGGCCGCGATCAGCCAGGCCGCCGCCGTGGCCGCGTTGAACGGCCCGCAGGATTTCATCGAAAAGAACAACGCCATCTTCAAGGAGCGGCGTGATCTGGTTGTCAGCATGCTGAACCAGGCCAATGGCATTTCCTGCGCCACGCCCGAGGGCGCGTTCTACGTCTATCCGTCCTGTGCCGGGACAATCGGCAAGAAGACCCCCGGCGGCCAGGTCATCAAGAACGACGAAGACTTCGTCACCTACATCCTGGAAACCGAAGGCGTCGCCGCCGTTCATGGCGCGGCGTTCGGTCTGGAGCCCTATTTCCGGATCAGCTACGCGACGGCGACCGACCTGTTGGAAGACGCCTGTCAGCGTATTCAGCGGGCCTGCGCCAACCTGACCTAAGTCAGAACATCGCAAACGGCATTTTCGGACCGGCGCGGGAATTGCATTTCCGCGCCGGTTGCCGTTTGATCCAGGAATGAACGATCCCGAACAGCTTCTCGCCCTGGCCATCGACGGGCTGCGCCAATCCCGCATGGACGATGCCGCCGGGCATTTGGACGCCGCCCTGGCCCTGGCGCCCGACCATCCCCACGCCAATGCCCTGCGGGCGACGATCTTTCTATCTCAGGGAAATGCGGCAGCCGCCCTGCCGCTGTTTCGCCGGTCCGCCGAGGCCAAGGCCCAGGACCCCGTCTTTCAGCAGAATTTCGCCATTGCCCTGTTGAACCAGGGTGCTGTCGAAGAGGCCGAAACCCACGCCCGCCAAGCCCTGGCCCTGAACCCGCAATCGGCGCAGGCCGTCGGCACGCTGGCGCAGAGCTTGCGCCATCAGGGCCGGGACGCCGAGGCCCTGCCCCTTTTGGAACAATTGGCGGCGGCCCAGCCGACGGCGGCGGTCCTCAACGATCTGGGTCTGTGCCTGATGGACCTGAACCGTCCGGACCAGGCCGAAGCCGCCTTCCGCCGCGTCGCCGAAGCCGCCCCGGACATCCCCGAACCCTGGCATAACCTGGGCAATGCCTTGCTCGACCAGCAACGCCCGGACGAAGCGGTCGCGGCTTATGACCGCGCGTTGGCCGTGGCCCCGCACGACACTGCTTCGGAGGTTCATAAGGGCCAAGCCTTATTGCTATCCGGGAATTACCGCGAAGGCTGGGAAGCATATGAGGCGCGATGGCGCCTGCCCGTCAAACTGACGCTGCGCGACAACCTGTCGACACCGCTGTGGGATGGGTCGCCGCTCGCCGGGCGACGGCTGTTGATCTATGCCGAACAGGGCATGGGCGATGCGATCCAGTTCGCGCGTTTCCTGTCGATGGCCGCGGACCGGGGCGGCCAAGTGATCGCCGACGTGCCGCCCGCGTTGTGCCGCCTGTTCGCGGCGCAGGACGACGGATACGCGGTATCGCGGCAGGATCAGCCGGCCCCGCCGCATGACCTGCGCCTGCCGATGATGAGCCTGCCCCGCGTACTCGGCATCGGCTTGGACGATCTGCCCGGACCATCTCCGTACCTGAAGATTGCCGACGATCCGAAGTGGGCCCAGCGGCTTGCCGGGCAACCGGGAACGCGCGTTGGATTGGCGTGGCGCGCCTTGGCGGAAAAGCGCGGCAGCGCCCAGCGCTCGGTCCCGCTGTCGGATCTGGCCCCGCTGTTCGCGCAACCGGGCCTATCCTGGATCAGCCTGCAAAAGGAAATTGCCGCCCAGGACACCCCCCTCCCCGATGCTTTGTTGGACGTTTCGGACGGTTTGGGCGATTTCGCCGATACGGCCGCATTGATCCAGCAACTCGATCTGGTCGTTACCGTCGACACCGCGGTCGCCCATCTGGCCGGGGCACTGGGCAAGCCGGTATGGGTGATGCTGCCGCGCGGCAACGATTGGCGCTGGCTGACCGGCCGCGCAGACAGCCCATGGTATCCGACCGCCCGTCTGTTTCGACAGGACGACAGCCGCGCCTGGCCCCCGGTGGTCGAGGCCGTGGCCCGTGACCTGACCGAGTTCGCGGGATGAAGGTCTGCCGTCCGCTCTGCCTGTCCGCGCTGATGTGGCTGTCGACGACGACAGTCGGTCATGCAGGATTGGTCGAGGCGCAGGCCGCGTACAACAAAGGCGATTTCTCAACTGCGTTCACCGAATTGAAACCCGTCGCCGAAGCGGGCGACGCCGAGGCCCAGGCATTGATTGCCGGGATGTATGCCCGGGGCCAGGGCACGGATATGAATCTCCAGACCGCCGCCGAATGGTACGGGCGTGCCGCCGATCAGGGGCATTTGTACGCCACGACCATGCTGGGCTGGTTTTACATGCGCGGCATGGGCGTGGAACAGGATGCGGTCAAGGGATACCGCTTGTTGTCCCGTGCCGCCGCCCGGGGGCAGAGCAACGCCGTCGAGATGAAACAGGCGGTTACCGGCAAAGCCCTGGCCGGGCTGGACGACCTGGCCGCGACCGAAGCCAAGGACCAGGGCATCGATCTGGCGGCGGCTTATGTCCGGATCGGGCGCAGCTTCGCCCTGGGCCATGGGGTGCCGCGCCTGCCCGAAGTCGCGGCCGAGGCCTTTCACCGGGCCGCGAAGAAGGGTGATTTCGACGCGCAGTACGAATACGCCCGCCGCCTGGATACGGGCGACGGCGTCGCTGAAAACCCGCAAGCTGCGTTCGAATGGTTTCGCAAGGCCGCCGACCAGGGACATGCGGACGCCTTGGCCATGATCGGCCGGGCGTATCTTGACGGTCGCGGCGTCACGGCAAGCCGCGCCCAGGGCATGGTTGCGATCACCCGCGCCAAGTCCCAGGGTTCGGAAATCGCACAACAGATATTGGACGGAATGAGCAAATGACCACCATCACCCACGTCACGGCTGAGCTGCTTCGCCTGCCTTTGGAGCGGCCCGTCGGCGGTTCCGGGGTTGCACAGATCGACGTGCTGGCCGTCGATCTGACGGATTCCGACGGCGCGACGGGCACGGGCTTCAGCTATTGCCTGGGCGGTGGGTCGGGGGTTGTGCTGGCCGCCGCGCGGGACCTCCTTGAAACCCGGGTCCTGGGGCAGGCCGCCAACACGCCGGAAACGCTATGGCGGCATATGGCGGCATCGCTCAACCGGATCGGTCGGGGTGTCCATAACCTGGCCATGGCGGCGATCGACGTTGCCGCCTGGGACCTGCATGCGAGGCGGCAGGGCCTGCCGCTCGGCATCGCCATGGGGGGTGCGCCGCGCCGCCTGCCGGTCTATGGCTCCGGCGGGTATCGGCCCGACCATGGGCCCGAGGAAACTCGCGATCAGGCGCTCGCCCATGTCGAACAAGGCTTCGCCGGGGTCAAACCGCGGCTGGCCGGCAACGGCGGCGATGCAGCGCGGCTGGAGGCGGCGCGCAGCGTCCTGCCGGACCATGTCCGGCTGATGGCCGATGTGAACGAAAAGTGCGACCCGGCGACGGCCCTGCGGCTGGTCCATGCCTGCGCCGATGTCGATTGCCTGTGGCTGGAAGAACCGATGCCCGCGGCCAACACGGCGGCCTATGCGCAGCTTGCCGCCGCATCGCCGGTCGCCATCGCGACGGGCGAACATCTGCAGAGCATGGCCGAAATCATGCCCTACCTGACGTCCGGCGCGCTCCACATCCTACAACCCGACCTGGCGATGATGGGCGGGTTGACGCCCAGCCTGGCGGCGGCGCGAACGGCGGAAAGCTTCGGCATTTCCGTGGCCCCGCATTTCCTGCCGTCGCTGTTCGTCCATTTGGCGGCCGCCCAGCCGAACGTTTCCTGGCTGGAAGATTTCCCCCTGCTGGAGCCGCTGTTCGATATTCAGGCGAAGACCGAGAACGGCATCATGACCATGCCCGAGACCCCCGGCCACGGCATGGCCTGGGCCGACGGAGTGCGCAGGAAGTACTTGCTGGAGCTTTGATCGGAAACGGTTAGACCGCGTCGTCGTCCGGCACGTCGACATCGACCGGCACGCCCGGCAAGGCCTTTGACGCGCGAATCGACAACGCCGATTTGACGTGGCTGACGTTGGGCGCCGCCGTCAGCTTGGTGGTCAGGAATTCCTGATAGGCGTCCCAATCGACGGCCACGATCTTCAACAGAAAATCCGTTTCGCCGGCCAACATGTGGCATTCGCGCACCTGGGGCCAGGCGCGGACCGCGGTCTCGAACGCTTCGAGGTCGTGTTCCGCCTGGGAATTGAGGCCGACCTGCGCGAACACGGTGACGTTGTAACCCAGCATTTTGGGCTCCAGGTCGGCGTGATAGCCCCGGATAAAGCCCGCTTCTTCCAGCGCGCGCACCCGGCGCAGGCATGGCGGCGCGGAGATTCCCGCCCGTTTCGACAGCTCCACATTGGTCATGCGGCCGTCGGCCTGCAGGTCGCGCAGGATACGCCGGTCGATCTTGTCGAGTTTCACGCGCTGCATGATCGTTTCCCAAACCCCCGAGATAGGCGAAATTTTGTTGCGAAATTATATTATAACGCAGCCGGGGGAAAGCCCCCTGCGTGAAAGGGCTGGGGATCATTTCCAAGTCGGGCCGCTTGCGCTTGCACCCTGGCGGAGCCCCCCCTATTTTGTTGGCTCCAAACGGCCACGACCCCTGGGCAGTCACGGCCCCAGACAGGCGGACTCCAGCGCCGAAAACTCGAGCTTATTCAAGGTGGATCATCTTATGCCCAATTCTTCCGACAACGTTCGCCACACCAAGGTTCTGATCATCGGCTCCGGCGCCGCCGGATACACCGCCGCCGTCTATGCGGCGCGGGCCAATCTGCAGCCGCTGCTGATTCGCGGCCTGCAACCGGGCGGCCAGTTGACCATTACCACCGAGGTCGAGAACTATCCCGGCTTCGCCGAACCGATCCAAGGCCCCTGGCTGATGGAGCAGATGTTCGAGCAGGCCAAGAACGTCGGCACGGAAATGATCGAAGACACGATCATGGAGATCGACCTGTCGTCCCGCCCGTTCCGCGCCATCGGCGACACCGGCGCCGTTTATACCGGCGACACCCTGGTCGTCGCGACCGGCGCCAGCGCGCGCTGGCTCGGCATTCCGACCGAAGAAAAATTCATGGGCTTTGGCGTCTCGGCCTGCGCGACCTGCGACGGGTTCTTCTATCGCGGCAAGGAAGTGGCGGTGATCGGCGGCGGCAATACGGCGGTCGAGGAAGCATTGTTCCTGACCAATTTCGCCTCGCGCGTGACCCTGATCCATCGCCGCGACGAGCTGCGCGCCGAAAAGATCATGCAGGACCGCCTGTTCAAGAACGAAAAGATCGAAGTCCTGTGGGACACGGTGCTGGAAGAAGTCCTGGGCGGCGACAACCCGCCGGGCGTCACCGGCATGAAGCTGAAGAACATCAAGACCGGCGAAGTGACCGAGCGCGCCGCCGACGGCGTGTTCATCGCCATCGGCCACGACCCGAACACCAAGCTGTTCAAGGGCCAGTTGGACATGGACGACGAAGGCTACCTGATCACCCAGCCGGACAGCACCAAGACCAACGTGCCGGGCGTGTTCGCAGCCGGCGACGTGCAGGACAAAATCTATCGTCAGGCCATTACCGCCGCCGGCACCGGCTGCATGGCCGCACTGGAAGCCGAACACTTCCTGGCCGCGCAGGAAGAAACTCAGGCGGCCGCCGAATAGGCCGTACACCCGGCCCGGTCGCAAGGAGGGAAGGCGCACCGGGCCGATAAGGGGGAAACCCCAGGGGGCTCCCATGGATTGGGACAAATTGCGCGTGTTTCACGCCGTCGCCGAAGCGGGCAGCTTTACGCACGCGGGCGAAGACCTTCACCTCAGCCAATCGGCGGTCAGCCGCCAGATCAGCGCGCTTGAAGACAGCTTGAAAGTTCCCTTGTTTCACCGCCACGCGCGGGGACTGATCCTGACGGAACAGGGCGAATTGCTGTTCCGCACCGCCCATGACGTGTTTTCCAAACTGGCCATGGTCGAGGCCCGTATCGCCGACAATAAGGAAGAAGCCCAAGGCCCGCTGAAGGTCACGACCACGGTCGCCTTCGGCTCGATCTGGCTGACGCCGCGCATGCGCGAGTTCAAAACCCTATATCCGGATATCGCCGTGACCCTGGTCCTGGCCGATACGGAACTGGACCTGGGCATGCGCCAAGCCGACGTGGCGATCCGCCTGGCCCCGCCGAAGCAGCCGGATTTGATCCAGCGCTATCTGATGACCATGAACTACCATGTCTTCGCCTCGCCCGATTATCTGGCGGCGCATGGCACGCCGAAGCGCGCCCAGGATTTGGACAACCACGATCTGGTGGTCTACGGCGACGACGCCCGCCCGCCGGTCGAAAACCTGAACTGGCTGCTGACCGCCGGGGCCAAGCCGGGCGTAACGCGCGAGCCGGTTTTGCGGGTCAATTCGATCTACGGCATTTTCCGCGCCGTACAGTCGGGCCTGGGCATCGGGGCCCTGCCCGATTACATGAGCCGCGAAGCCACCACCAACCTGAAGGAAGTCCTGCCCGAACTGCGCGGGCCGTCGATCGAGGCCTACTTCGTCTACCCCGAAGAACTGCGCAATTCGAAGCGGATCATCGTGTTCCGCGACTTCCTGGTCAGCCGCCTCAATCAGGATATTTTCTGAGCCCAGAACAGGGTCCGCGCGGCACTTCACCAAACCCGAATGCAATATTTGCAGAACGAGCATGAAGCTATGCACCAAATGCATAGCTGTAATGCGCGTTTTGGGCTGGTATGCCAGGATGAGCGGATTATATATGCCCCGTCTTGTCGCCCAGGAGCACATGCTTCAGGTGACAAACCGAGTTTTGGGCCTCCTCCCAGGCCCCCTCCGCCGGAAGGTTATCCGGTTTGGGACCGCATGATTCCTCCCAGACGTGCGGCCCCTACGTCTCCCAGACGTGAAGCCTCCCTGTCAGACTCGCCGGTCCCGCAAGGGACCGGCGGTTTTTTTTGTCCGCACGGGTCTGTCGCCCCAATTACTGCGCGGCCTGGGCCCGATGGGCGACGACCTGATCCGCTTCCTTGCCCATCAGTTCCTGCAAATGGTCGAACGCCCATTCGAAGGTGCCGACGCCCATGGTCATGGAGCGCAGTTCGATCACCAGGTCGTGCATTTCCGATTGCGGCAATTGCACCTGAACCTCGTCCCAGCCCGCCCAGCCGGATTTGGCGTCGAAGCCCATGATCTGGCCTCGCCGCCCGGCGACCAGACGCTGCACGCGCGAGGTGAACTCACTGGGTAGCGACAGGCTGACTCGGCAGATCGGCTCCAACAACACCGGCTGGCAATTGGGCATGCCTTCGCGCATGGCCTGTTGGGCCGCCTTGCGGAACGCCATGTCCGAGGAATCGACGTTATGATACTGGCCGTCGGTCAAGGTCACCGCCACATCGACCACGGGAAAGCCCAACGGCCCCCGCTGCAGGTATTCGCGCACCCCGGCCTCGACCGCCGGGATGTATTGCTTCGGCACCACCCCGCCGGAAATCGTATCGCCGAAGGCGAAGCCGTCACCCCGGCCCGTCGGCTTGATGTCCAGATGCACATCGCCGAATTCGCCATGCCCGCCCGATTGCTTCTTGTGTCGGGCGTGCTGATGGGTCGGCTTGCGGATGGTCTCCTTATAGGGAACCTGCGGACGTTCGCATTCGACATCGATGTGGAACTTACCCTTGAGCTTATCCAGGGCGATCATCAGATGCATTTCGCCTTGCCCCCAGAGCAGCATTTCCCGGGTATCGGGGTTGTGCTCCTGCCGGATCGAGGGGTCTTCCTCCATGATCTTGGCCAAGGCGCCGGAGAGTTTGACCT
>CAXGUG010000024.1:0-40338 GCA_964012715.1 uncultured Rhodospirillaceae bacterium | reverse complement strand
ATCCAGGTGCCGACCTGGCCTTGGGTTAAAGGATCGTCAGAGTCTGGAAGTGACGACTTGGTTTTCTTCAATAGATCGTTCAGGTAATTCAGCTGCTTCGTTGTCGCCGGCATCTCGTCTGCGGTGCGCGTCTTCAAGCTCAAGAGCTCTTCCTGCAGGTGGGCGTTTCTTTGTTGAAGTTCGTGCAGCAAATCTCTGTCCGGCGCGGCGTGTGCGCCTTTCTTGGCGACATTCGCCAAATGTTTCGTCGGTGTGCCAGAGGGGGCTGTCGCTTCGGGCGCAGGATACTCTGACGCGGCAACGCGTATGAGCGGGGCGATCGTGTCTTTCAAGAACGCTTTAAGCTCTCGCCCCTTTGGCCAGTCGGCACTTTCTCGAGCCGCCAATAGCTCGCCCATCAATGCCTTTGCTGTGTCATGCCGTTCTCTCGGAAAGGCGATGCGTATGGGCGCGATCAAATGTTCATCTATCCACTTCGATGGATCTTTGATTTCGAAGTTGCTGCTCTCGAGCTGCTCGGTGGTTCGCGCAATGTCCTGGAAAGTGACGGATGTTCTTTTTTGGCCGGTTCGGATTCTGCCTGACGTGCGATTGGCAGCCCTCTCTCGACGTGAGGTGTGATGGGCGCGTGCCGTGGCAACTGCTTGCGGATCTCTGTCCCGCTGGCCGTCCTTGTACCAGGCCCGCGCAGGAACCCGCCTTTTCGGATCCCTGACGAGTCCGGTGTCAGCAAGCCGGCCAGGATGGAACATGTAATCCAGCCCGGCAGCGTCAAGTTCGTGGTTCACGATATTTGCCGCTCTTCGACGCTGTTCGCGCACCTTCTCTTTGGTGTTCCAGATGATGGGTTCTTCGGCAGGGCGCCCGCGGACACCTTCCCGCGTTACCCGTCCGTCCCGGACTGGTCGAGCAGCTGCAACAAGATGGATGTGAGGATTGTGAGCCGCAGGATCGCAGTGAATCACCCAATGGGTCGGGCGTCCTGTTTCCTCCAGGTCATTCGCGAGGGTATCGGCGATGCGTATCCAGGCGGTCTGATCGAGTTCGCGGGGCAGCTCCATGGTCAGTGTGAGCGCAATGCGGCCATTCCTCCTGATCGTCGTGTCGTCAACGGCGGAGAGAATGGTGCGAATCTCTTCGGCGTCTCGGCCGCCGGAGGCAACCAGGTCGGTCCTGTCGGCGAAGTCCGCCATTCGGTTCAGGTAATCGATGTCGACGCCGGCCGAGGCGCCGACTTGTCGTGTTCGGGCCTCTGAAGCTGGCGCCTTCAAAGCCCGGTCCAAATGGATGTGAAAAGTACGCGCCCGACGTCCGCCAACGGCGCCCCAGCGTTCACAGGGAATGTCGAAATAGAGGCCGGCGCGGACGGCCTGCTCTTCTTGGGGCAGATAGTGGCCCCGGTTTTTGTCCTCGGTATCCTGAAAGAATTGAGCACAGGTGCAATCGCCACTCAGGTTATTCAAGCTATCAATCGCGTAAGATGCCGCCGCGTCATCGATAAGCTCGGCAATTGCGAACCGACAGACGTTTATCTGGCACTGCCGTCCGGGCAACTCGCAGACGACATCCTTGAGCTTATCAAGACCTCAATGCCGGGCGTGCGTGTCGCCAAATGGGCTTATTCAGGCTCGACAAGAAAACCCCGTACGTCAAAACACGCAGCTTCCCTTATGAGCTTCTTAGGGAACTTGCTCCCTGGGAAAACACCTGTGAAAGAGGTTCTCTGCGAGTTGGGAATCCCGAAAAGCTCGTTTGAGAAGCTTCTGCCGAAACTGAAAGACGAAACCCATCAACTCTTCAATGAGATGATGACGGCAGGTGTCAGCTATCAGGTGGAAGGTGCTGGTCGCGGTCAGAAAACGTACTTCGTGAAATCTTAATCTGAAAGGAATCGGTGACAGAACAATCCAACGTTCACCCCCAACCGTTCACGCGAGAAGAGGCCGCCCTGCGCGGCCTTTCTCGTTTCTATACGGGAAAGCCCTGTAAGAACGGTCACAATGCGGGACGCTTTGTCAGCAACCGCCAATGCGTGCTTTGCAACGCCCTAAAAGCGAGAGAACGGGAGCGACAGCGCTCCATGCATGATCCGTCCTATCGGATGTATCGGAATGTCCAGCGGCGATCTGGGCAAGCGCTACGCGGCTCTATCGGTCCCGTGGATGCGCTCGGATGCTCTGCCAGAAAGCTGAAAGCGCATATCGAGAATCAATTCAGCGAAGGCATGACGTGGTCAAAATATGGCCAATGGGAGGTCGACCACATCACCCCGTTATCGGCGGGAAGGGATGAGAATGAAGTTGCCGCACTGTGCAACTACATGAACCTCCAACCCTTATGGAAAAGAGAGAACTTGGCAAAGGGCGGAGCTTAGGCTCCGTCCAACCGATCAAGAAAACTACCAATAATTGAAATCATTAGTTGCACCCCCCTTCTATTGTATTGGTAACTTATTCTACGCGGACACGAATGGCGCGGGATCAAACTTGGGTTGCGCGCTTATCAATCAACCAGCCACTTACCTTCGATCAAATGAGAGCGACAAGCGGCCACCTGGGGAGTTAATGATGAGCAAAAAAACTACCACAATTATGGAAGGGGGCCAGCTAGGCGAGGCTAGATGCCAAGCTTTTTTACTCAATCGCTTTTGGGTCATGAAGCGGTCGGTTGATGTAGACGGTGTTGATTTCATTATCGAGTTAGCGAACCTTCAAGCGCGATTTACAGACCAACTCCCTCCACGCCTTGGCGTAGTTCAAGCAAAGTTCTCTAAGAGCACCAAAACCACTCATTACATCAACGTTAAATACGTATGTGACGATCACGGCAATCCACTACGAGGCTTCTTCTTGCTCGTACACGTTGGAAAAGAAGATCATGAAAAAATGTATTTGCTAACATCCAAAGATATAATTGACAATTTGGCTATTAAAAACAACGTTGACTTTGATTGCTATGTTGTCGGCGCTAAAGCTAGAACAGAACAATTTGAAGTTACTTCAAAAACTACCGCATTAGACCGAATTGAAGCCATCCTGCAGGAGCAGACCAGACAAGATACCGAACGTTTCCTAAATAGCGTTCACGTGCCCGATTTTGATGTAAAGATACACAATCTCGATAGAGACTGGTTGTTGCCAATACCTAATGAGGTGGCCTTCATATCTGATACAGTCTATAGGCTTAAGACATCTATTAGATCCGCACTATATGCCGTAGGAGGTTCTCTATTTGTATTTGGAGAAATTCTGAAAAATAACGACCCTTCTATTATTCTTGAATTTATAGATAGTTTGCAAAATCATCCTTCAATTATATCTCAATCGGTGGGTGCTGTATTACACTCTGACCCTATACCGGTGTTTTCAGATGAACTGCCTCGTGCGTTAGCAATACACGAGAAGCGACTCGGGCAGTTAACGGAACAGGGCCATCTAGATAACTTTCGTAATCTTTCAGATACTGTCTTGAGATTGTGCTTTGACAAGGCAACTAATTTTTCACCATTTCTGTACCGCGTCGGAGCAACCGCTAAGCGGCTGCACAATCCATTGTGCATCGTGATAATGGAATTGGAACCAGGTAGCCTCAAGCCTCTAAAAGTGACTGTGGGCATAGAGGGTGATAGCGACGTGAACGACAACAGCAGGTCAGAGCATAGGATTGTAGTAAGTCGTTCGCTTTGGGAGAAAGAGTTGATAGATGGGATGGGATCGTTCTTGCGCGAAACCTATCGCCTCTATGTAGAAGCTATGAATCAATATTATGTTGCATTGTTTCCGCAGGACGAAATTGGCTGCCCGCAGTTACCGATTTATTTTTCAGATTAAACTGCCTCCGCTCAAACGAGGAGGTATCTATTTTGTAAATGGCCCCTCTAAGCACCAACCAATGTGTGCAGACACTCCTCAGTCGCCTTGAGGAGATCAATTTCAATATTAATTCTTAAGCAAAATATAGGACAACCCTCACGGACATTATAAGCGTTTGGTTTGTTATTGCAGCCCTAACTCCGCCATCCACGTTCGTCGCAGTTCGGCTTCTCCGCCTGTTCCCGGGACAAAGCGGTCAGTAGTAAAATCCCTATCATTGAGATTAGATCGAGCAAACAAGTCTAGAAATGCGTCTGAGCGAACATGATCGCCAGGGACTGCGAGATGCAAATACGCGGGGCCAAACACCCTCATTGCGGCCCGAAATCCATTAGTCTTATTCAGCATCAAACCCTGTCCACGGAAAGCCCATGCTTCTGGCCAGCGCTTTCTTATTGCATCAAAGTACGCCCAGATTAGGTCTGCAATATCCATATCCTTCCCAGATATGAAGAGATTTCTTAATGGCATAATTTCCAGTACATCCGCGTTTTCTGGCGGCAATTTTCCACCCCGAAGGAGTATGTCTCGATCCTTCTTCGGTGTGCGCGAAATGTACCTCATCAAAGACTCAACGAAGTTTGCCTGAGTGATCGTCTCTCCGACGCGACCATCTGTTGCAACGCCCAAGCGTTTAATCGAGCGAAAGAACGGGCTTTCTGGATCCTTGTCCAAGGCTATTGCAACATTGTGGCAGGTCTTCTGTGGGCTTCTCGACTTCGCCAGAGCGAACAAGTCATACGCGAGGCTTTTATTCACCTTCGTTTGTTCAAGGTTCACTGTTGAGAAAATCTGCGCTTGGTCAGCGATGTCCGCACCTACAAACAGCGATACGGAAACATCAAAGTTTTCGCCATTGTAGTTGTAGAGCCCTGCTATTCGATGCTGGCCGTCAAGGACGCGCGCTATATGCCGAAATTTAATCGCTTTCTCTTCATCATTTCCGATGAAATTTGAAAGCGTCATCCGTTTTGTCTGCGGATCGTAGTCCGCACATTTCGCATCGACAGCGATAATGATGGACGATGGAAATGTTGCATCAAAATAGGTCACATACTCTTCAAGCTCTTTTACCCGGGATGTATTCAATGGACGTTGAATACCGAGATAACGCTCAACATCCCGCTCTTCTTGAATAACTCGCCGAACATCAAAATTAGCGATATCACACAAGTCCCTCCAAGGGATTGAGCACGCATAAAATGTTCCAATCGGCTGCTTAACTTCCAAACAGTCGATAGTGATGGATTTTGGATCTTCTTTTAAATCAGTATCAGCCATGATTTCTTCCTGCGAACTGATTAGCAAAATCTCGGGTCTCATCACCTGCAACAGCCGCCGCACCGGATAGCCGCAAATTTTTGAATACGTGTGCGATGTAAACGATCAGTAGCGTGAGCCCATAAATGATCATCGAGAACTTTAGATACCCCGCGTCATTTAATTGGAGAGAAACGTTGCCACCGTTGTGCGTGACTGCGTCAAAAATGAATACGTTTGCCTTTCGTGCGCCATACAACCCCGCAGAAAGAGAGACGACAACGAACGAAAGGACAGATATTGACAATCCTGATGGAAACGACTTTGCACCCCTAACGTCCTGCCACAAGAAATAAAACAGTGGGGACAACAATGTCGTGGCGTATATATAGAATTCGCCTTCTGCTATATTATCAGCAAGAAGGCTTTGTAGGTTTTTATCTTGAAAGTATAATATCCAAATAATTATAGGCCCAAGCCAGATCGGAAGCGTAGAGAATATCACGTTCACTGAGACTTCGGACGCAGCGCTTGTAAAATCCTGACGGCGAGCATGTACGAGTCCCCCGAACAAAGGGATCTTGGATAGAACTATTTTACCAAAATGTAGAATTCGCTTCACAACGCCCCCCCCCCGCGTTTTAGGCGCACACCACTAGCTCCTCGACCGGCGCACGGTAAGCGGCATTTGCAGAGAGAACGCTAGCACGACCAACAGTTGTAAATCGACCAAAATCATTATACAGGGCTCTTATGGATTCATGGTTCGCATTCGTCACAACGACTTTGACGCCACGATCTACTGCCCTGCGCAAAGCATCTCGGAGGCGGACCTGATCTTCCCACGAAAAGATATGCTCATTGTATTTTAGAAATCCGTTATTGTTGTGCTTAACCGTATAGGGAGGATCTGCAAATACAAGATCCCCTTCTCTAGAACGATTTATGGCAATCTCAAAATCACACTTATAAATACTGATGTTTTTTAAGGCCATTGAGATACCTTCAAAATCATCCGTATCCATCAGAACAGACGTTTTCGTACCTATTGGGACGTTAAACTCGCCCTTTAGATTCACTCGATAGAGACCGTTCCAACAAGTACGATTAAGATACAAAAAACGAGCCGCCTTTGAATAGATACAAGAAGGCTGAGAGGCTCGCACAAGATAATAGTGTTCTTTAGAGTGTTGCTCTTGATGTGCCTTTAGATATCTATGAACGCACTGCCAATCATCTCGGATTGCCGTATACGTTCCGATTAAGTCAGCATTTATATCTGTTAAGGATGCCTTCTTAGGACTCAGGGCAAAGAAAGATGCTCCTCCACCCAAGAAAGGTTCGTAGTATCGATTAAAATCATTCGGGAATAAATCTCGATGGCTATTCATCAACCAACGTTTGCCGCCCGCCCACTTGATGAATGGGATAAAGCTCTCTTCAACCGGAGGCATGTCGTAATCCTATACCTTAAAACTATTAACCTGTTTTCAGGCCTATGAGACTATTCGGAATTTACTATCAAGCCGTTAAGCATTGGCCGAGTGTACAATCTTAAATAGAGAATCAAGCAAGCAATTTGCAATGCAAGTTGCTGTATTCAGCTTTTGCATGCATGGCAATAGCATTCGAAAAAATGGAACAAATTCCCTAGAGGCTAACTCGATAAGAAGGCCGCGCCGATTTCCCCCCATAGGGGGCTAGTTATATCCCCGCCGTTAGCAATTGAGCGGAGAGAACGTGCCTACTCCCCACCCATTAAATTCTCGATGCCACGCCATTGTAAGAAACAGGCTTGGCACAATCCTGGCACAGTTGGTGTGCCAAATCCCTTCCATCACCACTTGACGTGTAACACCATGCTATCTAGGATTCACTTGGTAACAGCTTGACTCTAAAGAGATTTCAACAAGCTCGTTGGCACACGCAGTTGAGTTATTGAAGTAACTTGGCTGCCCTCCGAAGGCAGAGGTCGCACGTTCGAATCGTGCCGGGTGCGCCAATTTTTTCAATAAGTTAGAAGATTTTTGCCGCCGACGACGGGCGGATTTTTCGGTTTTGGGGAACGAAGAGGGGAACGAAATAGGAGCTGCTCCAAATCAAGGTAAGTTTGAGATAAAGGATTCGATATCTCCGGCGAACGTGTCCTTTAACGCATCGATCTTCGCGTACTGCATGGGGACGATGCCTTTGAAAACTAGAGCGGAATGTAGGCTTGGTGAGTCTACTTCGCAGAAAGCACCTACTTGTTTTAGCTCGGCTTGAAGGATCTCAAACCGGCGTAGGTGTTTTGCCAGATTATCAAGTTCCCCATTCTTCTCGATGCCCTGATATTCAGAGAGCAAATGGGCCGCTTCTGTATAGTTTCTGGCAAGCGAAAGGTCTTTGCATTCGATAATCAAGACGTCATTGCGTTCGTGGTGCCAAGCCAAGACATCAACGTCTCCGAACTCTTGCTCCATCTTTCTCTGGAGGATTTCTGGAAGTCCGATTTCGACTCGCACTTGCCATCCTGCGTCTTGCAATTTGTTGGCGACTGATCTCGTGTGAGCGTGTCCAGAACTTGCCTTGCCCCACCATTCGTTCCTCATTTTAGAAGATTCGAAAAACTCCTGACCTAAGCGGCCAGAGTGCGCCCCACTGATAAGGTACATCACGCTTTGCCGAATAGAATTTGGGGCGATAATAAGCGTTGGATCTGGCTCTGTTTCGAATTGCAAGATTGGCCTGGCAACCAGTGAGAGCCTGCGCCCTAATCGCCAAGGGTAGATTTCACGAACAGCGAACCCTTTAGGTGGGGTCGCCCATTTTTTTCGGGTAGCGAGCGTGAACCGACCTAAGAACCTTTCGACCGTTTCCCGCTTTACTGTTTCATTTTCACAAAGCTCGATAAGCTCAGATCGTTGCAGTTCGAAGACCGCTTTCTGATTTTTGACGCCGTGATCTTCGAGGCTCTCAACGATATTCCTCGCTTGGTCGATATCGAAACCCATCTCTTCGGTCCAAATCTCCCAAAACTCATTATCAATTTTGTCTTTTACGCTCGGAACGAATTCTGGCTCCTCGTAGTTCTTTTTCTGCCACGGAGCGAGCTCTTTGAATCGTTGTCCGATTACGTTCGATAACATTGGCTGAACGACGAATTTCCCAAAGTCATCTTTAGATAAAATATCGCCAAAGGGAGAAACGTGTAGTTCAGGTGGCAGGGCATTGTATTTGATTGCATCGGACAATCCGCCAAGGCGATAAATCAAAGATGTTATCGCCATGACTCGGCTGAGCTCGAGATTGGACATTCTTTGTCCCGAGCCCAATGGGCAGGCACACAATGCGATTTCGGCGACAATTCGGCAGGCGACGATTGCACCAGAATATTTTGAACTGTGGTCGATATAAGCCTGGATGCCTTCTCGGTTTTCGCCGTGTAGCCCGATAATGGCGGCTGACGTTCGCCTCCATTGGTCTTCTTGTGCATTTCCTTTCTCGATGTTTGCATAGATCTTCAACAGCATTTGCCGTCGTTCGAGCGACGCAAGCTCTTCGTGTAATCTGTCCAATAGCCGATCGACGACGCCTTCAATGAACGAAGTACAGTCATCCACCCCGACAATCTTGTTGTCGGTCCTTGGGCTGCCTGGAGGTAGCCCCATGCCAATTTTGACAAGTGCGTCGTCAGACGCGTTCAATTCGACAAGTTTGGGTGGAAGCGCTCCCTCGACAAACTGGAGAAACGTGTGCCCTTGAATGGCGTGGAATGACCTAGCGTCCTCATTTTTAATCACTGACTTCAACAAACTTTCGATTTCGTCGTCGTCAAAAGGTTTGCCAATATGCGTGAAGATCGCTTCCAAAATTCCACCAACTATGGCTTGCTCCGCATAGTTTTTGGGTAAGCGGAATCCGTTCATAAACCCTGGGTCCAAATGAATTTCGATTTCGTTTTGGTTTCCCGTTGTTTTCAAACGAACGGCCTGCCGCAACTCGTCCGGCGTTGGCAAGGGTTCCGAAACTCTGAATTCATCTGAGTCAGCGAAAACAAGAACAATTCGAAGAGGGGCATACTCTTTGCTGCCCGCTAGGACTGGCTCAATGTTGCTAACCACTCTAGGCAACCAAATGCGGGCCATCTCCCACATTCTGTACAAGGTTTCGCGACGTTGAAAATTTGGCGCAGAAATCGAAAGCCAGATCGGCAAGCCGACGTCATACACAGCTGACAATGTGCCTAGGTCGATGTCGTCAACCGATGCATAAAGTTGATGACTGCCGTCTGAGCTTTCATCCGTGCCAGTCGAGACGCGTTGAACAACGTGCCATTTACCGTGGATGTCTTCTGCCCGGTGCCTATCGCGGCCAAAATCGCTTTCCCACCTGAGGTCTCGCAAGAGATTTTGGGGAATGTTTAAAAACGCTGGCGCGTCATCATTGAACTCGGCGTCAACCAGCAATTCATGTGGAATGATGTGGCCACTATTTTTTCGAGACCACGCGATCAGATTTAAGAAGCCGTTTATGTTGAATATTTGCAATCCCGCAAGATGTGCTGCTTTCAAGCCTTGCTGCACCCGGAAAAAGGATTCTGGAGAGATGTCGGGCACCCAACTGATTCGCACTAAATCCGAGACGGGAACTGACACGCATAGCCAATCTTCGTTTTCGACAACGATTTCCGAGACGGCATACCCTTTCCCCCATCCGCACCCAACGATAAGGACTAGGCCACCTTTCATGTCCGGATCGTTTTTATGTGCTGACTCGATACTTTTCTTTACTCGTTCGTTGAGGGCATTAGAGATCGTTCCGTCATCCTCAAATACGTCTTTGAACCCACCATCTTGATGAATGCGAACGGAAGGTAGGAAGAAATGTACCGAGAGCATAAAGCCCTCATCAAATTCCAGCCCAACCGTCGCGAACTGAGTCGATTCCTTCTTTTGCCAATGGACAGGCGCACGAAATGAGCCGCCAACCAACGGCGTAGAGTGGATTAGGTGGGCGTAAATATCGGCCAATACCGTGTCAAATTTATCCTCCATGTCGTGGTCTTGAATAAAATCTATGACTAGGTTCCTTGCACACACCGATATCGCGGATGGCATGGCCATTACGAAAGCGTCTGGTCCAACTTGAATCAGCGGGAACCGTTCCAATGAGTTATTTCCAGGGAATTGCCGCGCGATTCCGACATGGTCTTTCGGATAAGACAAAAACAAAACGATGTCCGATGGTGATACGCCGATTTCCTCGAACTCAGACGAGGTAAACGTCACCCTGTTCACCAAGCTGTTTTTGTTTGGCAAGCGTTTGGACTCAAGCCGTTGGTGGGGGACGTCGTCGCCCTGCGAATAGCGTTCCAGTCCGGCTCTCCGGCAGATTTCTTCTGAGATCTTTAGCAATGCTCGGAAGGATCGGATCAGGGGTTGAAATGGTTCCTGATCGGGCAACGTTGCTACGAGATCAGAAATGCATTGGGTGTAGAATCCGGCGTTCTCCCACACACCTTCAAGCAAACGATAGTTTCCCGAGCGATCATGAACCAAAGTTACAAAAACGTCCTCGGCGGGGTCCTCACCGGATACACATCTTGAATCGTTAATTTGGTTGAACCAACGTACGGCAGTGCCTTTGCTTGCCTTCTTCTTTCCTGTGCAATGGATCAGGGCAAGGCAAACCAACATCTCCAACCTGATACAGTTGGATTGGTATTCGGGGACAGTTAATAGGCCCGCCAATATGGGGAGTGCGCTGTCTAAGCTAGCCGTACTCGTCAGCCGCAGCCCAAAGGTCGCGGAGCTCGCCATCGTTCAAGGCGCGCGATTTCTTTTCCGGTGCTTGCCGATTCTTTAAGCCCAGTGTCGGAGGTGCGCCGTGAAAAATGCCTCGGCCTGCGGCGAACCGGTAAACGAGACGGATGTCCTGGAGGCAGCGGTCAACCGGTCCGTTGTCTGATTCGATGTGGGAGAGAAGTTCCGAGATTTCCGTTGCGGTCAACTCGTTCAATGGGCGGTTCTTCAGTGCCGGTAAAATTAGGCGTTGAATGCGCGACTCTCGACCCTTTGCGGTTTCCTCGGTGACTGGTCTTTTGCGAGCGCCAAGAAGCTTTCCCTCTTTTGCCGCCTCGATATATTGCTCGGCGACGACGCCGAAAAACTCGCCGGAGTTCCGTCTCTGATCGGCAACTTCGATCTCTTTCGCGATGCGTGGATGGACTCCCGATTTAGCTTGTTCTCTCGCCCAGCGTGCCTGCTCACGAGCCTCGTCAATTTTCATGGCCGGCCAAGTGCCGAGAGCAAACTTGCCTTGTTTGCCGTTGACGCGGAAATGCACCATCCAGGATTTTCGCCCTTTGTCGTTGACGCGCAAAAATAGCCCTGGCGCCAATCGGTCGGGGCGGTCAACGCGCTGACCCTTCGGGGCGGCAGGGAACCGTTTCACGGCGGCTTCGGTTAATCGACTAGCTTTTGCCATTTGCGACCTCTGTCCGATTATACCGTCAGGGGAACGCTGGGGGAACGGATTGTTCGATATTGCATAATTCCCCTCAGGTTTTCTTAGGTTCCCTAAGTCTCCCTCGTAATGGAATTAAAACAAACAATTATAATGGGTTAATTTGGTAAGATGGTGCCTTCTGGTTTGATTCGAGGCGCTCCGGTTCCTCTGAAAGCTAGGCCTCCGAAGGCAGAGGTCACACGTTCGAATCGTGTCGGGTGCGCCATTTCTTTTCGTTCGAAATTCAATTCGATACCAGGCTCGACGGGCAGCTTGTGGGCTATTCCTGAATCAACAGGGTGCCCGGCCAGATGCCGGTGCGGACCATTTCGACGGTTTGCGCTTTCAGGCTTTCGGCGAATAGGCCGACGGCTTTAGACCCGGGTTTGACCATCGAGCGCACAAGCACCAGTTTACGGCTCAGTTCCGGGTCGATGATCGGGGCCGCGCACATTGTTCCGGTCTTCATTTCGTCATTCACGGCGGCAAGCGGCAGGATCGTATGGCCCAGGCCGCGCAGCACCAGATCCTTCAGGGTTTGCAGGGATTCGGCTTCGACCGGGACGTCGAGGCGGATTTCCGCATTCCGGGCCTCGCCCTCCAACAGGGCGCGCAGGCCGTGGCGGGGGCCGGGCAGAATCATCGGAATGTCCGCCAGTTGCTCGTAGCGGACGGGCGTCTTCATCGTCAGCTTGCTGGCCTTCGGCCCGATCAAATAAAGGGATTCGACCACCATCGGTTCGGGGCGCAATCGCCGCACGCCGGGCGTTTCATACATCACGGCAAGGTCGACCTCGCCTCGCTGCAACATATCGTGAAGATAGCCGCTGAACGCGGGCACGATGCGGATGGCGACGCCGGGGTATTGCTTGACGAAGCCTTCGATCAACGGCCCGGCGATCACCTCGCCCGCCGTCGGCGGCACGCCCAGGCTGACCGCGCCCTTGACCGTGTTGGGTTCGGCAGAAACCTCGGCCCGGGTATCTTCGACCAGGCGCAGGATCGCCGAGGCCCGCTCCAGTAACAAATGCCCCGCCGGGGTCAGCACCATGCCCCGGCCATGGCGGGTGAACAGGGCGACGGATAATTCGTCTTCGAGCATCTTGATCTGACGCCCAAGGGCCGGTTGGGCGATGTGCAGCACCTCGGCGGCCTTGCTGAGGCTGCCCAGGTCCGCGACCCGAAGGAAGGTTCTTAGCTGCTTCAAATCCATTTCGATACAATAGCAGCATATCTGATTAAGAAATATGCTATTTGTGTAGAGAGCGACGGGCCGCTACGACATTTCCCCACGCAACTTGTTGCGGCGAGCCTGTTGAACGGCAGAGACGTCGATCAATCAACCGGGAACACCCGATCAATCCGGAGAATGTTCCCCCCTTCGCCCCGCATGGCAGATGCCGCATTCGCCGTCGGCGAGGGGCCGAATGTTTGACCGGAGGAACATGACATGCAGACAAGCATTGGCGCGGGTTATGACGACATCCGCGACGCCGTGCGCGCGCTTTGCGCCGAATTCCCGTCGGAATACCACCGCAAGATCGATGAGGAGCGCGGCTACCCCGAGGAATTCGTCGATGCCCTGACCAAGGCCGGCTGGATGGCCGCCCTGATCCCCGAGGAATACGGCGGGTCGGGCCTAGGTCTCACCGAGGCTTCGGTGATCATGGAAGAGATCAACCGAGCCGGCGGCAACTCAGGCGCCTGCCATGGCCAGATGTACAACATGAACACCTTGGTCCGGCACGGCTCCGAGGAACAGCGCCAGCGCTATCTGCCGCGCATCGCCGCCGGCGAATTGCGGTTGCAGTCGATGGGCGTGACCGAGCCGACGACCGGCACCGACACCACTAAGATCAAGACCACGGCCGTCAAGAAAGGTGACAAATATGTCATCAACGGCCAGAAGGTCTGGATCTCGCGGGTTCAGCATTCCGACCTGATGATCCTGTTGGCGCGGACCACCCCGCTGGACGAGGTGAAGAAGAAGTCCGAGGGTTTGTCGATCTTCATCGTCGACCTGAAGGAAGCGGTCGGCAACGGCATGACCGTTCGCCCGATCCCCAACATGGTCAATCACGAAACCAACGAATTGTTCTTCGACAATCTGGAAATTCCGGAAGAAAACCTGATCGGTGAAGAAGGCCAGGGCTTCAAATACATCCTGACCGGCCTGAACGCCGAGCGCACCCTGATCGCCGCCGAATGTATCGGCGACGGCTATTGGTTCGTCGACAAGGTCACCAACTACGCCAACGAACGCGTGGTCTTCGGCAAGCCGATCGGCCAGAACCAGGGCGTGCAGTTTCCCATCGCCGAATGCTTCATCGAGGTCGAAGCCGCGAACCTGATGCGCTACGAAGCATGCCGTTTGTACGACGCCAAGGAACCTTGCGGCGCGCAAGCCAACATGGCGAAGTACCTGGCGGCCAAGGCGTCGTGGGAAGCGGCCAACGCTTGCCTGCAGTATCACGGCGGCTTCGGTTTCGCCTGCGAATACGATGTCGAGCGCAAGTTCCGCGAAACGCGGCTTTACCAAGTTGCGCCGATTTCGACCAACCTGATCCTCAGCTACGTCGCTGAGCACATTCTGGGAATGCCCCGCTCTTTCTAACCAGAGGTCTTTTTAAAAAATGACATCCAAGAACAATCAGCCCCTTAAGGGGCTTACCGTCGTCGCCCTGGAACAAGCCGTCGCCGCTCCGTTCTGTTCGGCGCGCCTGGCCGATGCCGGGGCCCGCGTGATCAAGATCGAACGGGCCGAGGGCGATTTCGCCCGGGGTTATGACGACGTCGCCTCTGGGCAGAGCAGCTATTTCGTATGGTTGAACCGCGGCAAGGAATCGATCGTTCTCGACTTGACCAAGCCCGAGGGCAAGGAAGCCCTGCAAGCCCTGCTGGATCAGGCCGACGTGTTCATCCAGAATCTCAAGCCGGGTGCGGTCGAGCGTTTGGGATTCGGTCGCGAAACCCTGCGCAAGACCCATCCCCGTCTGGTCATCTGCTCAATCAGCGGCTACGGCGACACCGGACCCTATGCCGAGCGCAAGGCGTATGACCTTTTGATTCAGGCGGAATCGGGCCTGTGTTCGATCACCGGCGGCCCGGCCGAACCGGCACGGGTCGGTATGTCGATCGTCGATGTAGCGACGGGCGCGACGGCCCATGCAGCGGTGTTGGAGGCCCTGTTGGCCCGTGGCATCACCGGCGAAGGAGCCGATATCCGTGTTTCCATGTTCGACGTCATGGCCGAATGGCTGACGGTCCCCCTGATGCATCAGGAAGGCGGCAAGCCGCCCAAGCGCATTGGTTTGGCCCACCCGTCGGTCGCCCCCTATGGCGTGTTCACGACCAAGGAAGGCACGCCGGTTTTGATCTCGATCCAGAGTGAGCGTGAATGGGCGAAATTCTGTCAGGAATTCCTGCGCCAGCCCGAAGCAATCACCGACCCCAGGTTCTGCACCAACGTCGCCCGCGTGGAAAATCGCGCCGAGACCGATGCCCTGGTCGGTGGAACCTTTGGCGAGTTGGACGTACCGCAGTCGGTCGAGCGATTGACGGCCGCCGACGTCGCCTTCGCCTTTGTCAACGACATGGGTGGTTTGGCGGCACATCCGCACTTGCGCCGTATCACGGTCGACACGCCCGAAGGACCCGTTTCGTATCCGGCGCCGCCGCCGATCTTCATGGACGAAGACGCGCGGACCTACGGCGCGGTGCCCAGCGTCGGCGATCACCAGCCGATCGACGGCATCAAGGAACAGGGCTGATCATGAGCGACGCGGGCGACACGCCGTTCGATCTGGATCATCTGCGAACCTGGATCGGACGCGAGACCACGGCGGACGACGTTTTGACCGCTGACCTTGTCCGTAAATATCGGGCGACGCTCGACCTTGCGGGCGACGATCCGCAAGCGGGCGATGCTGCCCCCGCGTTGATCCATTTCTGCCTGGCCCAACCTGCGGCGCCGACCGCGACCCTGGGCGAGGACGGCCATCCGGCGCGGGGCGGGTTCCTGCCGCCTGTGCCGTTGCCGCGCCGGATGTGGGCGGGCGGTGGCCTGGAATTTCATGGCCCGCTGCGTGTTGGCGATGTCGTGCGGCGCGCATCGAAAATTCTTGATGTCACCGCCAAGGAAGGGCGCAGCGGCCTGTTGTGCTTCGCGACGGTGGAACATGTGATCTCGGTCGAAGGCCAAGCGATGGTGACGGAACGGCAGGACATCGTCTATCGCGGGGCCGACACCGGCGGTGGCGCGGGAAAGGCGCCGCCCGCGGCCGAAGCCGGCGCCCATCAACGCATCATCGACCCCAGCGCGCCCCTGCTTTTCCGCTATTCGGCCCTGACATTCAACGGCCATCGAATTCACTACGATCGCCCCTATACGACGGGCATCGAGGGCTATCCGGGCTTGGTCGTACACGGCCCGTTGCAGGCAGCAATGCTGATCGCCTTCGCGACGGAGTTGCGGGGAAATACGCCGAAGCGGTTCGATTTCCGCTCTCAATCGCCACTGTACGATACCGCGCCGATGGTTCTGAACGCGTCGGAACAAGACGGCGGGCTGACCCTATGGACGGCGCGC
Organism: uncultured Rhodospirillaceae bacterium; assembly: GCA_964012715.1. GTDB lineage: Bacteria > Pseudomonadota > Alphaproteobacteria > Rhodospirillales > Casp-alpha2 > UBA1479. The sequence goes on along the minus strand of CAXGUG010000024.1, from coordinate 24,129 downwards.
CCGGACGGGCCGATTGCGATGAAAGCCGAAGCGACTTGGTAATCGCCGCTTGACAGTTTCGCGGTCCTCTCCATCATATTCATTAATCATAAAATAACGGAGAGGAGACATCCCATGACGCGTATTCTTATTGCCTTGCTCAGTCTGTTCGTTCTGGTCGGCGCGATGCCGGTTCAGGCGAACGATGACGCCAACATGGAAGTAAAGATCAACGCCCGCACCCCCAGCGTGATGGTGCCCACCGCTGACGGCCCGGTAAAGATCATGCGTAACCAGGATCTCGCCAATAAGATCCACGAGGATTACGCCAAAACGTCGCGCAAATGCCCGCCGTTCTGCATTCAGCCGATGCAGGTCGCGCCCGGCGTGACCACGGTCGGAGAGGTCGAGTTGCTGGACTTCGCCAAATCGGGCGGCAAGCTGATCGATGGGCGGACCGTAGAATGGCACGTCAAAGGCACCATCCCCGGTGCGATCAACATGCCTTATACGCAAATGGCCGAACGCCTGAATGAAGTCGGCTGCACCCGTGGGCCGGATAAAAAATGGGACTGCAAGAACGCGGAAAAGGTTCTGTTGTTCTGCAATGGACCTTGGTGCGGCCAATCGCCGATGGCGATCAAGGCCATGCTGCGCGAAGGCTATCCCGCGGACAAAATCATGTACTACCGGGGCGGGATGCAGGCTTGGCACAGCCTGGGCCTGACTGTGGTCGAAGGTAACTTCTGACCGTCTCAGGACTTTCGCAGCGTGAAGCGGATCGGCACTTTGACAAGGCCGAACACGGGCTGGCCATTTTTGGTCGCGGGCAAGAACCGCCACCGGCGGACGGCCCGTACCGCTTCACGGTCGAATGCGGAAATACCGGACGATTTCTGAATTGAGATATCGTCTGCCCGTCCGTTCGGCGTGACACGTACCAGCAGCACGACCAGGCCTTCGCGGCCGCGCCGCAACTCGCTCGCCGGATAGGCCGGGGCCGGGTTGGCCAGGTAGCCGGGGAACGTCGCCGGCTTTTCGACAACAGCCGTTTCAGTTCCATGGGCGCCGATGTTCTTGGCGGCAATCTGGGCAATGGGAACTTGCGCCCCCTTGGGTGGCGGCGCGCTTGCCTCCGCCGCTTTCGTGGCATGGTCGGTTTGCGGCGGCGCCGGGGGCGGCGCTTTCGCTTTTTGGGTCGGGGGCTGAGGGGCTGGGCGTTTCGGGCGGGCGGGCGGCTGGACTGCGGCCAGCTGCGCGACCGGTTCCGTTGCGACTTCCCTGGGGGCTTCGGTTTCCACCGGCACCGCCTCGGCGGTTTCCACCGGCTCCACCGGCTCAATAATATCCGGCTGCGGTTCGACAGCCACGACGTCTTCGATAGGTGTTTCGTAAATCACCGGTTCGGGCTGCGCCGGTTGCGCGGGTTGCGACGACGGCTCGGTCATCAACGTGACCTCGAACGCCGTCGCAATGCCGGCAGGTGGGGGTGCGCTGTCCGGGCTACCCCCGGACGCAAAGAACCAAGCCGCCAATCCGATATGGATCGCGACAGAGGTCAGCCCCGCCACCAGCGTGGCGGGACCTGGGCCGTCCAGCGGACGGCCCAGACCGATATGTGGGCTAGAAGGTTGCACTGGCCCGCAGGAAGAACGAACGGCCCGGTTCGTTGACCTGCACCACTTCCGGGTCGAACGAGCTTGACCGGCTCAAGTGGTTGGCATAGGTCTGATCGAACAGGTTCGTCACGCCGAACGAGATCGAAACCGGCTCCAACGCCATGACCTCGCTGTACAGGTCGAACACGGCGTAGCCGCCGGTCTTGCCGACATCCAGGCCGCTGTTGAAGTTGGTTTCCACATCGGCACGCGGCTGGCGGAAGGCCGCCCGCATGCGGACGCCGACCATCCAATCCTCGGTCCGATGCTCCAAGGTGCTGGTCAACTCCAGTGGCGGGATTTGCGCCAGGGCGCGGTTGTCTTCCTCGTTCTGGCCATAGGTGAAGGCTGCTTGCGCGCCGAACGACCAAGCGTCGAGGAACCGAACCTTACCCGAGACTTCGAACCCGGCCAGGGTGGCGTCGACGTTGCGATAAACGGTCGCGTTGTCGCTCAGCAGGATGCCGTCCTGACCACGCGCCAGATCACGCAGGATGAAATCCTTGACCCGGTCGTAGTAGACGGTGCCGCCGATGGTCCAATTGGAATAAGAGGCTTCGGCGCCGATATCGACCTGGTGGTGTTTTTCCGGGGCGATGTCCGGCCGCCCGACCCATCGGCTGGATGCGGTGGTGTTATTGGCCGCGATGCCGCGCTCCGTCGCGTCGGCGGTGCGGACGCTACGCGATAATCCCGCGAACAAGGTGACGTTCTTGTCCAGTGCCACTTCGTATCGCAGCAAGCCGCCGAAGTTGTTTTCGTCCCGGTCTTCCGCGGTCACGCCGTAATAGTTCTGATACAGCGTGTTGGCCGATTGGCCTGGCATGATGGCGACCCGGTCGGCCTTATCGGCGGAGAAATCGACGCGGTCGTAGCGTACGCCCCCGATCAGGGTGTGGCCCGGGGCGACGGGCCGCTCTGCCTCGGCATAGAACCCGACCACTGATAGGCTGATGCCGGGCCACGTGTAGGACTGAATGCGCGATTCATCGCCCGCGTTGACGTCCTCCCGCTGTCCCATGAAGCGGACGGCGTCGCGGTTGTTGACCTGCACATCCGTGCCGACCTTGAACGTAAAGCCGTGGGTTTCACCCTTAAAGCCCATGCGGCCGCCGAACGTATCGGACGAGGAATCGACCTTCATCACCATGCCGGTGCGGTCGCGCAGGGTGTAGTTGTCCATGATGTGGTCGACATTGCCGCCATAGGCGGACGCATCGAAGCGGGTCAAGAGACCGCCCGGTTCGAAGTCATGGCCGAAGCTGGTGCGCACGACCAAGGTTTCGGACAAGGGAGAATCCATGCCGGATCCGGCGAACAGGGCGTCTTCGATCCGCTCTGCCTGGACGCTGACGCGGATCAAGTCGTCGGTGGTGGGCGTCAGACCCATTTCAACGCGGCCGCCATGGCTTGAAAAACCGGTGCGTACACTTCGGTTGTCCCCGTCGCGGTAGTCCTGGGCGAATTCGTAATTTCCTTCACCCCGGATGTAGCCCCAGTCGGTGCCCGCCGAAATGTCGCCCCCGGCGCTGCGGGTCCAGGCGTTGGAATTCAATCCGCCGTAGACCGATCCCTGATAGGGTTTGTCGGCTTCGAAGATCGGGGCCTTGCGCTCGGCGCGGACGGTGCCGCCCGACCCGCCGGGTCCGTTGGCGACGGTTGCATAGCCCTTGTCGACGATCAGGCTGTCGATTGCCTCGGTGCTCATGTAGGCCGTCGGCGGGTCCATCCGGTTGGGGCAGCCGCCATGGATGAAGGCACCGTCGTCGATGATGTTGATCCGGGTTTGCGACTGCCCGCGAATGGCGGGATCGCCGCCGTGTCCGCCCATGCGGCTGACGCTGATTCCGGGGATGGACTGCAACACGTCGGAGGCATCGGATGCCGGAAACACGTAGTCGACCGACGGTTCGAGAACGACCTGATTGGGGTTGGTCGATTGGCCGTAGGATCGGACCTCGGGCAGAGTGACAGGGGTCGTTTCGGACGTGCTCTTGTCTTTTTTGATTTCAGTTTCGGGCGTCAGGGCCTGGCAGATTTCCGTGGTTTCCGCCGGATCTTGGGCATGGGCGCTGGTCTGCGCGAACGAGACGGATGTAAGGGCGGTCGCCGCCAACAGGCAGCCCCGCAGGGTCGGGATAAACATTCGATATTCTCCGCATGGGAACCGGTCGTTCGGTTCCGAAAAGCCTGGCCGTTCATCCACCGGTGCCGTTGCTTCGCGGACGAAGGGAGGGCAGCAGGCGGAAAACCGGCGTGGTCAGATTGTCAGGCGGAGAAAAGCGGCGGGCCGCGTGGCGGCTTGGTTCGCTGGGCGATTTGGTCGTGAACGGCCAGATCGCGGGGCGGGACTTGAGCTTCGACCCGAACCCAAGCGAGATCCTGCCACACGCGGGCCGCAAGGCCGTCCGGCGCAGGGGATGCCGGATGTTTGCACAGCACGCAATTGGCGCGTGCGCCATTGAATTTGCTGTCCTGGTCAGGGTCTTCGCTGGCCGGTTGGCGCTGCGAACAGATGCCGGCGCGAAGGTCGGCAAAAAGCTTGGCCTCTCGCGCGCTGGCCGGTGAGGGCATGGCCATGACGGCCAGCAGCGGCACCAAATAAGACAGCAGCAACAGGCCGCTGATCGCCACCCGCGCGATCGGCCGACGGCGGATCGCGGGACGCGAAGCGGATTTCCTGATCTGCAAGACCTTATACATTCGGGGACTGTACAACGCTGCCTTTCGCAGGCGCAATAGAATGGCCGGTATTTCGGGTCAGAAACTTGTATCTATCCATCGGCGGGCATGATGTCGAAGGCGATGGACAGGCGCTCCACCGTTGCGTGGAAGGGGATCGTCTCGTGATAGAGGTAGCTGGGGAACAGCAGCATCAGTCCCTCGCGCGGGCGGATCAGCCGCACCAAAGGTTCCGCGGTGCAGTGAAAGTCCTTGGGCGGCCGGCCGAATTCGATCCACCCCTGATGCGCCGGGTCGTCGTCACGAACCACGTCGGGAATTTCGGGGTAATACACGCCGGACAGCCAGGCCGCCGGATGGATATGCGCGATTTGCTGTCCCTGGTCCTCCATGACCACACCCCAGATCGACAGCCGCGTTCGCGCCGGGATGCGGGCCAGGAACGGATGGTCCGGGGGCAGGGCCCCCGCCACATCGGCGCGATAGGCTTCGGCTACGTCGCGAATGACTTGTTCCAACCCGGCAATGGGGCCTGTTTCGCCGATCAGCAGTTCGCCCGAATGGCGGCCCTTACGGGTGGCGTGGCTGGCCGGGGCATAGGCCAGGGACGGATGTTTGCGCAGATGGCGGGCCAGGGCGCGGTTGAAAGCGGCGACATCGGCATACCCCTCGGGTGCCGCGATCTCGGTCGGGCGCAGTAGCGTCTCGAAATCAAGCAGCCTTGCCGCCCCTTCCCGGTCGCCCGTCTCGGTCAGGGCAATCGCCTGGAACGCCAGGGCAGAGGTATTGCCCGGATGGTCGTCTAGAAAAGCGCTGATTTCAGCGACTGCCTCCGCCCCATGCCCCATGACCAACAACTGATCGGCCAGATTGACGCGGGCCTTGTCGTAATCAGGGGCGAGGCGCACGGTTTCGCGGGCGGCGTCTAGGGCCTCATCCATCCGCCCCAACTCCCGCAGGGCATAGGCGATATTGACCTGTGCTCCCGCATGGTCCGGGCGGGTGGCCATGACGGCTTGGTAATGGGGCAGGGCTTCCGCCGAATGCCCCGATTCCTGAAGCAGCGTTGCCAGATTGTAGCGGGCATCCGGATGATTCGGCTCCAGGCTCAGCGCTTGTTCATAGGCGGCGCGGGCTTCCAGTGGCTTGCCGGATTCCTGAAGCGCCGCCCCCCGGTTGGTCGCCGCGCCGACGTGTCCGGGCTCGTCCTTCAACACTTGGTCGTACTCGGCCACGGCTTCGCTCAGGCGGTTCAGGGCCTTCATGATATTGGCCAGGTGAAAGCGGGCTTCGGCCTCGCCCGGATCGTGCGCCAGGATTTGGCGGAAGTCGGCCTCGGCCTCGGCGAAGCGGCCCGAGACCTCGCGCAGGACCGCCCGGTTGAACCGGGCCCCGCTATTGCCGGGCAGGGCGGCGACGGCCTGGTTGTAGGCTTCTTCGGCGGCGTCCAATTGCCCCATGTCGGCCAGGACATTGCCCCGGTTCATCAAGGCCTCGCCATGGCCGGGGTGAAACGCCAGGGCGGTGTCGAACAGGGTTAGAGCCTCGGCCCGGTCGCCCAGGTGAAAGGCCGCGATCCCGGTGACGTTCAGGGCATCGGCATCGTCCGACGCCGCCATCAAGGCCAGCCGTCCCAGGTCGCGCGCACGGCGCCAATCGCCCCGGGTCAGGGCGGCGCGGGCCTGTTCGACCAAGGCAAAGGTGTCCGGGCCGGTGAAATGATCCAGCGGCGAAAGGCTTGGGGAATTCTGGGGATGCGCGCGGGGGGAGGGTGCCGCCGCAGGTGCGGGGCGTTTGGTCCGCTTTTTCGGGCGGGGCGGCCGGGCTTTGCCCTTTTGCTTCTTCATGGCCGGGGCTCCGGCGCGGGTGCCGGGGCGTCGGCGGCGGGGGTATCCATTCCCTGCTCGACGGACTTCATCAAGGATTGAAACTGGCGTTCGAACCGGGTGCGGCCGTCTTCGTCGGCGGTGATCCAGATGACCAGCCAAACCACGAGGGTCAGATAGAAGAAGACTTTCGCGACCTTGCCCCCCGTCGGTGCGACACGGATATCGAACCATCGGCGGATCGGCGTTTCGGGCCCGAGGAACCGATTGCGCAGCATCACGCCCAGGATCACGGCCAAGCTCAGGGCGATCAGAAGCAGCCAGCCGTTATCCATCCTCGTCGGTCCCCTCTATTCGCCCATCAGGTGCAGGGACACCTGGCGGCGGTGCGGCTGATGGCGGTGTTCGAACAGGTAGATTCCCTGCCAGGTGCCGAGCTGCGTGCGGCCCCCCGCGACCGGCACGGACAGCTGTACGTTGGTCAGGGCGCTGCGGATATGGGCGGGCATGTCGTCGGGCCCCTCCGCCGTGTGGCGGTAGAGCGAGGGGTCTTCGCGGACCAAGCGTTCGAAGAACGTCTGCAGGTCTCGGCGCACGTCCGGGTCGGCGTTTTCCTGCACGGTCAGGGATGCGCTGGTATGGCGGCAGAACAGGGTCAGCAGACCGTTGCCCATGCCCTGGTCACGGACCCAGGCCTCGACCTCGTCCGTGATCTCGTAAAGACCGGGGCCGCCGGTGGCCAAGGTCAATTCATGCTGCGCCTGTCGCATCCCGGATGCTTACCCCGGCGGCCCCGTTCCGGCAAGACTTGCCAGCGTCGGGTGGGGCGGGTATTCAAGAAGGCAGCATGGAACATATGATGAACAACGCCTTGCCGCTTGAAGCCGAATTGTGCGGTGACAGTCGCCCGCAACTGACGGAAGGCGTCACCCGGGGCGTCGTCCGCATGCTGTGGCGTATGGGGTTCAGTCCCTTGGCCGAATTCAAGTTGACCAGTCGGCGGCGGATAGATGTGGCCGGATTGGACGGGCAGGGGCGGTTCCTGTTCGTCGAGGTCAAATCCACGCCGGACGATTTTCGCGCCGACGGCAAATGGCACGAATACCCCGCGTTTTGTGATTGGTTCTATTTCGCCGTACCGCCGGGGTTTCCGCAGCATTTGTTGCCGGATGACGTGGGTCTGATCGTCGCCGATGCCCATGATGGAGTTGTCCTTCGGCCGGCGGCGGAAACGCCTCTGAACGGCAACCGGCGGCGCAAGCAGACGGTTAATTTCGCCCGCGCCGCCGCTGACCGGCTGGTGCGCGGCTAGGCGTCTTCTTCCTTCAATCCCCGCTCGCGGGCGAGCAGGGCGCGCTTGCGCGCGACGCCCCAGCGATATCCGGTCAACGCGCCATTGGCCCCGACCGCCCGGTGACAGGGAATGACCAGCGACACCGGGTTGGTGGCGCAGGCCCGGCCCACGGCGCGGGCGGCGCCACTGCGCCCCAGTTGCGCCGCCAGTTCGCCATAGGTCCGGGTTTCGCCGGGTGGGATAGCCGTCAGCGCGCGCCAGACCTGCCATTGAAAGGACGTGGCGCGAATATCGAGCGGCAATGTCGTGGCGGGGGCCCGGCCATCCAGATAGGCCAGCACGTCCTCCATCAACGGTTTCAGGCGGTCGTCGTCACGTTCGATCCGGGCTTCTGGAAAATCGCGGCGCAGTTCCGCCTCCAACAGATCGTCCTCGGCCGCCAGGGAGACCATGCACAATCCCTTGTCCGTCGCCGCCGCCAGGACACGGTCCATGGGGCTGTCGGCGATCGCGAAGCGGATCTCCGCACCGCGCCCGCCCGCGGCGTAACTGGCGGGTGTCATGCCCAACAAGGCCGCGGATTTCTCATAGACTCGCGACGGTGATCCATATCCTGCCCCGTACAAGGCCCCGGCCACGCCGTCCCCGGCTTTCAGGCCCCGGCGCAGGCGCTCGGCCTTGACCGCGTCGCCGTACTGTTTGGGGCTGACGCCGACCATGCCCTGAAACATACGTTGCAGGTGATGGGCGCTGTAGCCGGTGATCTCGGCCAGTTCATCCAAGGATGGCGGGGTTTCCGCCGCCTCGATCCGGCGACAGGCTTCGGCCACTGCGGCCAAGCGCGGATCGACCAGTCTGTCGTTGTCCGGGCGGCAGCGCTTGCAGGGGCGAAATCCGGCGCGTTCCGCCGCTGGGCCATCGTCGAAATAGCGAACGTTCTCGCGCTTCGGCAGGCGCGACGAACAACCGGGGCGGCAATAGACGCCCGTGCTGGTCACGGCATATAGAAAATCGCCGCCGGGTTCGCGGTCCGTGACCTGCCGCCAGCGGGTTTCGTCTTGTTCGGTCGATGTCGATGCTTTTGTCATGACGCCAGCCTAGGGCCGCCTGCGCCCCAGGACTATCCGGTTCTTGCCATTCAATCGCCGTCCGGTGACGGCCCGATCAGGTGCAGGCCAGCGCCTTCGTCGCGCAGCCATTGGCGGCAGTCGTCCATGTCGTCGATCAGGCTTTCGACCAAGGCCCAGAACCGCGGGCTGTGGTTGTGCTCACGCAGATGGGCGACTTCGTGGGCGACGACATAATCCAGCACCCGTTCCGGGGCCATCACCAGCCGCCACGAGAACGACAGGTTGCCGTTGGCGGCGCAGGAGCCCCAGCGGCTTTTGGTGTCGCGTACGGTGATCCGCCCGGCGCGCACGCCCAGCGTTTCGGCGGCGGCGGCGACGCGGGGCTGGATCTGCCGCCGGGCGTCGCGCTTCAGCCAATCGCCCAGGCGGCGGGGCAGATGTTCGGCCTGGCCGCTGACGTGAATTTCGGCGACCGCGCCGTCGGTTTCGGTCCATACGCCGCCGCGCCGATCGGGGCGATGGCGGATGATATGGGGCTGGCCCAGATAGGGAATTTCGCCGCCGTCGGCGAAAGGCACGACCGGCGGGGCCGATTGCAGGCGGCGGCGAATCCACGCCGCCTGCTTTTCGGCGAAGGCCCGGGCCTCGGCATCCGAGACCCAGGGCGGGCATGTTACGACCGCCGTTCCCGTCGCCGGATCGGCGCGCAGGATCAGGCGTTTGGCGCGGTTGTTGCGGCGAATGCGCAACGGCACCGCGCCGTCGCCGGGACGGTCGTGATCGAGGCCCAGGGTAGGAAGTGTCCGGCCGCGTTCGCCGCCGTTCACCGCGCCGCCCGCTTAGGCCGCTTTGGCCATGACCAGACCGGCGCCGTCGTATTCATGATACAGCTTCTGGGTCTGGGCGTCGTCCATGCGCATGATCGGCGGGCGCATGTTGAACCAAGCGTCGTCGTTGTAGTTGCGCGCGGTCATTGCCTTCAGCGACGGCACCAGCGGATAGCCGGAAATGATCTTGCGCACGCTGGACAGGGTCTGATGGCGGGCTTCGATGTCGCCGGAATCGCCATTGGCGCGATATTCGGAATAGACGCTCTGCGCCAGGTCCGGGGCGATGTTCGAACAGGCCGTGATGCAGCCCGCACCGCCGGACCGCAGCACCGGCAGCATCAGGTCGTCCGCGCCCGAGAACACGCAGAAGCCGGGGAATTCCTTGGTCGCCGTCAGCATGTTTTCCAACACGTTGGACGAATCCTTCATGCCGACGACCGTGTTCGGATACTCCTTACGCAGCATGCCGATCAGGTTCATGGAAATCGGCACGTTGGACATCTGCGGGAAGTGATACAGGCAGATTTTCAGCTTGTCGGAGCCGATCCGCTGGATCACTTCGGAATAGGCAGCGAACAGGCCTTCGTCCGACTGGTTCTTGTAATAGAACGGCGGCAGCATCAGGACCGAACCGGCGCCGATTTCCAGCGCCTTCTTGGTCAGCTCAACCGTATCGGGAATGGCGCAGCAGCCGGTGCCGGGCATCATGCCCTGGGTCGGGATGCCGTTTTCCGCCAGCTTGTCGAGAATTTCCAGGCGCTCGGCCAGGGTGAACGAATTGGCTTCACCGGTGGTGCCCAGGATGCCCAGGCCGTCACAGCCATTGGCCAGCAACCAGCGGCTATGGGCCGCCAGGCGGTCGTGATCGGGGCTGAGGTCCGCGTGCTGCGGGGTCAAGACGGCGGCATAGACGCCGGTAAGTTCCAGTTCGGTCGCACTCATGTTTCTCTCCTTCGTCGCCGGCCCTGGCCGGTTCGTCCCGGCACGGGTGGGTTATTTGGGCCAGCCCACTACGTGGTTTTCCAGATCGTCGGTATCGCGTTCCGAAACCACGCGGCCGCGCACCGAGATCCCGGCATAATGCACCGTTTCCGGATCGCCGGAAACTAGGGGATGCCACCAATAAAGGTCCTGACCTTCGGAAATCAAGCGGTATGCACAGGTCGAGGGCAGCCAGCCGAGCTTGCGCACCATGCGCGGCGTCAGAATCTGGCATTCGGGCACGAACCGCTTGCGGTCGGGATAGCTGGAGCACTTGCAGGTTTCCGTATCCAACAGGCGGCAGGCCACGTCGGTATACAGAATTTCGCCGGTCGCTTCGTTTTCCAGCTTATTCAGGCAGCAGCGCCCACAGCCGTCGCAGAGCGATTCCCATTCCTGCTTGGACATCTCGCCCAGGCCTTTGGTTTTCCAGAACGGCGGCGCGGCATCGCGCTTTCGTTTCTTATCGCTCTTTCCGAATAGTCCGAACATTGGGGGGCTCCGCCGATGGTTGCGGCGCGCAGCATACAGTCGTCAGGCCGCGCTGTCCTGCCGGTCGATCAAGTGGACAAATGATCCCATCACATTGTCCCGCCGCTGACCCATGGGAGGCAGGGACTGACCGCGTGCGTCGGTCGCCGTGAACAGCGCATCGCCGGGTCCTTCGCTTAAGATCGTCGCGTAATGGAATTCATGTCCGCCGAGGATCGTCCCCCGGGGCCCGAGCGGCCCGTCGGCCAGGGTGGCGGCCCGTCGGTATCCCAAATGCAGCCGCCGCTGCGCGAAAGACGTCTCGACCGGCAGCAATCCGGCCATGGCGTGGCATTGGCCTTCGGCATCGGTCAACGCCTGCCCCAGAACCATGTATCCCCCGCATTCCCCCAGGATCGGGTGCCCCGCCGCAGCCGCGCCGCGCAGGCCCGCGAGGAACCGGGCATTGGCGGCGATTTGCCCGGCATGCAGTTCGGGATAGCCGCCCGGCAGATAGACCGCATCGGCGTCCGCCGCCGGGGCTTCGTCGGCCAGGGGCGAGAAAAAGGAAATTTCGACCCCCGCCTTGCGCCAGCCGTCCAGCACATGCGGATAGATGAAGGAAAAGGCCCGGTCGCGGGCGACCGTGATGTGCTGGCCGAGCGGCGGCAGTGGCGGGATTGGGCCATCGGTGACCGCGCGGGTCGGTCGCGCCAACGCGCGCAGCGCCGTGGTGTCGACATGATCGGCGACGGCTTCCGCCGCAGCTGTCAGGAATGCTTCCAGATCGCCATGCTCCTGCGCTTGAACCAGGCCCAGGTGTCGTTCCGGTAGTTTCAGGCCCGACAGGCGCGGCAAACAACCCAGGACCGGGATGTCCGGGTGATCGGCGGCCATGGCGGCGCGCAGGATGTCGGCGTGGCGGTCGCTGCCGGTACGGTTGAAGATCACGCCCGCGACGGTCACGTCGGCGCGGTGGCGGGCGAACCCGCCGACCAGGGCGGCGGCGGAGGCCCCCTGCGACGCCGCATCAACGACCAGCACCACCGGCCAGCCGAACCGGCGGGCGGCATCGGCGGTCGAGCCGTCATCCAGGTTGGCCCCGTCGAACAGGCCCATGACCCCTTCGCAGACAATCAGGTCGGCGTCCTGCGCCGCGCGGGCCAAGGACGCGCCCAGGGTCGCGGACCGCATGGCCCAAAGGTCCACATTGGGGCAGGGACGGCCGCCTGCCGCGGCGTGAAAGGCGGGATCGATATAGTCGGGTCCGACCTTGGCCGAGGCGACGGCAAGGTCGGAATCGCGGAAATGCCGCAGCAAGCCCAGCGTCAGCAACGTCTTGCCGCTGCCCGACGACGGGGCGGCGATGACAACGCCGGGGGGTAAGTGCGCGGTCACAGCAGGGATTTCATCCTCTCGGCCATGGTGGCGCCATCGGTCTGATGGTTGAAATGGGCCAGGAACTTACCGTCCGGCCCCATCAAATAGATGACCGAGGAATGATCCATCAGATAGGCGTTCTTGTCGCCGCCTTCGTCGGGGACCTTGGCGAAATAAACGCGGTAGGCCTTGGCGACCTGTTTGACCTGCTCCGGCGTGCCGGTCAGGCCGACCACGCTGGGATGGAAATGGGACACGTAGTCCTTCATCACATCGACGGTGTCGCGTTCCGGATCGACGGTGACGAACACCGGCGTGACTTTATCGGCGAGCGGCCCCAATTGATCCATCGCCGTCGAGATTTCGGTCAGCGAGGTCGGGCAGACGTCGGGGCAGAAGGTGTACCCGAAGAAAATCAGCATTGCCTTGCCGCGGAAATCGGCTTCGGTCACTTGGCGGCCGTTCTGATCGGTCAGGGTGAAGGGGCCGCCGATCTTGACCTCGGGCGCGGTGACGGTGGCGCCTTGCGGGCCGGATTGGGATTCGGACAAGCGCCGTTCGGCGATCACACCGGCAACGACCACGGCCAGGACCAGCACCAGTCCGATGACGATGCGGCGCACCAGGCGCAGGCGGGCAATGGTCTTGGATTGGATGTCGGACATGATTGATCGCCGGTTGTTTCTGGATGGGGCTCGGGATGGAGGCAAGGTACGGACTTTGATCGCGGGATCAACCCCCTTGCTGAAGAGGCGACCTCAAGGCTCGGGATATGACCTCAGGAATGTGGCCGCAAATAGACAAGATAATAGGTCGCGGCCACGAACAGGCCCCCGCCGACCATGTTGCCCAGGGTGACCGGAACCAGATTGCCGATGAACCCGGCCAAGGTCAGCCCCGCCCCGGCGGGCAGCATCCCTGCCGCCGCCGCATAGGCCTCGTTCCCTGCCGCCAACATCCCGACCGGGATGAAATACATATTGGCGATGGAATGCTCGAACCCCAGCGCCACGAAGGCCGTGATCGGGAACAGAATGGCGAAAATCTTGCCGATCACGTTGTGGGACGCGAAGCACAGCCATACGGCCAGGCAGACCAGGGTATTGCACAATACGCCGCGCACAAAAGCAGTCGTGAAATCCAATTCCACCTTGGCCGTCGCGATCTTGATCGCCGTGCCGCCGACAGCGCCCGATCCCATGTCCATGAACCCGGACCAATAGGCAAGGAAGGCCATCGCCACCGCGCCGACGAAGTTCCCGACATAGGCAACCGCCCAATTTCGCAAGATAGCGCCGGTCCCGATCTTCCGGTCGGCCCAACCCATGACCAGCAGCAGATTGCCGGTGAACAGTTCCGCCCCGCCGACAACCACCAAAATCAGGCCCAGCGAAAAGGTAATCCCGCCCAGGATCCGCGCCGGGCCAAGGCCCATGCCGTGCTGGGTCATGGTCAAAGTGAACAGCATCGCCCCAAAGGCGATGAAGGCCCCGGCCAGAACCGCCAAGGTAAACAGCGGCAATAGGGGAAGGGCCGCCTTGGCCGCGCCGGCGGTTTCGACCCGTTTGGCCATTTGCGCCGGGGAATAGGCGTCGAATGAAGATGTTTGGTCGGTCATGACGGCGGTTCCTCCCTTTTTCGCGCGCATGCTGGGATACCGTTTTCTCTTGTGGGTCGATGATGGTCAATGCGGTATTTTGCGCACATGCCTGCTCGTAAACCCGACGGAAACTTGAAACGCGGTTGGACCACCGGCGCCTGCGCCACGGCGGCGACGGCGGCTGCCTACGAGGCATTGGTCACCGGACGGTTCCCCGAAGCGGTGACGATCACCCTGCCCCGGGGGGAGGAACCGTCGTTCGTCCTGTGCCGAACGGGCCTGGATGCGGGGGCAGCGACCGCCGCGGTGATCAAGGATGCGGGCGACGATCCGGACGTGACCCATGGCGCCGAAGTCTCCGCCACCCTGCGCCCCGGCGCGGACGGCAGCGGCGTGACCTTTCGCGCCGGGCCGGGTGTGGGGACGGTAACCAAGCCCGGCCTACCCCTGCCGCCGGGCGAACCGGCGATCAACCCGGGGCCGCGCGGCATGATGACCGCTGTGATCCATGATCTGTCGCGCCGTTTTCAGGGGCCGGAAGACGTGGAAGTCACGGTTTCCATCAAGGACGGCGAAACCCTGGCGGCGAAAACCATGAACGGCCGCCTGGGCATCCTTGGGGGCCTGTCGGTTCTGGGCACCACCGGGGTCGTTATCCCTTATTCCTGTTCGTCCTGGATTCACGCCATTCATCGCGGCATCGACGTGGCCCGGGCCAACGGCGTTACGCATATCGCCGCGGCCACGGGATCGACCTCGGAACAGGCGGTCAAAAAGATTTATGACCTGCCCGACATGGCCCTGATCGACATGGGTGATTTCGCGGGCGGGATGCTCAAATATCTGCGCCGACACCCCTTGCCGCGCCTGACCCTGGCGGGCGGGTTCGGCAAGCTGGCCAAGCTGGCGCAAGGCAATCTGGACCTGCATTCCGCGCGCTCGTCATTGGACCTGCCGCGCCTGGCAACGCTGGCGGCGGAGACCCCGGATGTTGCGCAGCAAATCGCCGCCGCCAACACCGGGATGGAGGCCCTGACCCTGGCGCAGGGTGCGGGGCTGCCGCTGGCCGACCGGGTCGCCGCCGGTGCGCGTGAGGTCGCCTTGGCGGCCCTGGCGGGGGACGTGGAGGTTGAGGTTCTGGTGTTCGACCGCAAAGGCCAATTGGTCGGCCGGGCCGGGGGCTGACGGATGATTAGGACGCTGTTGATCCTGGGCGGCACGGCCGAGGCCCGCGCCCTGGCCGCCGCCGCGACGGCACGGTTCCCGGACATACGGGTGATCTCGTCCTTGGCCGGGCGCACGATTGCCCCCCGGATGCCGGTGGGCGAAGTTTATTGCGGCGGGTTCGGTGGGGCGGGCGGCATGGCCCAATACATCCGTGCCGAAAACGTCGATGCGGTGATCGACGCGACCCATCCCTTTGCCGAGGAAATCTCTCGCAACGCCGCCCAGGCGACGGAACGGGCGGGTGTGCCGCGCATGGTGCTGATGCGCCGCCCATGGAATTTTGTGCAACCTGATAAGGTGCAGCATTTTCGCAGCATAAATGCCGTCGTAGCGGAGTTGCAGGGCCGGGGAGAACGCATCTTTCTGGCCATCGGGCGCCAGGAAGTAAATCAATTCAATGAACTAACGGATCGCTTCTTTCTGCTGCGCTTCATCGATGCGCCGCAAACGCCACCGCTGTTCGCCGATTGCCATGTCCTGACGGGCCGCCCCGGCGGTTATGACGACGAGCGCCGCATGCTGCAGCAATTCGCCATCGACACCCTGGTCGCTAAAAACGGCGGCAGCGATGCATCCCGTGCGAAAATCGATGCCGCCTTGGATTTGGGGATATCGGTCCTGCTGATCGACCCGCCGTCCCCACCGCCGCCGCCGCATGCCGATAGCATCGACGCGGCGCTGGATTGGCTGGAGACGGCCTAGCTGGCTCAGGCGGTCGTTTTCTTGGGCCGCAACACGTGGTGATGGGCGGCGGCGTAAAGGGCGGAATCATCGAAATTGGCATGGCCCAACACCCGGCCGACCAGGATCAAGGCAGTGCGGGTGAAGCCCGCTTCCTTCACCTTGGCGCGAATGTCGGCGAGCGTGCCGTGGACGAACTGCTGATCCGGCCAGGTGACCCGATAGGCGACGACGACCGGGCAGTCTTCGCCGTAATGGGGCGTCAATTCGCGCACCACCTTGGCCAGGTTGTTGACCGAAAGATGCACTGCGAGGGTCGCGCCGCTTTTGCCCAAGGTGTCCAGATCTTCGCCTTCGGGCATGTCCGAGGCGCGCACGGAAGTCCGGGTCAGGACGATGGTCTGGCTGACGTTGGGCAGGGTCAGTTCCTTGCCGAGGGCGGCGGCGGCGGCGGCGAAGGCGGGTACGCCCGGCGTAATGTCATAGGGAATGCCCAGGGCGTCCAGGCGGCGAATCTGTTCGGCGATCGCGCCATAGATCGACGGGTCGCCGGAATGCACGCGGGCCACGTCCTGTCCCGCCGCATGGGCGGTTTCGATCTCGGCGACGATTTCGTCCAGGTTCATGGGCGCGGTGTCGATCACCCGCGCGCCCTCGGGGGCTTCGGCCACGACCTCGGCCGGAACCAGCGACCCGGCGTAGAGCACCACCGGACAGGCGCGGATCAGGTTCAGGCCGCGCACGGTAATCAGGTCGGGCGCGCCGGGTCCGGCGCCGATGAAATGAACGGTCATGTCCCCGTCTCCTGTTGTTTGGCGGCCTTTCCGGCGTAACCGCGCGGGGTATAGACCCAGCGCCGCGCGCCGCGCGTGATGAGGCGGGTGTCGGACGATCCGATCATCACCAGGGTCAGCATGTCGACTGCGTCGGGGTGCAGGTCCTTCAGCGGGATCACCGAAATGGCCTCGCCCTCGCGGCCCAGCTTGCGGGCCAGGATGACCGGCGTCTCGGGCGGGCGGCGGGTCAGCATAATGTCGCGCGCCTTTTCCAACTGCCAACGCCGTCGTTTGGACACGGGATTGTACAGGGCCATGACGAAATCGCCTTCGGCGGCGGCGCGCAGGCGCTTTTCGATCACCTCCCAAGGGGTCAGCAGGTCCGACAGGGAGACCGCGCAGAAATCATGGCCCAGGGGTGCTCCCGCCCGGGCGGCGGCGGCCTGAAGCGCGCTGACGCCGGGCTCGATCACGACCTCGACCCGGTTCCAGGCAGGATCGTCGATCCGGTCGATCAACTCGACCACCAGGGTCGCCAGGGCGTAAACGCCCGGGTCGCCGGAGCAGACCAGGGCGACGTTGCGGCCCTCGGCGGCGAGTTCCAGCGCCTTGCGGGCGCGGGCTTCTTCTTCCGACAATTCCGAGGAATAGAGGGTCTTGCCCGCCGTCGCCGGGCCCAGCAAATCCAGATACAGGCCATAGCCGACCAAGTCCGTCGCCTCGGCCACCGCGCGGGACACGGCAGGCGTGCGCCACAGCGGCGTGCCCGGCCCGGTGCCGACCACGGTCAGACGGCCGCGCGCCCGGCCGACCGTGGCGGCATCGATGTTCCCGACAGCGCGGGCGACGGCGCAGGTCGCGCGCTTCGATTTGGTCTTGGCGACGATCAATTCCGCGTCCGATCCGGCGGCGGCCAGGGCTGCCCCTTCGGATACGCCGTGGCAGCCGACTTCCTGAAACACGATGTTCGACGGATTGGCGAGGCGCGGGGTCTCGGCCTCCAGCGTCGCCGCGTCGAAGAACCGCACGGGGGCACCCAGGGCGTCGCCCAGGACGTTGACGGCGGCCTCGTCCATTTTGACGTCGATCGAGGCGACGCAGGCAACGGCTCCGGTGGCCAGGCCGTTCTCAGCCAGGGTCCGTTCGACCAAATCACGCAATTCCGCTGGGTCGGCATCCCGTTCGCAGCCGACGCCGACGGCCAGAACCGGCGGATGTAGCACCAAGTCTTCGGTCTCGCCGACGGCGCGGTCGGTCACGACGATACCCGGCATCGCGGCAGGGTCCACGGGCAGGCCGGCCTCGGCCAGCCAGGAAGCATCCCCGGCCTGAACGTCCAGGCGCACCGGCTCCCCGGCCAGCAACGCGGCGGCGACCGACAGCGATTTCTTGCGGTTGGCGACGGTCCAGCCGGCGGGCGGATCGTCCACCCCGATGCCGTGGCGTAGATCGCCCGTGGTGGTCACGGCGGCGCTGACGCCCAACGCCTGCGCGATCTCGCGGGCCAGGCGATTGGCCCCGGAATGCCCGCCCAACAGGGGGACCACGGCGCTGCCGTCCTCGGCCACGGAAATCACCGGCGGTTCGGCCACCTTGTCGGCCAACAGCGGGGCCAGGGCGCGGATCAGGATGCCCGAGGCGAAGATGCCGATCACCGGATGTCCGGCGGCGAACAATTCGGCGACGTGGCCGGTGGTTTCGGGAAAGAAGTCATCGGCCTGGGCCACGCGGTCGACGCGGCCATGAACCAGCGCGCCTGGCACCACGGCCTGGAGGCGGCGGGCCAAGGCGGCGCCCGGTTCGGTCACGGCCAGGATCACGGGCGGTTGGGCGAAGTCGGTCATGGCAGGTTGTCTCCCGTCTTGTTCGACCGTTCGACGGATTCCGGCGAGCGCACCAGGATCATCGAAAAATAAGGGGCTTTGTCAGGGGCGTCGGCCAGGGGCATGACCTTTTGATCGGCCATGGTGGCGCGTTCCACATATTGGGCCCGGTCCAGGCGGCCCAGTCGGGACAGGACGTCCCGGACTTTTGCCATGTGGCGGCCGACTTTCATGATGGCGGCGGCTTCGGCGCCCGACAGGCGGGCTTCCAATTCGGCCTCGTCCAGGGGGCCGGGGATCACGGTCAGGACCTGATTGCGGGACACCAGGGGCGCGCCCGCCACGGCGGCGCAGGCGGCCAGCGACGAGACGCCGGGCACGACCTGGGTCGGGAAGTCTTCGGCCAGACGCAGGAACAGATACATGAACGAGCCGTAGAGGAAGGGATCGCCCTCGCACAAAATCGCGACGTCGCGCCCGGCGGACAGATGCCCGGATATATCCTTGGCATAGGCGTCATAGACGTCGTTGGCGGGGAAGTTCCCCGGCACCATCGGGGTCACGATGGCGATCTCGGTCTTGCCTTCGGGGATGTGTGGTGCTGCGATGGCGCGGGCTAGGCTATCGGCGTTTTCCGCCGCCGGATAGGCGATCACCGGAGCCTGGGCGATGACCTTCACCGCCTTCAGGGTCAGCAGGTCCGGGTCGCCAGGGCCGACGCCGACGCCATAGAGCATGCCGGTTTTTTGCGATTTTTCGGTCATGATTTCACCACGGCCCATTGCAACACGTCCATCAGCGGGCGCATCGCGGTCAGGCCGCCGACGGCGCTGTCGCGGGCCACGGAAATGCGCGCCAGTTCGCCGCCCCGCTGGCGGTGCTGCGCGATCAGGATCTCTTGCGCCTCCAGCGTTACCGCATTGGCGACCAACCGCCCACCGGGCTTCAACGCGGCCAGGGCCGCGTCGATCACGTCCGGCTGGGACAGGCCGCCGCCGACGAATACGGCATCGGGCGGGCCGTCCGCATCGCCCAAGCAGGCCGGGGCTTCGCCCTTCAACAATTTCAGATGCGGCACGCCCAGGTTGGCGGCATTGGCTTCGATATCGGGCCAGCGCGCCGGATCGCGTTCCATTGCAATGGCTTGTGAGCCTGCCGCCGCGCGCAACCATTCAATGGCGACCGCGCCGGACCCGGCCCCGATGTCCCACAGCATTTGCCCCGGCATGGGGGCCAGACGGGCGATGGTCGCGGCGCGAACCTCGCGCTTGGTGATCTTGCCGTCGTGTTGAAAGGCTTCTTCAGGCAGGCCCGGAACTTCGGGCCAGACGGCGACGCCGGGTTTCGCCCAAAGATGCAGGGCGATGACGTTCAGGTCCTTGACCCTGCGGCCTTCCCATTCCTCGGCCATGGTGTCGTAGCGGCCTTCGTCCGGCCCGCCCATGTGTTCGATCACGGTCATCGCGCTGTCGCCGAAGCCGCGCGCCTCCAACAGGGCCGCGATCTCGGCCGGTGTCTCGCCGTTGCGGGCCAGGATCAATAGCTTCATGCCGGGTAACAGGTGACGGTTCAGGACCGTGACCGGGAAGGCGTGGCAGCTGACGGTACGCACCATGCCGTCGTTCAGGGACCAGCCCATCCGCGCCGCCAACAGGGCGAAGGCGCCCGCGGTCGGGACGATGTTCATCGCGTCGATGCCGAACCGTTCGACCAGGCGCTTGCCGATGCCGAAATTCAACGGATCGCCCGTGGCCAGGACGCAGACCGCCTTGCCTTCATGTTCGGCAATGCGCTCGATCCCCGGGGTCAGGCCGTCGCCCCAGGTGATGCGCGGGCGGTCGTCGGACGGGGTCATGGCCAGATGACGTTCGCCGCCGACCAGGACCTCGGCCGCGTCGACCAGGGCGCGGGCATGGGTGCTCAGGCCGTTCAGGCCGTCTTCGCCGATACCGACGACAGTCAACCAACGCTCGGTCATGACGGTGCCTTTGCTTCCGGCGCGGGGCAAAGCGCGTTGATCGCGGCGGCGGCCAAGGCGCTGCCGCCCCGGCGGCCCGGTAGGGTGGCGAAGGGCACGTCGCCTGCGTGTTCGATCAACGCTTGTTTGGATTCCGCCGCCCCGATGAAGCCGACGGGAAAGCCCAGGATCACGGCCGGCTTGGGCGCGCCCTCTGCCAGCAGTTCCAGAAGCCGAAACAGGGCCGTCGGCGCATTGCCGATGGCGACGACAGCGCCCGCCAGGTCGGGAATCCATGAATCGACGGCGGCGGCGGACCGGGTGGTGCCCAAGCCCTGGGCATGCTCGCGCACGCCCTCGGCATTGAGGGTGCAGATTACCCGGTTTCCCGCGGGCAGACGGCTGGCGATGATGCCGCGTGCAACCATTTCCGCATCGACCAGGATCGGCGCGCCGTTCTGCAACGCCGCGGTGCCGACCCGTCCCGGTTCGTTCGATAAGACCAACTCGCCCCCGATATCGGCCATGCCGCAGGCATGGATCAGGCGCACGGCCAGTGTCCGTTCCGCCCCGACGAAGCGGCGCAGGTCCGCCTCGGCCTCGATGGTGGCGAAAGACCGGCGGTAGATTTCCGCCGGATCGCGGACGTAATCGAACATCTCCGGGGATCCCGCGCTTTAGCCTTCGGAACCCTGTTTGGGGGCGTCGTGACTATGGCCGTGATCATGGTTGTGATCATGGGAATGCCCGTGATCGTGGGAATGATCATGCCCATGAGAGTGATCATGCCCATGGGAATGGCCATGGTGATGATGGTGGCCATGGCTATGGCTATGGCTATGGCCGTGCTTGCCGTGGACCACGCCATGATCCTCGGCGCCGTGGCCGTCCGTGCCGATGCCGACGACGTGGTGGTGATGGCCGACCTGAGCCATGCCGTGGTCGTCTTCGTACCCGATGATCTGCTCGCGGTATTTGCACAGCAGGCAGTTCATCTTGTTGTCGCCATTCAGGGCTTCTTCGACGCGGTCGGCGAAACAGTCGATCAGGTCTTCGTGGTCGTTCAGGTACGGGGCCTTGACGACATCGACCTCGGGGTGGGCGGCGGCGCATTCGTCGGCCCAGCGATAGATGCGGTTGACCAGGATGCCGGTGAACAGGAAGTAGGGAAATACGATGATCCGTTTGTAGCCGAGCTTCACCGCCTTCTTCAGGCCCTCGTCGACCAGGGGATAGGCGACGCCGGAATAGCTGACCTCGGCCCAGCCGAAATCCATCCCTTCCCACAGCATGCGGGCGACCTTGTTGACGTTGGAATTGGCGTCCGGGTCGTTGGTGCCGCGCCCGACCACCATCAACAGGGTGTCTTCGCGGGCAATATGGCCGTTGGCGTTGGCTTCCGCTTCGGCCTGCTCGATGCGGACCTGGGCGGCGCGCAGCAGGCGCGAATCGATTGCCAGTTCACGCCCGAACCGCACATCCAGATCGGGATGGGCATGGGCGAAATTGTTGATCTCGGACGGCAGATCGTTTTTCACGTGGCCCGCCGCAAACAGCATGCCGGGCACGCAGATGATGCGGTTGACGCCCCGGTCGCGCAGCTTGTCCAGCCCGGTGCGAATCACCGGGGTCGCGAATTCCAGGAAGCCGCTTTCGACCTCGTACTGGGGAAAACGTTTGGCCAGATGGCCTGCCAGGGTGCCGAATTCCTCGACTGCGCCCTGGTCGCGGCTGCCATGGCCGCAAATCATGATTCCGGTTTTTTCCGTCATGTCGCTTGGTCCTTGCCTTCGAGCGGCCGCCGACGCCATTGCCGACGGCAGGGTATTGATCTTGGCCGTCTGGTCATTGCCTCCGGACGGCAAGAGAGTGGGCGACTATACAGATTTCCAGGGCAGGCGAAAGGCTGACGCCACGTCAATTTGCTGGGATGGGTCGGTCGTCCGGCTCATCCTCGCCGATGGGGCTTTCATCCGTGTCTTCGCCGGGTGCGAACTGATCCGAAATTTCCGTTTCCGGCTCCGGCGCGGGCGGAAGGCCGGCGCGGCGTTCCAGGTCCTGGGCGTCCTGTTCCCGGCCCAAGGCGCGCAGGGCGGCAGCCAGATTGACCTGGCTGAGGGCGAGGGACGGATCGCCCGGCATCAAATGCTTTTCCTTGATCGTCACGGCGCGGCGGAATAACGGCTCGGCCGCCTGGGTCTTGCCGCGGCGGCGGTAGAACAGGCCCAGGTTGTTCAATACGGCGGCGACGTTCAGGTGATCGTCGCCCCAGGCGGCTTCGTCGGCGGCCAGGGCGCGTTGGTAATATTGTTCCGCCGATCGCCCGTCACCGGACAGGTCGCAGGCCAGGCCCAGGTTGTTCAGCACCCCGCCCATGTCCGGGTGGCCATCGGCGCGGGCGGTTTCCAGAACCTCCAGGGCCTCGGCGAAATGTTTGCGGGCGGTGCGGTAATCTTCCCGCTCATGGGCCAGCGTGGCCAGACGGCCCAGGCATTCGACCCGCAATTCCAAATCGTCGTGGGGGGCCGCGTCGGCGGCAAGACGATAGAGGGTCGCTGCTTCCTCGGAATCGCCCCGGGCCGCGGTCAAATCGCCCGCGACCAGCCGGGTCAAGGCCGCCGCGCGGCCGTGAATGTCGGCGGTCCAGGAATGTTTGTGGCCCGTGGTGTCTTCTTCCTCGGCGGCGCGGATCAGCAGGTCCGTACCGTGTTGGATGTCACCCGAAGCAATGGCGCTGCGGGCATCGTGCAAAAGCTTGGCCGTTGCCGGTGACCCCGCGCTGACCGTGCCCAGGCGACCGCGCAGGTCATCCAGTTCGCCGGCGAAGGATCGCAGGCGACCGTCCCGCGCGTCGTCGTCCAATCCCCGCTCGGCCAGGATTTCAGCCAGGCCGTGAATTTCCGGCGTGTCCGGAAGGGGCTGTGGTTCCAGCGGCGTGGGGGCGTCCGGCGTCGGCGCCTCGATCGGGGCCTCGGCCGGGGGCAAGGTTGGGGATAGAGGGAACGGGTCGTCCGCTGCCGGTTGCGTGCGCAAGACGGGGTCGGGGCGATCCAGGCGCTCGCCGCCCTTGAGCCGCCGTCCACTGAAGATCAGAACGGCAATCAAAGCCAGGGCCCCGGCCGCCGCGGCGGCGATTGCCCAGGTCGGCATGGTCGAGACCGTTTCCGCCAGCGGGGCCCAATAGTCCGCCGCAGCGTTCAGCAGTCCGTCGCGTATCAGCGAAAGGTCCGACAGCAATTGTTCCATGACGGGAAAAGGTACCTGTCAGAATACGGTTTGGACAGGGGCAAAGACCGGGGCGAAGGATCGTGCGCGTTTAGCCTATGGGAAAGAACGCGGCGTAATCGAAAGGAACCGACCCGGCGCGAATCAGCAATTGGCGGCGTTCGCGTTCCGCCTCGTCATCGATATTGCGCTGGATATAGGACTCAACCGTGTCGCTTAGGGCATGCAGGTCGAGCAGTCGTTGGATCAGGTCCCGCTGCCTCAGCGCCGGATGGGGGCGGCCTTCGGCCTGAACCTCGCCCAATGGGACCGGGCGGCCATCGATGGCCAGCGCGCCGCGGGTGCCGATATAGGCCCCGGCGCGCGTCACGGGCGGGCCGAATTCGACATCCATCTGCAGATTGTCCAACTCGCCATAGACGTAATTTCCTTTGCCCGTTTCCGTGCTGTGCATCTGCGCCAATTGGTCCGGAGTCAGCCAATTGATGAACAGGGTCACCACTGTTCCGGGTACGGGATGCAGGGTCGCGGGGATCGAGCCATACCCCGCGAAATGGGCGGAATAGACAGTGTCGAAGTCTTTCAAGCGGATGCGGACCACGGGCACCGCGCCGTCTTCATGGCGGGCGAATTTCCAGGCCAGGGCCGACGGCGATTGGTTCGAGCCAC